>CALLCO010000211.1 GCA_937998695.1 Candidatus Ozemibacteraceae bacterium
GCCGGGCAGGAGTACCTGGGTTGATTGCTGCCGGGCCTGGACCGCATTCGCCGGTGCTCCAGGTTTTCGCGAGAGGCCAAGCGGGACCAAAAGAACCGCCCCGCGTCCGGCCGGCGGAGCGGGGCGGGGGAGGCGCGCGGCGAACCGCGCGTTGAACACCGGATTACTTGAGGGAGACCTTGGCGCCGGCCTCTTCGAGCTTCTTCTTCATGGATTCGGCGTCGCTCTTGGCGATGCCTTCCTTGACGGGCTTGGGAGCCGCCTCGACGAGGTCCTTGGCTTCCTTCAGGCCGAGGCCGGTTAGCTCGCGCACGACCTTGATGACGTTGATCTTGTTGGCGCCGGCGTTCTCGAGGATGACGTCGAATTCGGTCTTCTCGGCGGCGGCGGCGGCGGGGCCGGCGGCGGGCATGGCCATGGCCATGGGGGCGGCGGCGGTGACGCCAAACTTGTCTTCCATCGCCTTGACGAGTTCGGACAGCTCGAGGACGGTCATCTTCTCGATGGCTTCGAGGATCTGGGTCTTATCCATAACGTTTTATCAAACTCCTTCTGTTGTCGTAGGTTTTTTCAGATTGCCCAAGCCAGATCGGGGCGGTGGCCCGGATCAGGCGGCGGCCTTTTCCTTCTGCTCGCGGATCGCCTGGACGGCGTAGACGAGCTTGCGGATCGGGCCCTGGCAGACGGACAGCATGTTGCGGATGGGGCCGACCATGGTCGAGAGGAGCATGCTGAGCAGTTCCTTGCGTCCGGGCAGCTTGGACAGAGCTTCCAACTGTTTGGCGGTGAGCAGGGAAGTGCCGAGCAGACCGGCCTTGAACTGGAACTTCTGGGCCTTCTCGGCGAAGTCGAACATGACCTTGACCGGGGAGACTGGGTCGGAATAGCCGAAGGTCACAGCGGTCGAGCCGGTCATGAAGGGTTCCAGTCCTTCCATCTTCATTTCGTGGAAGGCGCGGCGCAGGAGGGTGTTCTTGACCACGCGCATCTCGTCGCCGACCTGGCGGAGGTTCTTGCGCAGGAGGGTCATCTGCTCGACGGTGACGCCCTCGACGCTGGTCAGGACGATCACTTTGGCCTTCTCGATCTTGGCCTTGAACTCCTTGACGTATTGCTCTTTCTTGGAGAGATCTCGCACTCTGGGTATTCACCTCCTTTCGTCAAACGAAAAGGTTTCCGGCCTGGACCGGAAACCTTCGGACGAACCGTTGACGTTCCGGTCTCGGCAGGCCGATGGTCACCCACCTGAACGGCGGTCCATCGATTATCGCGATCGCGACCTGCTGTCTACGACCTCGTGGACAGGGCTGAGGACAGAACGGAGAACTAGATGGCGGCCTTTTCGACTGCCGCCCGGGCGGCGTTGACGTCGATGTCGAACCCGGGGGACATGGTCGAGCTGACGGTGATGGACTTGATGTAGGTGCCCTTGGCGCCGGTGGGCTTCGCCTTCATGATGGCCTGGAAGAAGGCATTGAAGTTCTCGGTCAGCTTCTGGGGCCCAAAGGAAGCCTTGCCCAGGATCGCGTGGATGATCCCAGCTTTCTCGACGCGGTACTGGACCTTGCCGGATTTGAGTTCGCGCACCGCCTTCCCGATGTCGTTGGTGACCGTGCCGACCTTGGGGTTCGGCATCAGGTTGCGGGGCCCGAGGATGCGGCCCAGCTTGCCAACGAACTTCATCATGTCGGGCGTGGCGACCGCGGCATCGAAATCCGTCCAGCCTCCTTCGATCTTGGTGACCAGATCCTGGGCACCAACGAAGTCTGCTCCTGCGGCTTCGGCTTCCTTGGCCTTCTCACCGGCGGCGAAGACGACGACGCGGGAGGTCTTTCCGATGCCATGCGGCAGGACGACGCTTCCGCGCAGCTGCTGATCGGCATACTTCGGGTCGAGACCCGTGCGGATGGCGCAGTCGATCGTCTCGTCGAACTTGGCGGTGGCGCAGGCTTTCACCTTGGTGAAGGCCTCCTCGATGGAATACACCTTGCCGGGTTCGACGTGCTGCTTGGTCAGGGTATTGAACCGTTTGGAGTGTTTCGGCATATTGTCCTGGCTTCCCTCCTTTCTCGAAAGATGTGCCGCCGTGAAACCGGCGGCTGAATGACGTGGTTACTTGCCGTCGACCACTTCGAGCCCCATGCTGCGGGCGGTGCCCTTGACCATGCTGATGGCGGCTTCGAGGGACCCGGCGGTGAGGTCGGGCATCTTGCGCTTGGCGATCTCCTCGACCTGAGCCAGGGTGACCTTGCCCTGCTTGGTCTTGCCGGGCGTGGCGTTGCCCTTCTCGATCTTGGCGGCCTTCTTCAACAGGAAGGCGACCGGCGGGGTGCGGGTGATGAAGGTGTAAGAGCGGTCGCTATAGATGCTGATGACGACCGGGATGATGGCGTCCCCTTCCTTCTGCGTGCGGGAGTTGAAGGTCTTGCAGAAGTCCATGATGTTGACGCCGTGCTGGCCAAGCGCCGGACCGACTGGAGGAGCCGGGTTCGCCTTGCCGGCGGGAATCTGCAACTTGACATACGCGACGATTTTCTTGGCCATGGTTCTTTCTCCTTCAGATCAGAGAACTCGCCGTTCTCAGGCTTCTTCCAACTGGATGAGATCGACCTCGATCGCGGTATCGCGACCGAAGATGAAGACCAGGACCTTTGCCTTGCGCTTTTCCTGGTTGATTTCCTTGATTTCCCCGATGAAGTCGGTGAAGGGGCCGTCGATGATCTTGACCTTCTGGCCCTCGGTGAAGCCGATGGGGGTCATGGCGGCCGAGCGCTGCGGGCCGATGCCAGCGGCGCGCAGGACGTTCTGCACTTCTTTTTCGTGGAGGGGGGTGGGCTTGTCGCCCAGACCGACAAACCCAGTCACACCGGGGGTGTTCTTCACCACCGTCCAAGTGTCGTCGTCCATGTGCATTTGAACCAGGACGTAGCCGGGGTAGATCTTGCGAGACTGGGTGACCCGCTCTCCATCCTGGACCCGCTCGGCGGTCTCGGTGGGAACCAACACTTGGAAGATGCTGTCCTGCTTGCCGAGCAATTCGACCCGGTGTTCGAGGTTGGCCTTGACTTTTTGCTCCGACCCCGAATGGGTATGGATAACGTACCACTTCGCTTTCAGGATATCCACGGTGCCTGCCTTCTACAGCGAACCCTTGCCGACGATGATCTTGAGAAGCTCGCCGAAAAGGATGTCGAAGAATCCGATGAAGAGACCCAACCCCAGCGACGACACGATGACGACTTTGGTCGACAATTTGATGTTATCGACGGTCGGCCAGACGACCCGACCCTTCTGAGGGCGGACTTCGATCCAGACTTCCATCAGGTAGCGGGACAGGTCGCGCCAATACGCTTTCAGCTTGTCCATGTCTTCCTCGTTCGTTTCGTTCCCCGTGGGTGGTGTTCAACAGGCCAGAAGGGAATCGAACCCCTAACCCCCGGTTTTGGAGACCGGTGCTCTGCCAATTGAGCTACTGGCCTTCGACCGCGCCCGAGAGCGGCGCAGCGCCGATCATCACTTGCCTTCTTTGTGGGGAAGGTGCTTGCGATCCCATGGACAATATTTTTTCAGCTCGATTCGATCGGGATCGTTTCGCTTGTTTTTCATGGTCGTGTAATTCTTCCGTTTGCACACGGTGCAAACCAACGTGATCTGCTCTCGCATGGGACACCTCGCAGGACCGTGCCGAGGGTTCTCGGCTGAAACGACCGGGGCGGGACGCGGCCCGCCCCGGTCGCGCTCCCAGACTTACTCGATGATCTTGGTGACGACGCCGGCGCCGACCGTGCGGCCACCCTCGCGGATGGCGAAGCGCAGTTTCTCTTCGCAGGCGATGGGGGTGATCAACTCGACCTTGAACTCGGCGTTGTCGCCGGGCATGACCATTTCTTTGCCCTCGGGCAGCTCGACCGACCCGGTCACGTCCGTGGTGCGGAAGTAGAACTGGGGCCGATAGCCCTTGAAGAACGGGGTGTGGCGGCCGCCTTCTTCCTTCGACAGGACGTAGACCTGGGCCATGAACTTTTTGTGCGGGTTGATGGTCTTGGGCTTGCACAGGACCATGCCGCGTTCGACGTCGTTCTTGTCGATGCCGCGCAGCAGCAGCCCGACGTTGTCGCCAGCCTGACCCTGGTCAAGCAACTTGCGGAACATCTCGACCCCGGTGACGACGGTCGACTTGTTCTCTTCCCGCAGGCCGACGATTTCGACGCTGTCGCCGACCTTGATCACACCGCGCTCGACGCGGCCGGTCACGACGGTGCCGCGACCGGTGATGGTGAAGACGTCCTCGACGGCGAGGAGGAAGGGTTTGTCGAGCTCGCGCTGCGGCTCGGGAATGTAGTCGTCCATGGCCTTGACCAGGTCGAGGATGGCCTGGGGACCGTATTTCCCCTTGCCGGCCATGGCTTCGGTGGCCGACCCGCGGATGACCGGGGTTTTGTCGCCAGGGAACTCGTACTTGTTCAGCAGGTCGCGCACCTCGAGCTCGACGAGGTCGAGCAGTTCGGGGTCGTCGACGAGGTCGCACTTGTTCAGGAAGACGATGATGTAGGGGACACCGACCTGGCGGGCGAGGAGGATGTGCTCGCGGGTCTGGGGCATCGGGCCGTCGGCGGCCGACACGACCAGGACCGCGCCGTCCATCTGGGCGGCGCCGGTGATCATGTTCTTCACGTAGTCGGCATGGCCCGGACAATCGACGTGGGCGTAGTGCCGGATGTCGGACTGATACTCGACGTGCGAGGTGGAGACGGTGAGGATCTTGGTCTCGTCACGCCGGAAGTTCTTGGCGTCCGCGCGGGCCACTTCGTCGTACGGCACGTAGGTGGACAGACCCTTTTCCGCCAGGACCTTGGTGATCGAAGCGGTCAGGGTGGTCTTGCCATGGTCGACGTGACCGATGGTGCCGACGTTGACGTGGGGCTTGGTGCGATTGAAAGTTTCCTTGGCCATGTGAGAGGCCCTCCTCGGTTGGATGTTGAGATCGGTGGATGGTCTTGAAAGCCCGCGACCGGATTTGAACCGGTGACCTCTTGCTTACCATGCAAGTGCTCTACCGACTGAGCTACACGGGCACGGATTTGGAGAGAGGTGGATTTGAACCACCGTAGGCTCGCGCCAACAGATTTACAGTCTGCCCCCTTTAGCCACTCGGGCATCTCTCCGCGTTTTCGGACAAGCCGGCGAAGGGACTCGAACCCGCAACCTGCTGATTACAAATCAGCTGCTCTGCCAATTGAGCTACGCCGGCACCCTATTCGTGCTGCTGATGCAATTGCAAAAGAACGTACCCACCAGACAGTGTTCGATTATAGTAGCGCAAGGTCGGTAGAAAGTCAACCGCCAAGACGAGAATTTTTCATCGGGGCCGGCGGGAACCCCCGTTGTCGCAGGACTTCGAAGAGAACGACCGCTGTACTGATCCCGACGTTCAGGGACGGCGTGCGCCCCGCCAGCGGGATCGCCACCATCTGGTCGCAGAGGCCGGCCACCACGCGCCCCAAACCGGCATCCTCGCCGCCCGCCACCAGCACCACCCGCTCGGGGTACGTGACCCGATCGTAGCGTTCGGCCCCTGCCGCGTCGAGGCCGTAGATCCAGAACCGGTGTTGTTTGAGGGTCTCGAGGGTCTGGGCCAGATTGGTCACGCGGGCCACCGGCAGCCAGGCGGCGGCACCCTGGGCGGTGCGCAGGGCGCCGGTCGTCATGCCGGCCGCGCGGTGTTTGGGAATGAGCAACCCGGCCACCCCGGCCGCTTCGGCGGTGCGGACGATGGCGCCGAGGTTGCGCGGATCTTCTACCTGGTGCAGGGCCAGCAGGACGATGGGCCCGGCCGCCGGCAACCCATGTAGGAGCGCTGCGAAATCGGCGTAGGCGAACGCGCCTGCTTGGGCGGCCACGCCCTGGGCAGCGTCGCCGAAGCGGCGTCGGAAGAGGTCTGGCGCCACCACCTGCAGCTTGACCCGTCGCCGGCTGGCCGCCCGCCGGACGGCGTCCACGCCGGGGCCGTGGGCGGAGGCGGCGAGGAAGACGGTCTCGGGCGGGGTCGGGCTGTCGAGGGCGGCCAATACCTCGTGCCGGCCGAGCAAGGCGAGATCGCCCTCGTCATCCGGCTGTCCGGTTGGAGGAAGACCGGGGCCCGTCGGCGGGGTGCCCATCCGGCGATCATGACCCGGCCTTCCTCCCGGGAAAGATGGATCTTGGGAAGAGGCATCCGGGCCCGTCGGGCGGGACGGTCTCGGGGGGGGGGGCGCCGGCGGGGCGGTTCCAGGAATGGTCCCGGGACCGGTCTGGACGTCCCCCGCGGGGGTGGCGGGGGCGGGGGGACGGTGCTCGCGGCGTCATGACGGGCGGTGGCGGGCGGGCGGCGGCCCCGGCGGTTCGGTGCCGGGGCGGGCCACGCCGCTGGTCAGGGCCTGCGCCAACAGGGCCTCGTAGCGGTCGGCCTGGCCGGTCAGGAACAGGTAGCCGACCCAGGCCTCGAATGCCGTGGCGCGGGCGTAGACGCCCCGGGAGGCCCCGCTGAAGCGGGCGGGCATCTTGGCGTTGCGCCACGTGCGCAGGAGGGTCTGTTCGGTTTCGTCCAGGGTCGGGAAGATCGACTCGAACAGCTTCGCCTGGTGGTCGGCTTTGACCAGGGCCACCACCGAGCTGTGCAGGCGGCCCATCTCATCGAGCCCGCTGTCGAGGTGGGACAGGCGCATACCCAGTTCGAAGACCCCGTCGCCGATGTAGGCCAGGGTGCGGGCGGGCAGCCGTGCCGCCCGCTCGGCCGGCCACTGGCGATCCAGGCGCAGGCCGGTGGGAGGGAGCGGCCTGGGCGAGGGGGCGCCGGGGGTCGGGGAGGGTGTGGGGGTGGTGACGTCGGATGGCGAGGATGCCGGAGTGGGCGCTCCCGCCGGAGCGGTGGGAGAGATGCGGGCAGCGCCAGGGGGGGGAGTCGCCGCGTCGCCGTGGTCGGTGGTCTTGGGGGCGGCCTGGGTGGGCATGCCGGAGGGGCGAGTGGACATGGCGGGGGCGAAGGGGGCTCAGGCCTTGCGCCAGCGGGTGCCGTCGCGGGTGTCTTCGAGGACGATGCCGGCCGCCTTGAGCCGGTCGCGGATCTTGTCGGCGAGTTGGAACTGTTTGGCCGCCTTGAGATCCTTGCGCAACTCGATGACCAGGTCCATGATCGGGGCGAGGTCGATGTCACCCCCGGCCGCGGCGGGCTCGGCCAGGATGCCCAGGAGGTCGCCCGCCCAGACCCGCAGTAGCTGGGCGGCCTCGCGGGCGCCCGCCGCCGGCAGAGGGCCGGCGGTCAGGCGGCGGTTGACGGCGGTGACGAAGTCGTAGATCCGGGCGATGGCGCCGGGGGTGTCGAGATCGTCGTCCAGGGCAGTAGTGAGAGCCTGGGCGGTGTCGGCGCACAGAGCGGCCATCTCTGGGTCGTCGCCCGTCGCCCCCTTCCCTACGAGATCGGTCAGGGCGGTGTAACAGTTGGTCAGGCGGGCGAGGCCGGTGGCGGCGGCGGCGATCGCCTCCTCGGTGTAGTTGGTGGGGGAGCGGTAATGCGTCGAGAGCAGGAAGACCCGGATCGCCTCGGGGGTGTGCCGAGCCAGCAGGTCGCGAATCGTGCGGAAGTTGCCGAGCGATTTGCCCATCTTGACCCCATCGACCGTCACCATGTTGTTGTGGACCCAGTAGCGGGCGAAGGGTTTGCCGGTCTCGGCTTCGCTCTGGGCGATTTCGCACTCGTGATGCGGAAACATGTTTTCGAGCCCGCCGCCGTGGATGTCGAAGGTTTCGCCGAGGTACTTGGTGCTCATCACCGAGCACTCGATGTGCCAGCCGGGATAGCCGGGGCCCCAGGGCGAGTTCCAACGCAGGATGTGGCCGGGTTCGGCCTTCTTCCAGAGGGCGAAGTCGCGCGGGTGCCGCTTCTCGGAGCGGGCCTCGACCCGCACCGCCTCGCGCTGCTCATCGACGACGCGCCCGGAGAGCTTGCCGTAGGCGGGGAAGGAGGCGACGTCGAAGTAGACGTTCCCGTCGACCTCGTAGGCATGACCCTTCTTCAGCAGGGCGACCACCGCCTCGATCTGCTCGCCGATGTGCTGGCTGGCCCGCACGTAGAAGCTGGGATGGGCCACGCGCAGGGCGGTCATGTCCTCGAAATACATGCGGGTGAACTTGTCGACGATCTCCCAGGGATGAACCTGGTCGAGCCGGGCCTGTTTGATGATCTTGTCCTCGCCGGCATCGGCATCGTCGGTCAGGTGGCCGACGTCGGTGATGTTCTGCACGTAACGCACTTTGAATCCGCGGTGCCGAAGGTATTTGGCGAGCACGTCGAAGGTCAGGTAGCTCTTGGCGTGACCGAGGTGGGGCGGTCCGTAGACGGTCGGGCCGCAGACATACATGCCGACCTGCCCCTCGACGAGCGGGACGAACGCCTCCTTGGTGCGGGTCAGCGAATTGTACAAATGGATGGCCATGGCAGTCCTCCGAGAGAGTGAGAGGTCAGAAGGTGGATGAAGATCTTACCATAGAAGAGGAGGCGGGGCTATTCCCGATTCCCCTGTTTCCCCAGGGATGCCGGATGGAGCCAGGCCGAACCTCGGCGGAGACTGGCCAGGCGTGGGCCCGTTTCTCTGGGGCCCGAATCGGGGGGAGCTGCGAGGAAGTTTTCAAAGAAGCGGCGGGAAGAGGCTATTCTTCGGGGGGGTGGGGGTCGTCTCCGCCGTCGGTGCGAACCTGGACGGGTTTCTGGATCCCCGGAGGGGCCTGGGTTGCGCGCTGGATCTTCTGCTCCAGGTCGGCGACCTCGCGCCGGGCTTTCTCCAGTTCCTGCTTCTTCTCTTCGATGGCCTTTTCCCCGGCCTCCTCCTTGCGCTTGTACCGGCGGTCGTTGTTGGACAGATACTGGTGGGGGTTCCACTCTGCACGAGGTATTTTCCGATGCCTTCCCCGCCTTTTGCGCCTTTACCCCCCATGTCTTGTTCGCCCGGCAGTGCGGCGACCAGGGCGCCTTCGTCCATGCGGTCGAGGCCATGCGCAGCGGGTATGCCGACACCGGGCGGCCGTTCGGGGCGGGGCCTCTTGGCGCGGGGTGCGGCCTGTGGCATCATGGAGGGGGAAAGGTCAACCCGCGGGCGGGTTGTGCCGATACCTGAGGTCATGATCATACCGAAAGGGGGTAATGTCATGCCCACGAAGACCATGTCCGAAGTCATCCTCGACAAGATCGCCGATGGCACCTCCATCGCGCAGTTGAAGCGCGAGTACGGGTTGTCGCAGAAGGACATCATCACGGCGGCGTTGTTCGGGGTCGCCGAGTTGCGCGAGGAGTACATGTCGCTGCTCGCCAAGAAGAAGAAGAAGTTCCGCTGACCAGTGGTTCCGCGCTCCCACGGTCGCGAGAGGAGGCTCCCATGGAAGGTTCCGGCGATCAGCAGACCCGGATCTTGCGGCAGTTCGGGTTCGCCCTGCGCGATCCCAACCCCAACATCCGGTTTCTGGCCCTGGAAGGGGTCGGCCGGTTTCCCGACCCCGCCCTGGCCGAGCACGTCCTCCCCCTGCTGGAGGACAAGGACAAATACGTCCGCTGGAAGGCCATCCAGGTGGCGGGCTCGCTCGGACTGCCTTCGGTCCGCCATTCTCTCGAACTGCTCCTGCATTCCCCGGATCCCACCACCCGCACGCTGGCTGCCCAGGCCCTGGGCGGAACGGGCAAAGTCGAGATCCTGCCGTCGCTGCTCGACCTGGCGGGCCGGGAGGCCGCGCCCCGGGTGCGGCAGACCGTCATCAAGAACCTGCACCGGTTCGGCAGCCAGATCCCCTGGGAGTTTCTGGCCCAGTGCATCCGCGACCCCGACCTGGGGGTCCGGATCGACACCGCCATCACCCTGGGCAACGCGGCGCCGCACGACCAGGCCTGTGACATCCTGATCAACCTGCTCGAGCAGGAGTCGAACAACCACGTGTTTGCCACCGCCCTGATGTCGCTGGGGCGCTTCCGCAAGGAGATCCTGCTCGGATACTTCCAGCACAGTCTGTTGCACCAGGAATCGCGCATCCGGGCCAATGCGGTCGAAGCCATGGGAAGCCTGCCCTTCCGCACCGTGGAACAGATGGTCGTGCCCTACCTGCGGGATCCCTCGAACCGGGTCAAGGCCAACGTGATGGGGTTGTACCTCCAGAACGGCATGGGACCCCGCGTGCTGGGCGAGGTGCGGGCCCTGCTGGCCTCCTCCCAACGCTGGGAACGGGCGAGCGGCGCCTGGTTGATCGGCACCTATCGGGTGTCTGAACTGACCCCGTTGTTGTTCGGTCTCCTCAACGACGAGGAACCGGCGGTGGCCGAGCGGGCTTCGTGGGCCCTGGGCCAGTTGCACGGCCCCGGCTTGTTCGATGCCCTGCTGCGCGAGTGGGGAAAGGCCAAACAATGGGCGGTACCGGCCTTCCTGTCTGCCTTCCGGCGGGTGGCCCGCCTCGAGAACGTGCCATCGCTGATCGGCATGTTGGAAAAGGACCGCAATCCCCGCACCAAGGCGGCCATCATCGATGTGTTGACCAGCCTGCGGGCCCTGATGGCCAAGGCGGCGGTCGAAAAACTGATCTGGGACCCGGAACAGCGCATCCGCATCAGCGCCCTGCTGTTCATGGCCGCGACGGCCGGCAGCTCGGCCAACGATATGCTGGTGCGGGCGCTCGACGACCCCTCGCCGCGGGTCCGTCAGCTGTGCGCGGAGGCCCTGCTGGAAAAAGGGGACTTCCGGGCCCTGCGAACCCTGGCGGCGTTGCTGACCGAACCCGAGAAGCAGCAGCGGGTGCTGGGCGGGCTGGCCCTGCGCGATCTGTCCGGCTCCGGGGCGATTGTCATTCCTGCCCCCGGAACATGAAAAACCGGGAAGCGGTCACGCTCCCCGGTGTGCCCTGCCGCGCGGATCAGTCGGAGAGATACCCGTAGACGTAGCCGGCGAAGGCCACCGCGCTGATGATCATGGCCCACCAGATGAAGCGGAACATCGACATACCATCCTCCGAGGCGAGATGTTGAACAACGACCCGATGATAGCACACCCTCCCGGGGGCGTCAAAGATCCATCCGGCCGGCCCGGCGCCCCATCAGCGGGTGGCTGGCCGCAGGCACAGAGTGTCCGATCCAGGAGGTCCCCCATGTCCAACTCCCTGCTCCGCCGTCTCCGGATGAGCCTGACCGTCGCTTTCGCCCTGACGGTCCTGAGCGGTGGTGGTCCTGCCCATGCCCAGTTCGACAACACCAACATCCTGGTCGAAGAGGCCGTCAACCACATCTACCAGCAGCGGTACCAGCAGGCGCATGCCGCGCTGAAGAAAGCCTACGAGCAGAATCCCCGGCATCCGGGGGTCCATTTCAACCTGGGCCGGTTGTTCGAGTTGACCGGCAATTTCCCCGAAGCCCTCAAGGAATTCCAGCTCGCGGCGTCGCTCGACCCCTCGCACGTGGCGGCCCGCCGCGGCGTGGCCCGCTGCACCGTCGAGTTGAAGCGGCGGCGCGGCATCGAGCAGTCCGAGGTGCTCGACCTGGCCGCCCGGGAGATCACCTCCACCCAAGGGAATCGGCCGTCTGCCGCCAGGTCTGCCGCGATGTCAGCCGCCATGCCCGCCCCCCGGCGCCCGACCGCCCTGCCGCCGCCGCCGGCGGTGCCCCCCGCCCCGCCGGTCCGGCTTCCCGCCCCGCTGGTCAGCCAGCGGCCGCCGTCTTCCAGCGTGCGGCCGACCCCGGCCGCGCCGCTTGTCCTGTCGCCCATGCCGGCCTCGCCCGACATGCCCAGTCCCGGTCCGAACCTGCCGCCCATGCCCGCCGCAGTGCGCGACCGGGTCCGCGACATTCCCTTCAACGAAGAAGAGAGTCGCGCGGAAGGTCTGATCGAACGCGGCGACTACGCCAAGGCGCTCGATCTGCTCGAAGGCCTGTCGAACGCCAATCCCGACAACCCGCGGGTGCTCTTCCTGCTCGGCAAGCTGTTCAGCCTGAAAGGCGAACTGTTCAACGGCATCAAATATCTGGAAGAGGCGATCAAGGTCGACGAGCGGATGTACCATGCCTATTACCTGCTGGCGCAGTCATACTCACGGGTCAACCTGCTCGACGACGCCATCCGCAACTACCTGACCTACTTCGGCGTCCGGCCCCAGGCCGGAGTCGCGGTCGAGATCGCCCGCGTCTACGAACGGATGGGCCGCCAGGAGCAGGCACGGGAGTTCTACGCCAAGGCCAACGCCATGAACCCCGGCAACCCCAATCTGCAGGCCCACCTCACCCAGTCCGAGACCGATGTCGCCAACGATCTCTACCTGCGGGGCAACCACGCCTTCACCACCAACGATTTCGCCGGGGCGGCCACCCTGTTCGAGCAGGCCCTGGCCTCGCGCGGTCTCGATCCCACCTACCGCCGGGACGCCGAACGCAAGGTGCAGGCCGCCCGCCTGCGGGCGCGGGTCCAGAGCGAGCAGGCGCGCCCCGCTGTCGAGGGCTTCCAGCAGACCCGGGCCACCTACGGCACCGTCAACCTGCTCTACCACCAGTTGGCCGACATCTCCTTCAAGACGAAGTTCACCGGGCCGGTGATCGCCGAGTGGAAGGCGTTCGTGGCCCGGCGGTTCACCCGCCACGGCCAGGACTTCCTGGTGATGATCAAGGTGCTCAACCGCGACGAACAGGAGCGGTCGGGGCGCGAGCAGAGCGATTTCCGGCTCAACCCCACCTTCACCAACCAACCCGTCTTCCTGCTGACGGCGCCGCGTGGTGGCTTCCCGCCCTTCGCCGAGAAGGGAACGTTCATCACCTTCACCGGCCGCACCGAATGGCGGTTCTACGACGTCATCAACGACCTCGGCCAGAGCCTGAAACTGCCCGCCTTCGAATTCATTTCCGCCTTCCCCTCCTGAGCGGGCACCTCTCGGAACGGCCGGCGGGAGACACCGAGCGCCGACGCGGCGGAGAACCCTGGTGCGGGACTGGGCTTGCGTGGGGACCCTGGGCCGTGGTCCCCGGGCCAGCCACGGCCGGGGGAACCCTGGTGCGGGACGGTGCTCGCGTGGGGACTGCCCGGCGCCGGTGTGGCGGAAGGCGCGATCGGGACGGCCGTGACAACGGTGTCTCGAACCTGCCCCGGCTCAGGCTCGTAGTGGAGAAGGGAGCCGGTCGAGACCGCGGCAGACGGCGGCCCAGACCTCGTCGATGGTGATGGCCGTCATGCAGGATCGCCCGGGATGGGCGCACACCGTCTGGGCGCACGGGCTGCAAGGGAACCGGTCCCCGTGGAAGACCGTCTGGTCGTGCGGGCCCCGGGGCCCCACCATGGCGGGGTGGGCCGGCCCGAAGAGCGCCACCACTGGGGTCCCGATGGCGCTGGCCAGGTGCATCGGCCCCGAGTCCACGCCGACGAAGAGGTCGGCGGTACCCAGGATGCCCAAAAAGGTGGGAAAATCGGTCTTGCCCGCGAGCACGAGGGGGGAGCGTTGCATGCGGGCCACGACCGCCGCCGTGGTGGCCGCTTCGTCAGGAGTGCCGGTGATGACCACGCGATGACCGGCGGCCAGGAGACGGTCGGCCAGGGCGGCATACCCCTCGATCGTCCATTGCCGGCCGGGCCAGCGGGCCCCGGGATGGAGAACCACCCAACGTCCGCCACCGGCCGGTTCCCCGAATTCGTGGGCGCGCAGACAGTCGCGACCGGCCTGTCGCAAGGCCGGGGGAAGGTCGAGGCGGGGGCGCAGGTCGAAGGGGCGAGTGGGAGCGAGGCTGTTGACCAGGGCGGCAATCAGGCAGGTCGAATGGTGGTTGTCGCCCACCGGGGCCACGTGGGTCAGGGCAAAATCGCATCCGGTGATGGCCAGGCCGGCCCGCCAGCGGGCCCGCAGGGCCCGCATCAGGAGGATGTTTCGGAAATCGCCCCGCAGCTCGAAGGCCAGGTCAAACCGGCGGCGGCGCAGGTCCCGCACCGTATCGGCCAGGGTTCGCCAGGTGGCAGCTCCCCCGCCCACCACCCAGGGAGCGTCGAGCGGGACGATCGTGTCGATTCCTGGCAGCAGGCGGGCTAGGCCCACCGACCAGCGGGCCACGGCCAGGGTCAGCCGGGCGCGCGGGAAAATCTGGCGGAGGGCGGGGAAAAACCCGGTGGACAGGATCAGGTCCCCGAGTCCGTCCAGGCGCAGGACCAGAAGGTGGGTGACCTCTTCGGCCGCTGCGGCGATCGGGGCGAGGGAGGGTTGTGGCGGGGGAGCCCCCGGGTGGAGCACTCGATGGAGGGCGCCCAGGCCGAGATGGATGCCCTGGGCGATCCAGCGGTTGCGGGCGACCGGGATACGCTGGGCCGAGATCACGGGCATGGCGGTGGGCCCGCCGGCTTTTCCAGGATGGCATAGGAAGCCCACCCCAATAGGGCATTGCGCCCATACATGAAGAACAGGTGTCGGGGTTGGCAGAGCCCTGCCACGACCAGGAACGGGGCGGTCAGCACGTGCACCCAGTTCCGGCTGATGCCGGTTTCCCGCACCAGGAGCCCGGCTCCCCGGCCGAGGTCGGCCAGCTCGGGGCCTGACCAGGGGCGGCGGTGGGTCGGGTCGTCGCGGAAATGGACGCAGCCGGCGAAGCGGCCGCGCAGCCCCGGGCGCCGCAGGGCCCGGTGATTGGGGGTTTCGAGATAGAGCCGGCCGCCCGGCCGCAGGACGCGGGCGAGTTCCCGCATCGTGGCGGGCGGGTCGGGGACGTGTTCGAAGACGTGATTGGCGGTGGCCAGATCGAACTGCCCGCTTCGGAACGGCAGGTTCCGGCCATCATAGAGGACGAACCGGGTGGCAGGAGGCAGGCTGCGGGCATGGTTCTCCACGTCGGTGGCGAAGACCTCGAGATCGGGGCGGACCAGGAGATTCTGGGCCAGTACGGTGCCCGCACCACACCCGAAATCGAGATACCGCTGGCCCGGGCAGTCTCGCAGGAAGCGAAGGCGGGGCAGGAGGTCCGGAAGGATGGCATACAGACGGTCGAGGATACCCATGCCTCCAGGATGTACACTTTTTCCCCGCTCTCGGCAACCCTGGCATGCCGCGTCCGCGGTTTGCTTCCGGGGGCGGATGCGGTATCATGTGAACCATGAGCAACGGTCGAGCTTGGGTGATGTTGCTGGTATGGTCGATTTGCCTGCCCGGCTTGGGCGGGGAGATCCCCTACCGGCCCTGCGAGCCGGTCGAGATCGGGGCGCCCTTCACCGACGCCGACGGCGCTTCCCGCCGTGAGATCCGGTGCCCGCATGGACACTCGGTCGATGACCCCTTCCTCGACAAACAATACCAGATGTGCAACTTCGGGCAAGTCGATGACAAAGGCTTGCCCGGTCTGCCCGGGTGCGATATCGGCGGTCTGGAAGCGCGCACCGCCTTCCGCCCCCAGGGTGAGGTCATCCTGGCCATCGTCGACTCCGGGCTCGAGTTGAACCATCCCGACGTCGACCCGTCCGTTCTCTGGGTCAATCCTGGCGAGAGTGGTCTCGATGCCGAGGGGCGTGACAAGCGCACCAACGGGATCGACGATGACGGCAACGGCTACATCGACGACGTGCATGGCTGGAATTTCGTGCGCAACAGCCCCGACATCAACGAAGACCATTACCACGGCACCCACGTGGGCGGGCTGCTGTGCGCCCCGGCCAACAACGGCATGGGCATCGCCGGCGCCTGTCCGGGCGTGAAAATCATGCTGGTCAAGATCTTTGGGCTCGGCAGTACCCTGTCGTCCGAGCAGATCGGCCGGGCCATCCGCTATGCGGTCGACAACGGGGCCAAGGTGCTCTCGAACAGCTACGGCAGCCCCTCGTTCACCCAGGCCATGAAGGACGCCATCGCTTATACAGCGCAGAAAGGGGCCCTGTTTGTCTGTGCGTCCGGCAATTCGCGCAAGAACATGGACATGGACGAGGAACAGGACTACCCCAGTTGTTACGGCGTCGAGAACCAGCTGGTGGTCGGCGCCACCAACAACCGCGACCTGTCGACCTTCTGCAATTTCGGGTCGATGGTCGAAATCGCCGCTCCCGGCGAGAACATGTTTTCCCTTTTTCCCAAAGGGCAGTACCGCTCGTTTTCCGGAACCTCGCAGGCCTGCCCGCTGGTCGCCGGGGCGGCCACCATGGTCTGGATGCAGCATCCCGACTGGACCTGGCGCCAGGTCAAACAAGCCCTCCTCGACAGTGCCGACCAGGTGCGCGGCCTGTCGCGCTACGTGGTTGGCGGGTTGCGCCTGAATCTGTTGAACGCGCTGACCGGCCGCCCCGGCCGCCGCCTGCCCGTCGAGGATTTCAGCGGGTGGCGCGACGAACCTCGGACCGTCGAATCGCCGCACCCCTACCCGAACCAGAAAATCCTCACCTGGGACCTGTCGGTGCCGGGCGCCCGCAAGTTCCGGGTCCATTTCACCCGCCTCGAGATCGACCATTTTGGCGACAGCCTCACCATCAAGGACGGGGCCGGCAAGGTGGTCGAGTTCATCAACGGGGTGCATGCCGCCGGCTGGTCCGAGGTCATCGAGGGCGACCGCGCCACCCTGGTGCTCGAAGCGGGCGATTACATCAACGCCTTCGGCTTCGCCATCGACCGGGTGCAGTGGCTGCCCTGAGCCCCGCTCCGTTCCCGTTCGTTCCCGTTCCACAAACCGTATTTTCTGTTCTGCTTCCCATGCGGCTTTGCCCTGGGCTTTGTGTCCCGGGGGCGAACATGCCGCATCGGCAACCCGGCGGGCCCATCGGCTCCGGGGACACATAGCCTTGCGCCAAGCCGCTCCAGAGGCGGAAGAAAAAATCAGGTTTGTGGAACGGGAATGGATTGATTACTTGATCAGGCGGGCGAGCATGCGGCGGCGGGAGGCCCGGACGGCGGTCACCAGCCAGATGAGGAGGATGGGGACCGCCCGCCAGAAGACCGGGGTGCCGAGCGTGAGGCTGCGCAGCAGCGAGACGACTGGGGTCAGGGGCAGGACCCAGACGATGGGCTGCCACCATTCGGGCAGTTGCGAGAGGGGAAAGAAGACTCCGCAGAACAGGAACATCGGGAAGATGAACAGGAACTGCGGGTAGGAGATCTCGTCGATCGAGGCGGCCCACGCCGCCGCCAGCAGACCAAGGGAAGCGAACAGCAGGGCGCCCAGGAAGACCACCGGCAGGGCGGCGAGGGCGCCCAGGGCCCGGAAATCGCCGGTCACGCTGCCGATCAGCAGGACCGCGGCGGCGGCGATGGCGAACGAGATGCCCTTCACGGCAGGAAACGGCTCGGCGTTCTTGACGCGGTAGGACTTGGCGAGATTCTCGACGACGAGCGGGAGCGGTTCTCCGGTGGTCCTTTCCACCGTCCCGGGGCGATCAGGGGTCGGCATGTCGGTCATGATGGCGGCATGCTACAGGAAATCATGCCTGCCGACCAAAGGGGGCGGGGGGGCGGCCGGAACGCGGCTCCGGACCAGCCATTCCCCTGAAAACACCGTGCCGGAGCGATGAGCCTGGTCAGGTGGAAGCGCCCCGGGCGCGCAGCCAGGCGAGGAAGGGGCGCGGGCACCCCGCCGCGAGCGCGAGCGTGAGCACCGTGCGGCCCTGGGCATCGCGGGCGTCGAGGCTGGCTCCGGCCGCGACCAGATGGCGGGCCGCGGCCAGGTAGTCGTCGACCGCCCGGGCGGCGGCGGGATCGTCGGCCTCGCGGCCCAACATCACCGCTTCGTGCAGCGGGGTGCGGTCCCACAGGTTGGTGGGATCGACGTGGGCCCCGTGCAGGAGAAGGACGGATACGGTTTCGGCCTTGCCGAGCCGGGCGGCGAGGTGCAGCGGGGTCTGGCCGCGCCGGTCGGGCAGAGAGGTCGCCGCCCCGCGGGCCAGCAGGACCTTGACGATGCCGACGTAGCCCAGGCGGGCGGCGTGATGCAAGGGGGTCCAGCCCTGAAGGCCATCCGGGGTGTCGAGGGGCGCCCCGTTCTGCACGAGGAACTCGACCATCTCACGGTTGCCGTCCCGCACTGCCCGGTGGAGGGGTTCAAGGCCGAGGGCGTCGCGCCAGGCGACCGCCTGGGGATGGCGGGCTAGCAGTCGCTTGACCTGGTGGTGGTCGCCGTGTTCGGCCAGGGCATGGATGTCCGCCTCCGCGTCGGGAAGCGGGGCGGCCAGGGTCGGGGGAAGGGGCTGCCAAAGCTGCAGCAAGAGAGGCAGGCCGGCGATCAGCGGAAAAGTCGCTCCGCGAGAGGATCGGGGGCGAAAGGCCCGGTGGGGCTGAAGGCCGTGAGTCTCCCCGTTGTATCCGAGCTCGTCCCATCGACGCGGTGTGTCCGACGGTTCTTCCTTGGAAAAAGCGCGCTTCCTTGGTCGAACCCCACCGGTTGGCCCGACCGGAGAAGCTCGGGTTTCATCCCACCTTCCTGGCCAGGAGGGAACGGCAGAAAAGACCACGCGGGGGTGGACACCGGCCTCCTCCCTGGGCGCAACTGGCGGGGTGGGCGGGTGGATCCCGGCGCTCATGGGGTCTTCCCACGGCGTTTCAGGCGCCGGTATTCCTCGAACAGATCCGCGCTGGTGGTGAGCGGCCCCGAGGCATTGTCGGTCGCCGGCGCCTTCCGGATCGCCGACTCGCCCGACCCGGGGGAGGGGGCGGGCCTTTCGCCGAGCGGGCTCAGAAACGAAGAGATCAGGGAGAAGAACGATCCCACCAGGATGACCCCTCCCGCCGCCACCCAGGTCTGGGAAGTCGTCCACCAGCCGGAAGAGGGTTCGGCGGTGGGGGCCGCCCGGGGGTGGCGATTTTTTTCGGGGCCAGCATGATGAGAGGGGGCGCGAGAGCTGGGCGGCCGACTCGCGGCTGGTGTGACTCCGAGGGGTGGGCTTCGAGGTCGCACCGCACCCGTCTGGGCGGCTGGAGTGGCGGCAGGTTGGCGGGCCGGTGCCGTTTTCGGGGGGGAAGCACTCGAGCCCGGAAGGGCCGCCGCGATCGGGGGTGAGGCAGTGGCGGGGGTGGCCGTCACTGGGTTCTGACTGACGGCCTGTCCTGCCTCGGGGCTTGCCACACGGCCGAACCGGGCCAGCAGGGTCTCGGTTTTGCGCCGCACCTCCCGCAGCAGGGTCCCCAGCTCGGCCGGCAAGGCCCGGGACACCTCGTCGAGCAGGGGCAGGTTCTCCGGTTCGGGGTTGGCCAGGAAGAGGCACAGGGCCGCTTCGAGAAGCTCCCGCGATCGGGTTCCCGCCATGAAGGCGGCCAGGGGTTCGCGGATCAGGGCGAAGTCGACGTAGACCAGACATCCGAGGGCCATCTTTTGCACGGTCGGTTGCCGATCGCGCAGCATGGCGGACAGATAGGAAACGGCCTGGGCCTGGTCGGCCTGGCGAAGGGCCTTGATCGCGGCGCTGACGACCCGTTGGGCGGGGTTGCGGAAGAACTGGCCGATCAGGGCGAACAGCCCGTCGGGGTCGGCGAAGGCCAGATACTCGATGGCGGCGGCGACGACCGCCTCGTTGGAATGTTTCAGCCACCCGCGCGCCGCGCCGGCGAAATCGCGCGCGCCCAGCCGCAGAGCGGTCCGGATCAGGAGGATCCGGGCCCGGTCGGACAGCGCCGGGTCATCCAGGGCCTTCTGCAAGACCGGGCGGGCTTGCGGCAGATCACGGCGGTCCCACCCGGCGACCTGGGCGAACAGCGCATTTTCGGGTTCCCTCCCGCTCGCGGCGGGGTGGGCCTCCCTGGCGGGGGGAGGGGTGGGGGCGGGTGCCCCCTGCCCCAGGGGTGGGCCGGGCGGACTCTTTCCCGGTGGGGTCGGGCGTGAGTCACCGGGGCCGCCCCGGCTGGCATCGTGGGGAGTGGAAGAGGGGGTTCCCTCCTCCGGTTCAGGGGAGGTTGCCGCAAGGTGGGCGGGAGCTGACTCCTCTTCTGGAATGGCCGTCGGAATTGGGCCTGGAGTCGAACCGGATGGGGCCGGATCACCTGGTCGGCTGGTCACCGACTTCTGGGCACTTCCGGTCGGCTCCCCAGAGCCAGGCGGGGGTTCGGCGGCTGGCCCCGTCGGCGAAGGAGGGGGCGGGGACAACGAAGGGTCGGCTCCCTCGGTTGCGGGGTCGGCGGTCTCGCGTAGCCAGCCGCGCAGGCGGTCACGCAGCGGTTCGGCCAGGGGCCAGCCGAGGGCCTCCTCGAACGCGGCCCGCACAGGGGCAAAGCGCATGTGCTTGCGGACGGCGGCCGCCAGTTCGGGGGTTTCCCCGCCTTCTTCCTCCTGGGTGAGGCGGTTGATGCAGTCCTGGACGAAACGGCCGGCTGCCTTGCGGTAGATCCATTCCTGCAGTTGCTGGTAGTATTCGTGGAATTTCCGCTCCTCGCCCAGCAGGTTCGAGGTGCTGATCGCCTCGCAGACCCCCTGCAAAACCCGGCGAACCACGGCCGACTTGGCGGGAGAGCTTTCCTCGGCGATTTCCCACAGGCGGTAGGGCGAATCGACGTCGGGATTGAGCTGGAACGAACGGCCGGCATGCAGGATCAGCTCGGTGTCGCTCTCCAGGGCGATGAATTGCAGCACGAGAGGCTTGACCTGCTCGAAGGGCAGGGCGAGGCAGACGTTGAGGGCGGTCCGGCGTTGGGCGGGATCGGGGCTCAGGAGCATGCCCGACAAGGAAGCCAGGCCCCGGCTGGGCTCGAGCGCGAACAGGCCGCGGATGGCCAGGGCCCGCACCCCCGGATCATCAGCCCCGGCCAGTGCCTCGAGGTCGGCCGCGATGAGGTGGGGGGCCCGTTTGACCAGCACGCCGAGGGCGGCCAGGCGGACGCTCAACGACGGATCGTGGATCCGGGCGACGATCAGGTCGAGCCGGCCGGCCGGCCAGAACTCGCCGAACATCCGGATCAAGGCGGCTTGCAGCGCGGGTTCGCGCTCGTGGGTGAACCAGTCGAGGGCCCGGCTGGCCAGGGCGCTGCGTTGCCGGGAATCGAGGTCTTCCAAGAGCAGCAGGCGGTCGGCGGACCCGGCGGCCTGATAGCGGTGATGGAGGGCGGCGGGGTCGAACGCGGGCTGGAGTTCGGCCACGACCTTGCCTAACCGCCGCCGCACCGCCTGGATGGCCTGCTTCAGCAGCAAGCGACACTCGTCGTCATCCTCGAGGAGATCGCGCAGTTCGAGCGCGGTCAGCACCTCCTCGCTGTTGCCCTCGAAAAAGGCTTTCTGCAGGGCGAGCAGGCGGGCGGACCGGACCGGCGATTCCAGTTCCTTGGGGACGAACGATGACATGCTCATGGGTTGCCGTCATTATACCGCCCCGTATGGGCCGCGCCAATTCCCGCCGCTTCTACGGGCACCCTGGCCCCGCCAACCTGGCCGTCGAAGCGGTCGCCCCAGTCGGGTTGTTCGGAAGCCGCGATGAAGAGCCCGAGCGTGGGCCATTCGGCGGCGGCGGGCAGCAGGGCCGCCTCGCGCAGGCGAAGCCAGGCGTAGCGGTTGAGCCCGCCATAAACGGTCAGAAAGAGGGTGAGAAACGCCAGCATGGCTGATTCCATGGCGGGTGGGGCGGCTCCTGGGTCGATGGGTACGGGGTCGCCTTCCAGGGATCAGATCCAGCAGAAGATCGGGAAAGGGGAAAAGCCTCTGGGGAAAGGGGTTGTCATCCCGGGTGTCATTGGATACCATGGGCCAGCCGTCGGGGTTCGGCCGCGGCATCGTCAGTAGCCGGGAGGAA
>CALLCO010000212.1 GCA_937998695.1 Candidatus Ozemibacteraceae bacterium
GCCGGGCTGAGGGCCGGGCTGAGGGCCGGGCTGAGGGCCGGGCTGAGGGCCGGGCTGAGGGCCGGGCTGAGGGCCGGGCTGAGGGCCGGGCTGAGGGCCGGGCTGAGGGCGAGCAGGCCAAAGGCCGCGAGATCGCCCGACTTCTCTTGCAGCGGGGCGACCATCCCGAAGAGGTGGCCCGCATCACCGGGTTGTCGTTGGAAGAGGTGCGGGCCATCGCCCAGCGCCCTCACCACCTCGCGGAAGAGCCGGCCCCCTATCAGATGCCTCCCCAGTCCGAGAAGAATCCCGGACAACCCTGAAACGCCGTGGCGAGTGCCTGCCTTTGGGTAGGCGAGGCGAGAGGTATGAGGAACCGTCAGGCGGGATGGCCCCGAAGGCGGCCAGCTCATGCAGCTCCTCCGGGCGACGGGCACCACGATCAGGAAAGAAGGAGCCTGGCAAAAGCCACCTGCTCAGTCGATCCCTCCCGGGGCGGGGGGGACCGGCAGGGACTGCACATAGGTCAGCAGGGCCTGGCGCAGATCGCCCAGGGTTTCGGGCAGCAGGTTGGCCAGCTTTTGGGCCACCACCCCGTTGGCGGGCCGGGCGAGCAGGATCTCGGTAAGCAGTTCGAGCACCGTCTCGGTATCACCCTGCAAGGCCTTCAACTGGATCATCGCGGCGTAGATGTTCATGCTGGGCGAGCTGAGGGAATGGAGTCGCTCGAGCATCGCCTCGGTGCCGCGCCCGCGCAGATTCTGACAGAGGTCGAGACAAGCGTCGAGGATGCGCCGATACATGCCCTGGACCCGCTGCCCGTATGCCTCCGCGCGGGGCAGGTCGCCGACCATCAGCGACAGGCGGTAGGCATCGAGCAGGTCGGCCAGCACTCCCGGGTGGTCGCGCAGACAGGTCTCGAGCAGGTTGAGCGCGGGTTCGGCCTTTCCCTGCACCGCCCAGACCGAGGCCAGCATGCGCCGCAGGGCCGGCGAGGCAGGGTTGGCCTTGAGATGGTTCTCGAGCACCCAGGCCGTCCTCTCGCGATCGCCCCGGGCCAGGGCCAGTTCCTCGAAGACCCGCGTCAGTTCAGGGGCCCGCAGCAGCAGGGGGCCGTCGACCGGCTCGACCGCCACCCGGGTCCGGGTGCGGCGCCCCAGGGTGAGCGCCAGCGGGTGGTCCTGCGGCAGAGCGGCAACCTGAACCCGCAGCAGCCGGCCAAGGGCGTGGCAGGCAGCCAGCACCGAGACCGGCGAGGGGACCAGCAGCATGCGGTTCAGCACCGCCACCACCTCGACCTGCCCGAGCATGAACAGGCTGTGGGCGGCGGCAGCGACGACGCGCGGCGAGGGGTCTTTCAATGCGGTGGTGAGGTAGGGGATGGCGCCCGACCCCGCCGAAAGCAGGGCGGTCATCAGATTGGCGCGCACCCGCGGGTCGGGGTGGTCGTGGAACCGTGCCAAGACGAGCAACCGGCCGTGCCCGATGCGACCGAGTCCCGCCAGCAGGGAAGCCAGCACGTGAGGATGCTCTGGTTTCTCGATGGCCGACAAGAGCAGGTCTTCGGCGGGCGCCCCAAGAATTCCCGCCAGGACCGCCGCCTGACTGCGGTTGAAGGGGTCGGTCGATCCCAGCAGACGGCGCAACACGGGCAGCATCCGGTCGCACAGCCCGGAACTGGAAGCCAGATGCGGCAACAGCCGGCGCAACGACAGGATGATCTGGCGGATGACGTCGCCGTGGCGCTCCTTCCCAAACTCTTCGATCAGGATGGGGGCAGCCGTCTCGGCAGGCAGTTCGCCGAGCAGCTCGGCAGCAGTCGCCCGCTGGTGGGGGTCCCCGCGCCGGAACTGCTCCTCGAGGAGGGTGAGCGCCTCCATCGAGCCAAGTTGCCACAGGAAGCGGGCCGCCTCACAGGCCACACCAGCCTCCTTGTCCTTCAGCATGGGAGTCAGGGCGGCCGTCTTGTCGGTGGCCAGACCGGGGAAGGAAGCCACCGCCACCACTGCCGCCCGGCGCACGATCGGCGAGGAGTGCCGCAGGTGGCTGAGCAGCCCCTGCCAGACCTCGCGCCGCCCGGTCTGAGCGGCCAACGGCAGCAGGCCCGCCTTCTTGCGCGGATCGACCGTCTCCTTCAGCAGAGACAGGATCATCAGGTAGACCTTCTTGCCGCCGCAGGCCAGCAGAGCGCGGGCCGCCTCGACCGCCACCCGGGGCTCGCTCGACCGCACGCAGGCCAGGACCTGATCGGTCAGCTCGGGCACCGGCAGCAACTGCAGCGCGATCAGGACGGGCAGCAGCCGGTGGCTCTCCTTCCGCCCCAGTTCGCGCTTCAGCAGGTGGATGCGCTCCTTGCCGAGCGGCAGGGCCGACAGCAAGAGAGCGAAGCCCTCGGGCAGGTCGAGCGAACGCCGGATCTGCACCAGGGGCAGGGTGGGCGCTTCCCGCCACAGGCCGGTCTCGAGGGTGGCCGCGTCGGTCAGGGACTGCAGCACCCGGTCGACCAGGGTGACGGTGAGCCCTGCCGGGGCGAAGGCCAGGGCTTGCAGGGCGGCCACCCGCAACTGGACCGGCCCCGAGGCGGCCCGCTGCACCAGCAGCTCGATCGCTTCGGCGAAGGTCTCGCGCCAGGTCTGATCAAGCGAAGCGGGAGACGGGGCCAGAGCCCGCAGGCCGAGGTAAGCCAGCAGGGCAGTTGCGGTGTCGGGACTGAACAGGGTTTCCTCGAAGAACTCGCGATCTTCGGGAAGGGGCTCGCGGGCGATGGCCGCCACCGCCATCCGGCGGGTGGCGGGGTCGGCATCGTACAGCCGCTCCCGGGGATTCTGGGGAAACGCGTCGACGGCCATGCCTCAGGCGCTCCCCGCCATCTGGACCACGAGCGCGCGAAGGGTCACGGGGCCAGCGACTCCAGGTTCTGAATGCGCCCGGGCAGATCGAACCACTCCCAGGGGGCGATAGGCCATAGCTCCTTCTCGAGTTTCCGCAGGAGCGACAGGCCCGCCTGCCGTCCCACCTCGGGCTGTTCGAACAGGGCGAGGGCTTCGCGGTCGGCCTTCTTCTGATCCATGCCGGTGGCCGCCTTGATGTAACACCGCAGCACGTGGCGGACGGTCTCGCGTTCGCGCCGTTCTTCCGAAAGTTTGAGGTTCTTCAGGATGGGGGCATACAACCCCTCCTTTTTGATCACGGCCATGGGATGCCGCAGGGCAATGTGGACCAGGTTGCGAGCGACCAGGAAGGCCCGTTCCTCTGGGGTGGCGGCGAGGGCAAGAAGCCCCGACGTCAATATGATCGGCCCCCCGGGGAAGAGGATCTCCCCCGGCACTGCGCTGTCGATGACCACCACCCGGTAGGGCAGCGCCGGTCGGGCGGTTTTCGTGGCCAGTCGCTCGACCAGGGCATCGAGTTCGGGCAGGGGAATGGTGCGGGAAGCGCCATCCATCTCGGTGAGAAAATCGGCCAGGAGAAGTCGCCCGATGGCGATCTCGGCCCGGCTTTCGTCAAGCAGGCGGGAAAGATACGACGCCAGGGGATTACGCTCCTGAGCACTGGCCTGGCATACCCCTACCAGCCCCGCCAGGAGCAGCAGAACCACCAGTAGACCCTGGCCCCCCGGCCAGAACCTACGGCGGAAGAACCTCCGTCTCGTCAGGGTCAGGCAGGAAGGCACGGGCCGAGACCTCAGTGCATCGTTCATGGGCCGCGCGGCAATCTTTCCAGGGAGGGTGATTCCAGTATTCTTTTCAGGGATAGAGGAAGGCCGGGGCGGACAGCCGAGGCTCATTCGCAAGCTCCCTTGGGGGAAATGGCGGTCAGGCGTTGCTCGACCCGTTCCGACAGGCTTTCGAGGCGGAACAACGCCGTTTCGAGGCGGGAGCGCAACTCGGCAGTTCGTTCCATGCTCTGGGGATCGACGAGGAGAGCGGCCTGCAGTTGCCGCCGCGACACGCGAAGTTTTTCCCCGCTGTTCCGGAGGGTTTCCTTCATTTGGCTCAGAAACTCACGGATTTCCCCTTCGAGGCCGCGATCTTTCGGATCGGCCAGGGTCACGTCGTAGATCGTCAGTTCAAACGAGTCGAGTACCCGCTCTATCTCGGCGAGACCGGCCGTAGCCGCCTCGAGATCGAACTGGTTCTGTGGAGCCAGCTGGTCGGCGGGAACCAACGGCACCAGCCGCCCCAGGCGACGGACATCGGAAGCGAGGACCTGTCCGAACGTGGAAGATACCTCGCCCCGGGGTTCCTCAGGAAAGCCCAGATCGAACCGGCGGCCAGCTTTCAGGTCATCGGCGGAGAAGGTGGCCGGAGCGGGGAGGGCGGCCAGCGGCAAGGTCAGCGAGGCTGGAATCAGCCGCCCCAGTGTGGCGAACGCATACTGCAGATCATCGACCGAAAAGATCTGGTCAGGCACGAAACGGTCGCCCGCCACCGGCCGGAAGGCCTGCCCGACAATGCACAGGGCAGGGGCGACGGTCGAACTGGCCGTCACGTCGCCGAACACCTGGGGGAAAACCGCCTCGGGATCGAGCCGGCGGACCACCCGGGCCAAGACCCGGGCTGCCACCCCGCGCGACATCGGCCAGTCGAGGTGGATCTTCCCGTCGGCGTAGGGCTCGAGCAAGCCACTCTGCAGGGCTTCGGCTTCGGTCCAGGGGCGGCCTCCCCAGCAACGGCTGGCTTCTTCCAGCAGCAGCATGCGGGAGACCTGGCTCGGCCGGGAAGCGGGGAGCATGGCACCCACCCCTGACCCCGTCGAGATCGCCGGCGCAGACAGGGCAGGGGCAACCCTGGAAGCGACCGCGGAACCGGGGGCAAGCACCTGGGCTGCGGAAGCCGTGGCAGCCAGCGCTGGCGGGGGAGGCGCGGTGATCCCGGAGAGTGGGGGGGGGGCCAGAGTGGCTGACGGAGGAGCGGCGGCGAGCGGGGTGATCCATCCGAGGCCGACGGCTAAACAAAAGGCCGTCACCAACCGATAGATTCTTCGCATCACGTCAGGAGAATCAGGAGCGGAAAGCATGTCCGACATCCGGGAACGGCCCTCCCCCCTTTTTCATCCCCCCGAGGATGAGGAATTCATCATGACCCAGATTCAGAAGTATTCAACGCTGACCGAGCGGAATCTGGACATGATCGAGCATCTCATCAAAAAGGGATACGCCATGAACTCGCCGGAGGTCAAGCGTCTGCAGCAAAAACTGCACGACCTGGAAGTGAAGAGCAACTTCTGGCGCAGCCGCATGCTCAAATACCTCTAACGGGGGTCCGAGCCGCCCCAGGTTCTCGAACGTCCGCATCGCGGCGAAATATCCGGCCAACGGCCAGCGGCCCTGCCGGACCGCTGCGGCCCCCAGCAATTCCACCACCGTCGGATGCTCTTGGACGTCGGCCCGCAGTTCCCGCAGGCTGTCCACCCCGACCGCCACCCTGCCCTCCCCGATGGCTGACGCGGCCCGAGCCAGGATCATCACCTGCCGGGCCGAAGGCCAGGACAGACAAAGCAGGGCCACCCCCACCGCCAGCAACCATCCGCGCATCCAGCGGGCCCGTTCGACCAGCGACGCGGTCGTGTCGCGGTTCGCCGTGGCCACTTCGATCCGCTCGTCGAACTCGGGGTGGGTCAGGAACCAGCGCGGAGTCC
>CALLCO010000213.1 GCA_937998695.1 Candidatus Ozemibacteraceae bacterium
GCGGCCGGGCAACGCACGTTCGAGCCCCCGCCCATGGCGGAGGCGATCATGTCGCGCTACCCGTCCTTCCTGACCGTGCCGTTCGGGGCCCTGTTCGAGCCGAACGCCCCCGCCGGGCACCTTGCCACCCTACGGAAGTTCATGGAAGGCCTGTTGGGCTTCCTGAACTTCACCCTCCTGCAGACCTATCTCTTCTACGGCACCCGCTCCCCCAAGGGGGACCAGGTCGTGATGGAATGTCTGAAGGGGCATCTGGTGGCGCCCACGGCGGTGCGATCGCTGCACCACCTCGCGCTCGTCGTCAAGAACGTGCCCGGCACCGATTCCTTCTTCACGTTCGCTCTTTCGCGCAGCCTGACCGAATCCGGCGACAACAACCCCCTCGTGGTCGTGAAGGAACTGTGGGAATACCTGCAGACCCCGGTCGAACCGCTCGAGGAGACCCTGCCGACCGCGGTCGCCGCCCTGCCCGGGATTCTGGTGGCGTGCAAGGGGATGCTGCAGAACCCCCTGGTCATGAAGAGCGCCCCGGGGGCCCGGGAAGCGTTCTTCGACCTGTCCGGGCCGCGTCCGAGGCCTCTCAAGCCGGCCGACCGGCCCAGCCTCGATCTGCCTCCTGGCGAGATCATCCTGCTGTCGCGCGACCGGGGCGAGGCTCTCGGCCTGTTCCCCTACTTTACATTCAACGGGGAACATATTACCTTTGCCATACCTGATGCCAAGCAGGTTGGCATCCTCTATGAACGCCTCGAACTGAAGGACGCCTGATGTCGCGCCCGCCCCTCCGGATGCCGCCGGAGACTCCCCGTCAGCCGACTTGCCCGGAGAACCTTTTCGCCCCGCCCCGGCGGCGGGCGGGAAGCCTTCCCCGTCGGATTGGGCTGCCCGCCCGCTTTGCGCACGCATCTGGAATCTCATGGCGAACGTCCTGGCTGTTATCCCTGCGGCTTTTGTCGCGGTGGCGGTCCAGGGAAGAGGGTTGCAATGGTTCCGGAGGTTGGCCGTGGCATCGCAGGGCATTCCTTCTGAGCCTGGGCCTGGCCACGTGGCTGACCCTGGTGGGCACCCCTTTGGCGGCCCAGACCGGTGACCGCCTGCTCGACCGGTTCTTCCCGGTTCCTGCTCCTTCCCCGGCCCCGCCTCCGCTGGCCCTGCCCGATCTGCCGGCCGTGCTGCCCGTGCAGGTCACCGTCGAACAGCACAACCAGGCCGTTCGCCTGAACAACCAGGGCGTCGATGCCTTGCAGGCCGGTCAGGCGGGGCGCGCCGCCAGCCTGTTCGAGCAGGGCACCCGGCTCAATCCCGGCGAGGTCGGACTGTGGAAGAACCTGCTGGCCGCCCAGCGCCAGGAGGGGCGGCAACCCCGCGAGATCATCAAGACCGCCCTGCGGATCATGGCCATGGATCCCGCCGAAGGGATGGCCCCTTACGCCGCCGGCATGGCTTATCTCGACAAACTCAAGAGTCCGCGGGAAGCCCTGCCCTTCCTGGCCGAAGCGGTCCGCCGCCAGCCCAACGAGCCCCGGTTCGCCACCGCGCTGGCCTCCGCCTGGGACAAGGCGGGCTTTCCCGACCAGGCCCTGGCCATTCTCAAGGAGAAGGCCGCCGAGGTCGGCGACGACCCGTATCCGCTCTACATGCTGGGCAACCTGCTGATGGCGCGGGGGGAGTTCCCGGCCGCGGTGCGGGCCCTGCGTTCGGCCAGGGCCAAGGACACCGAAGGCTACGCCCACGATGCCTACCTGCGAGCCCGCTTCGCGGCCGGCGATCTCGACGGCCTCGCCCAGGAGGCGACCGACGCCCTGCACCGGTTTCCCCGCATCATCAACCGCGCCAGCCTCGAGCGGATCCTGTTCAGCCTGCAGTCGCACGAGTATGACTTCGTCGAAGAGGTCCGGGTCCAGATCGCCAATCCCTCCGACATTCGGACCTTCCACTTCGTTCTGCGCTTTCCCCCCGATGTCCCCGATCATCAGAAGGTCGAGGTCAAGGCGGCCGAGATCGAGACGCGCGGCCGTCGCGTGGCCGTCACCTGGACCGGGCCCGATGCCGATGGTCGGTTCAGTTTCCCCTGTGCCGAGTCGCCCGGCGCGACCGTCATCCTGCGGGTGCAGTACCGCATCCAGGTGGTGCCCTGGCTGGGCCAGCGGGGGCCATTCCGGCCAGCGAGCCCGCCCGATCTCGACCGCCTGCGAGCCGATTCCAAGTTGTCGCTGACCGACCCACGGCTCGAGCGGCTTTTGCAGCGCCTCGCCCGCGAGCCGGGCAACTTTCTGCAGAATGCCTACCGCGCGGTCGGCCGGGGCCTGACCTATCGCGAGAACTTTGAAGATCGCTCCGTGGAATGGGCTCTCGACAATCCCGACCAGTGCGATTGCACCGAGTTCGCCCGTCTGCTGGCCGCCCTTGCGCTGAAGCGGGGCATCCCCACACGGGTGATCACCGGTTTCCTGGTCAAAGAGGAGTTCCTACGAGGCGAAACGAACATCGGCCATGCCTGGTGTGAGGTATATTTCCGCGACAAGGGCTGGGTGCCGGTCGATCCGACCCTCGGGGTCAATCTCGACTGGGCCTATTTCGGCAACCTGCTCTCCGACCAGATCGTGTTCGATTACGAGGAGGAGGGCCGCAAATCCCGGATCGGGGTCGATTTCGTCTCGACCAGCAGCGATGTCCGGGTGAAGATCACTAACACCTACCGGGTTCGGTTGGTCCGGTGAGGGAAGGATTGGAGCGCACGTGCATGAATCCGCACATTTTCAAGGAATATGACATCCGGGGGGTGGTCGAACGTGACTTTTCGGCCGAGCTCGTCGGGGATATCGGCCGGGCCTTCGTCACCTGGATCCGACAGCAGGGCCCCAAACAGGACCTGGCCCTGGCCGTGGGGCGCGACGTTCGGCTGAGCAGCCCACAGTTGTTCGATTGGCTGGTCAAAGGTCTGATCGACATGGGCGTGGAAGTGATCGACCTGGGAACCTGCCCGACGCCGCTTGTCTACTTCAGTCTCTTCCATCTGCCGGTTGATGGGGCGGTGATGATCACCGGCAGCCACAACCCCAAGGAGTTCAACGGGTTCAAGCTCTGCTACAACCGCACCACCCTGTTTGGCCCGCAGATCCAGGAAATCAAGAAGTTGGTCGAGGGAAAGCGTTTTCACCCGCGGGCCGGATGGAAAAAGCGCCATTCCGACATCATCACCGCCTATCGTGAATACCAGCGACGCCGGCATGCCTCGCTCGCCGCTGGCACGCCGCATCTGAAGGTGGTCATCGACGCGGGCAACGGGACGGCGGGGTTGGTGGCGCCGCCCATCTTCCGCGATCTGGGGTGCGAGGTGGTCGAGCTCTTCTGCGAACCCGACGGGGCCTTCCCCAACCACCATCCCGATCCGACCATTCCCGCCAACCTGCAAGCCCTCGTCGAGACCGTCAAAACCGCGGGGGCGGATCTCGGGCTGGCCTTCGATGGCGATGCCGACCGGCTTGGAGTGGTTGACGAGCAGGGGACGGTGTTGTGGGGGGACGAAATCATGGTCGTGCTGGCCCGCGACATCCTGCGCCGGCACCCCGGGGCGGCGATCATCGGCGAGGTCAAGTGCAGTTCGCGCATGTATCGCGAGATCACCAGGGCGGGCGGCAAGGCCATCATGTGGAAGACCGGTCACTCGCTGATCAAGAACAAGATGAAAGAGGAGCACGCCCTGTTGGCGGGCGAGATGAGCGGCCACATCTTCTTCGCCGAAGACTACTTCGGCTATGACGACGCCATCCACGCCGCGCTCGAGGTGGCGACGATCCTCCACCAGGCCAAGAAGACCGGCCCCTGGAAGATGTCCGACTTCCTGGCCGACCTGCCGCCGGTGCAGGTCACTCCCGAGATCCGGATCGACTGCCCCGACGAAGAGAAGTTCCGTCTCATCGAAGGCATGCGGAAACGGTTGCGGGCCCACCAGGAAGCGGGAGCCGAACCACGCATCACCGGCTGGAACGACATCGACGGCGTCCGGGTCGACTTCGAGCGGGGCTGGGGTCTCCTGCGCGTCTCGAACACCCAGCCGGTGCTGGTATCGCGATTCGAGGCCGAAACCGCGGAGCTGCTCGTCACCTACCAGGGGTTGTTCGATTCTCTCCTGCGCGAGGTGCGGGGTGGCTGACCGGTTGGGTTCCCGTCATGTGCCACCTGTGTTCCGTATTCCTGGAGGGGAGGGGCCGGCGGCAAGGCGCTCATGAAGTGGCCCATGAAGCGTTGGCTTCCTCAAAGGAATCGGAGCATCACCCGGGGAAAACGGATCCCGGGCCGGAAGTCCGCTCGATCATGGCAGTGGCCCCCAAGGCGACTGCTGCGAGTCCTGCTCCCAGAGAAAGGGTGGGGGAAGTGACCTGGGTGGTTGACATGGGGATCAGGGCGAATGCCACCGATTCTCTTCCCAGTGTTGAGCGGGGCAGTGGGTTTTGCCGTGCCGTTGGCGGATGGCCAGACCCGGTCGTGGCAATCACCAGGCATGGGTTGGTCCACATGCTTGTTGGTATCATTCTGGTATTTGTCCAAACATCGCTGGTGGCCGGGTGGCAGGTCGCCCTGGGCTCGGCCGATCCGCTTCTCGGGCAGCCGGGGGAGATCGTGGTCGTCGATCCTGACCGTTGGTCGCGCGCCGATCTGCAGCGGTTGGCCGACCGCGGAGTGGTGCCGGTCGCCTGGCTGGATGTGGCCCACCCGGAAGCCGGTCGCACCTATCTGATCGGCTTGCCGGCCAAAGAGCTGTTCGTGCCGCTGCCGGTGCCGCGCGGCAAACGGATCGCCCGGGGGCCCCGGCGTCTGGCCCGGTTCTCCCTGCAAAGCTGGCGGGAGGCCTTGCGGCGCCGGGTTCGGGAGCTGGCCCACAAAGGCGTGGCGGGGTTGTTCCTGACCGGCACCGGCGCCCACCAGCGACTGACCGACCATGCGGTGGGACGCACCGCGATGCAGGACCTGCTGGCCGACCTGGCCCGGGAATTCCGGGCCCACCGCGCTGGCGGAGTGCTGCTGCTGCATGGCGACGTCTCGCTGGCCGCCGACCCCCGTCTGGGTTCGCTCTTTGACGGGCTGGTGCTCGACGGCCTGTGGTTCGGGCCGGGCGGCCGCACCGTCAAAGGATGGGAACGGGAACGCCGGCTCGCCACCCTGGCCTGGTGGCCGGAAGGCCGCTCGGCGCCCGAAGCCACCGGGAACCAGTCTTCTGGCGTTTCTGGCGTCGAACCTCGGGCGGGGCCGGCGCCGTCGCCTCATGTCTCTGGTGGGCAGCCCCCAACCGGGGAGGCGCCGTCGTCGCGCACGCCAGGGTCGGCAGTTCCTCCGGCAGATCGCTCCCCGCCCCCCCTGCTCGCCTCGCCGCCACCGCCATGTGTTGCGGCCCCGGTTCGGCCCGTCCGGCGATTCCTGCTGGCCCTGGAGCAGGCCGATTCCCCCGCCCGGGCCGCCCGGGCCCGCGCCGCCGGGGCGGCCCTCGGCATCGATGTCGGCGTTGCTTCCCTGCCGTTGGTTCTTCCCTGAAGCTGAAGGAAGGAGCTTGCATGATCACGCGTCAGGAGCTGGTGTCCTATCTCGACACCCTGTTCAATGTTCCCGCCTCCCCGGATGTCTCGTACAATGGCCTGCAGTTCGAGGGAGCCGCCGAAGTCGATCTGGTCGTCACCGGCGTCGATGCCACGGTGCCGTTCTTCCAGGCCGCCCGGAAGGCGGGGGCCCGTTTTGCCATCGTGCATCACGGCCTGTTCTGGAAGGGCAAGGAATGGCGTCGGCTCGACCGCTTCGCCCGGCAGACGGTGCGTGAGCTCGAGCAGGGCGACTTGTCGCTCTACGCGCTGCACCTGCCGCTCGACGGGCATCCGAAGCTGGGCAACAACGCCCTGCTGGCCAAGGCTCTGGGGGCCAGGGTGATCGGCCCCTTCGGCGAATTCCTGGGCCAGAAGATCGGCTGTGTGGGCCGCTATGCCAAGCCGCTGACGGTCGAGGCTTTCCGACGCCGCTGCGAAACCGCCATCGGGCCGGTGCTGCATCACCTCGCGTTTGGTCCTTCCCGCATCGCCCAGGTCGGCATCGTTTCGGGCGGCGGCTGGGACGCCGTCACCGACCAGCTCGTCTACGACGGTCAGGTGCAGGCGGTGGTGACCGGCGAGGCCATCCACCAGGCCGTCGCCCTCTGCCGCGAACGTGGCGTCCATCTCTTCGCCTGTGGCCACTACGCCACCGAAACCTTCGGCGTCAAAGCCCTCGGCGAGCACCTCGCCCGCACCTTCCGGGTGAAACACCGTTTTCTCGACCAGCCAACCGGCCTGTAGTCGTTCCACAAACCTCATTTTTTGTGAAAAGAATGTGTCCCGGCGCAAATCCTTGCCAGGACATGGGCAGCGGTTGTTCCCCCCGTTCCTGTTCGGAGAGGCCGAAACCTGGAAAAAGCTTGCTCAAAGGCCTGGGAGGCGAATTGTGCTGAGGGACACAAAGCTTGTGAAACAATGAGGTTTGCGGAACGGGATCAGGGTGAGGGGCGTGTGTCCCCGGGCTGGGTTGCGGGGGGAAGGATGGAGCTTGGCGTGGCCGGTGGCGGCATGATCTCGCTGAGGCGGCCGCGGGGGGCGAGGTAGACGGCCTCGGGGGTGAACCCGCATTCCCCCTCGACGGCCAGGGCCAGCCCGAAAAGGGCCAGGGGGACGGGCACCTCACGAACCCTGGCGGTCACCGTGCCGACCAGATCAGGATGGCGAACCACTTTGAGCGAAGTCTGCTTTGCCATGAGCGTGAGAGCGTGATCCAGGTCGGTGCGCTCGATCTCCAGGGTGATGGCCCGGTCAGCCATGCCCCCGGCGGGGGCGGCATACCGTGGGGAGAACAAGGCGGCGTGCGGTGAGGTCAGGATCTGCAGGGCTTCCGCGGTGACCGTGCCGAACCCGGTTTGCTCTCCGATATCGCGCAGTGCCAGGTGAAGAGGTCGCCGGACCAGGGTCACCGTGACCAGGGGCTCGGGCCGGCGGGCGGGCATGACGAACCCGCCGGGCCTGCCCGCCGTCACGAGCTGCAGAGCGAGACTGACCGGGCAGGAGGCCAGGGTGAGGGTCACCCCGGCCTCACCGGTCGGCGGCGACAGAGTTACTCCCGAGGAAGCGGGCCCCTCTCCTCCGTTGACACGATGAGAGTGGGACGGAATCCCGCCTTGGCTTGCCAGGGAGTCGATTCCCAAGGGAGGGGGTAGCGTCGCCGGCTGGCTCCAGGTCGCCACCGACGGGTCGGGCGAAAGCTCCGAGCCAGCGGGGGAGGCGAGGGGAGGGGGGGGGGCAAACGGGTCGAGATCCGGGGGGAACGGGTTGGGGCTTCCCGCCCAAAGGTTCGCGATCGCCCCGAAAAGCCAGATCGGAAAGGCGAGGGCGGGGCCTCGCCACCGCCTGGGGAAGCCACTGACCGTGGCCTGTTCGTGGCTTCCCGCCCGTGGCGGGTTCCCCTGCCGAACCGGTCTGAAGCTCACCGGGACAGGCCTCGGGTCGCCCCTTCTTCCAGGCGGTGGAAGACCGGCCAGTAGAGGGCAAGATCACGCAACAGGGGCTCTTCGGTGCCGGCGTTGGTGAAATGCACGACCAACAGGGGCTCGCCCCCATCCAGCCGACGGATGGCCTTGGCCGAGTAGCAGAACACTCCGCCGGGCAGCTCGTGTTCGGTGCAGCGGTGCACGAGCCGGGTGAGCGGTCGGGCGAAGTCGGAGATAAGGGAGTCGCGGCGCACGATCTCGCGCGACAGACCACCCTCACCTGATGAGATCAGGCCGTAGCCGCGAGTGGTGCGGAAGACGGTGAACTCGTTGGGCATCGGTGAACGCAGCGGGGAATGGGCGTGCGGGGCCGGGCGCCAGCCTCGCGACCGCTGCCAGAACGTCCAGCGGGCGAACTCGTCAGGCGCTCCATCGGTGCGGGCGAGCACGAGAGACTTGCGACCGTCGGCCCGCTGGTGGACGCCGTAGATCAGGATATGGTCGCCGTCGACCAGCAGGCTTCTCCCCCAGGTCAATGATTCGCCGTTGGTGAGCCTTCCGCCTGGGCCCTGGCGAGGTCCGACAAATCGCGCCCAGGGAATCGCCATTCGCCGCCACGTCCATTCCTCGACGGGCCGGTCGGGGTGATCGACGATGAACAGGTGATTGCCGTCCTCACGGAAGCCGAAGGGGCCGTCGCCCGCCTTGCGGATTGCGACGGCGAAGAGGTAGAGCTTGCCGGTATGCCAGATCCCGTCGAGGGGCCACAAAAACGTGTCGGAGGCCGGCGACGTCAGAAACGGCAGCCGGTGCCGCACGAACCGCAGGGGCGTGTCAGCCGCGAGCTCGCCGTCGGCCCAGGCGGCGGTGTTGTTGACGAAGGCCGCGCGTCGCCGGTCCCGCGACACGCCCTCGGCGACGAAGGTGTCGCCGAACAGCACCAGCACACCCCGCCCGGGCACGGGCACGGTGTAGCACCCGTCGCCGCCCAGAAACGGCGGCATGGCACGAATTCGGGCGTTCAGCGCGGCGTCGGGGGGAAGCCCAGCCGCGGGGCAGCACCAGCCGACCAGAGCCAGCAGCAGGCACACCAGAAAAGGCCCCGAGCCCACCCAGACGGTGGCCGTCTGGCGCGACGAAAACAGCTGCGACATGGAACCCCGCCTGCCGTCAGGCATCAACCTGCCGTGGCCTGAGCATCCTGGTCGGCGCCACGGCTCGTTCCAGTGTTGGTCGTTGAACATGGCCACGCCCCTCCCCGGGACCGCCGCCTGTCCTCGGGCAGGGCGATCGGCCCAGGGGACATGGTTCACGAGCGTTCCCGCAACCCTTGTCGCAAACGGTGGGCCAGGTCATCGACCCCGATATGGCCGACCACGCGCAGGTCGGCCCGTTCGCGGCCGCCGAGATCGAGAATGACCAGGGTCGGCAGACCGACCACCCCGAACCGCTCCAGAACCGCCTTGACCGGCGGCGGCGGGGTGGTGGCATCGATCTTGACGAGCACGTATTTGTGCAGCACGGCCGCCACGGTGGGGTGGGGGAAGACGTCGCGTTCCAGTTCCTTGCAGATGGTGCACCAGTCGGCCCGGAAATCGACGAAGACCGGCTTGTGCTCGCGGGCCGCCTGGGCCAAGCCGTCTTCGAGACGATCGTGCCAGAGGGGAAGCCGCGCTTCGGCGGCCGGGGGGCCGGCCACCGCCGGCGCGGTCGGCAGACAGAGGGCTCCCCACTGCCCGGCGGCGCTGATGGCGAACGCGCACGCCACCGCCAGCGCCACCACCCCCAGGCAGCGGGCGACCCGCTCGCTCAGGGCGTTCTCCGCCGAGACCGGCCCGAACACCCCCAGGAACCCGGCAAACGCGGCCAGCAGGCCCGCGGTCAGCAGGCCGGCCCAGGGGGCGCCGATGAAGGGCTGGGCGAACGAGAACGCCGCCCCCAGCAGCAGGAAGCCGTAGAACTCCTTGACCTTGACCATCCAGTCGCCCGCCTTGGGCAGCGCGTTCAAAGAGCCCGCAAAGGCGCCGATGATCACCAGGATCAACCCCATCCCCCAGGCGAACGCCAGCAGCATGGTGAACCCGAGCATCACGTTGCCCGAGGCGGCGATGAAGGCGAGAATCCCCGCCAGCGGGGCGGCCACGCAGGGAGAGGCCATCAGCCCCGAAACCATGCCCAGCCCGAAGATGCCGCCCAGCCCGGTGCGCGTGAGGCCCACCACTCGCTGGCGCAGGGCTTCCGGCGCCTGCAGCATGAACAGGTCGAACATCGACAGGGCCAGCACCACAAAAATGCCGGCCATCACGAGCTGGAATCCCGCCCCTTGCAGCACGCTCCGCACCTGCGCTCCGAACAGCGCCACGATCAGTCCCAGAAGCGCGTAGGTCAACGACAACCCCGCCACGTAGGTGACCGACAAGCCCAGCCCGCGCCCGAACGAGGTGTTCTCGGAACGTCCTCCGATGATCGACAACGTGATCGGAATCATCGGATAGACGCACGGGGTCAGACTGACCAGAAAGCCCCCCACAAACGCGATGAGGATCGCCCACAGCAAGCCTTTCTCGCGCAGAGCCCGCCCGAAATCGTAGGTCCCACCCGGCGTGCCAACCTGCCCGATCATCCCTGTTTCGGCCACGCCATCACCGGCCACGCCATTTCTGACCACGCCATTCCCGGCCTCCGACGCCTCCCCTCGGCCGCCCGCTTCCGTTGCCGACGGCGCTGCAGGGCCTGCTGCTCGGCCGTCCGCCCTGCCGTTTGCTTGGCCGTCTGCCCGGCCGTTCGCCCGGTCGTGTGTCCGTCCGTCTGCTCGGCCGTCCGCTTCGCCCTTGGCCCGTCCGGTCTCTGGCGGTCCTGACCGGGAAGCGGTCGCCCCGGACGAATCCGCCAGACCGGCGGGCTCGACCCGCCCGGGGGCTGGTCCAAGTGACCCGGAGGGTGGGGGCGCTCCTGCGGTCTCACCCGCCGGAACGGAATCCGGGGTCGCGGTAGCCGCCACCGCCCCCGTGGAAGGCGGCGCTGGCGGCATCACCGCCGAATCGCCCAGCCCTTCCCCGAAACCGGGGGTTGGCCCGGGAATCCGCAGAGTGAGCCGTTCCTCCTCGGGCATGAAACAGGTGATCGACGAGCAGCCTTGGTAGCCCACCACCAGGGGCACCTCGGTCTGGCGATCCACCCCGCTGAACACCAAGCCGATCTCGTGCGTGCCGGTGTCGAAAACCGCGATCTCTTTTCCTTCGAACGGGTCCATCTTGCGCCTGATGGGCGGCCAATTCAGGGAAAGGTGCCCGGACTGGGCGTGCACGGTGGTCTGCTCGCGATACAGATGATGCTCGGCGACGACGGTGATGGTCAGGGTTGCCGCCAGCCGTTCGCCGTCGATCCTCTGGGCGGGGCTCAGTCGAAACGCGAAGGGGGGGGCGGGAACCAGTGCCGCTCCCGCAACCGCGGGGCCGGTTTCTCCCGTCTGGCCGGCGAGAGGTAGCCACCCCAGCCCTACCATGCCCAAGACCAAAACAAAAAGAGGTATCGCCCCTCGCCAAGGCGGCTTTGGGAAAACGCCAGCGGAATATCCCGCCTGAGACCCGGCGCGAGCATCTGCCGGAGATCTTCCGAAAAAGCCCGCTCCGGGCAACCGCTGCTTCACCACCCGTCCCCGAATAATCTCCATCACCTGTGGTTGCCGATGGCTCCAATCACCTCCGGTCCGGTCCTGGAACGACTTCTGACAGGTGACGTGGTGGGGAGACGGATTCGGGGGGGTGGGGATGGGCAAAAGGCTCTTTGGTGAACCAGGCGGACGGCCGGACGGTGTCGTGCCGACCTGCGGGAAAGGTGCGCGTGAAGCGTTCAAACAGGGCATGCATTCCTCCGGGAAGCGGGTAACGGGCGAGCGGATCAGGTCGCGGGGCGATCGACTCGAGGAGCGGCCGCGTCGATCGGGATGGGTGATCCGATGGCGCCATGCCCATGATACGTGGTTTCGCCCCTCCCCGGCAACCCGCTCCCTTCTCGCCAGCCCCCTCCTCGCCAGTTCCCTCCTCGCTGGCTCGGCGAACGCCCCGCTCTTCTGGTGAAGGATCGTCGGAACCATAACCAAAACGGTTGACATCAGCGAAGCGGATTCGTGGGTCTTGGTGGAAATGCGAATGTCCTGAGCGAATCCAACGGGACCACCCGGTGCGCGGATCGGCGCGCGCCGGGTGGTTCGCTAGTAGTGAACACCTGTGAGTGTCGATGAGCACTTCCCGTACACTACTGGCGACAAGGGTCGCGCTCTTTCCCGATCTCATGGCCCGGGATGGTGATTCCGCCATCGTCCCGAAAATCCCACCGTCGAGGAGGCTGCGCTCTTCCCTCTGGACGGTTACACGGCGCGGGCCGGGCCGGGGCCCGGCTGAGGGCCCGGTCGGCTTTCCTTGCCTCTCAGCTCTGGCCCTGCGGCGGCGCTGACCGGATCATTCCGGGATCAGGGGGCGGCCCTTAGATTCTCGCTTTTTCCCCCCGGGCGGGGAAACCAGCGGCCTGCAGCGCCTTGCGGGCGGCGTCGGCGGAGGCCTGGTGGTCGGCGGTGAAGGTGACCGACTTGCTGTCCAGATCGACCGTCACGTCGGACAGACCGTCCACCAGCAGCAGCGCCTGGGCGATCGTCTCGACGCAGCCGTCGCATTTCATCTTGTCGATGGTCCACTGGATCTTCATGGGAAATGGCTCCTTACGGGTGGGGGCGTCGGGCGCGCGGGGGCCCGTCAGTCCCCCCAGTTCATCTTCCGGCGCAGCACCTGGAAGAAGTTGCGCGGTCGGAAAACGACGATGCGGGCCAGTTCCTGGGCCCGCGCGATCTCGATCTGGTCGCCGTCGAGCAGTTGATAGCCCTGCTGCCCGTCGAGAACCAGATTGACCTCGGAATGCGTGCAGGACAGCGCCGCGACGATTGACTCCTGGTCGGAGGTGATGACCGGGCGCGTGCTGAGCGTGTGCGAGTTGAGCGGGGTGACGATCAGAGCGTTGACCCAGGGCGGCACGATGGGGCCGCCCGCCGACAGCGAGTAGGCGGTCGAGCCGGTCGGGGTCGAGAAGATGACGCCGTCGCCGTGGCAGGTGACGATGCGGGTGCCGCTGATCGAGACCTCCAGGTCGATGACGCGCAGGATCGGCCCTTTGGTGATGACCGCGTCGTTGAGGGCGATGCCGCGGAAGATCGGCTTGCCGCGCCGCCGCACCACCGCCTGCAGCATCATTCGGTTCTCGATGCGGAACTGGCCGGCTCGCAGCCGGCGCAGGATCGACAGCGCCTGGCTGGCGTCGCCCAAGGTCAGGAACCCCAGGTGCCCGAGGTTGATGCCGGCGATGGGAATGCCTTCCCCCGCGAACGAGCGCACGCACTCGAGGATGCTGCCGTCGCCGCCCAGCACGACGATCAGGTCGACGTACTGGCCCATTTCGCTGCGCCGCACACCGCGCCCGGGCTGGCCGACCGAGGGGGCCACCTCGCGGTCGAGCAGGATCTCGAGGTCGTTCGCGTCCGCCCAGCGCACGATCTTGCGCAACAGGGGCGGCACCGAGGCGCGGTTGGGGTGGCAGAGCAGGCCGATCCGATGGACGGGGCGTTTCATGCGGGATGGGTCATGCGAGGCGGCTCAGTTGGGGGGGAAGACCTGGTAGTAGTTGCGCCCCGATCGGATGGCCTTGGCGACGCTGCGGGCCGCCAGCCCGTAGACCGAGCCGGCCTGGCCGGTGGCCACCCCGTCGAGCAGGTCGAGGGCGGCCTCCTTGTGGCCCACCTTGAAGAGCAGGTTGGCCAGCAGCAGCTTGGCGTCGAGGTTGCCGGGGTCGCACTGCAGGCTGCGCCGGATCGCCTCGATGGCGGCTTTGTCCTCGCCCAGCCGGAACAGTGTGTCCCCTCTCTGGTAATGCGCTTCCGACCACTGCGGGTAGAGGGCGCAGACCTGGTCGAACGCCTGGAGGGCGGCGGTGAAATTGCGGCCGATCTTGTTCTGCATGCCGCGGTTGAAATCGGCGAAGACGGTGGTGACTTCCGATTCGACGGTGGCCAGATCGCCGTGCTTGCTGCAGGTCGGGCCGCCGGCCCAGGAATACTCGCCCCCTTCGGGGCAGACCGGCTTGGCGCTCAGCTTGCCGCCCTCGATCAGGGCTTGCAGGTCGAACGCGTCTTTTTTGGCGGGGTGGGCGGCGGCCCGCGCCTCCTGGGCGCGCTTGATGGCGGTCATTTGGAAGCAGCAGCGCTGCTTCTGCTTCATCCGCTCGAAGTAGCTGGCCTCGAGCATCCGGGTGGGGGAGGCCGGCCGGGCGGTATCGACCGGGGCGACCGGGCTGTCGCGTTTCGGGGGCGGGGCGGGCAGCGATGACGTGACGGGGGCGAACCTTGGCTTCAGGGGCTTTTCGAGATCCCGGAGCGACTGGGCGGCATACTCGTCACCCGGATACAGCCGTACCAGGCGCCGGAATTCGGCGATCGCTTCCGAGGTGCGTCCCTGGCGGGCCCAGACGGCCGCGCGCAAACCGAGCAGGCGCAGGTGGTTGGGCTCGAGCCGCAGGCCGATGGCGATCTGTCGCAGGGCCTCGGCATGGTTGTTCTTGCGGGCGGCGGCTAGGCCGAGCAGGTAGTAGGTGTCGGCGCGGGGCCGGTTCTGCGGCCCGGTCAGGATGTCACGCACCGACGTCTGCGGTTCGGCGATCGAGGAGAACGCCCCCTGGGCCCCGACCATGGCGGGAAGAAAAGCCACCCCCAGGCAGGCCAGGGAGAGAACGCTCGTCTTCGCAACCCGGCGGGGATGGGGGCAACCGGAAGGGGCGGCCCCGGTCGCGGCCACCGGCCGGGCAGCCGCCCTGTCTGCAGCCGTGTGGGCGGCCCCAGGGCGATTCCTGAGGGGGGGCCTGAGATCGGCCCAGGGGGCAGCCTGGGGGTCCGTCGCCGTGGATGACCGAAGCCTGGCAGGCATGGTTGCGGTGGGAGCAAGCGTCGGGGCGGTTGCGGTGATGGCAAGCGTCGGGAAGGCCTTGGTTCCTTTCTCCGTGGCAACTGGGGCGTGGAGCTTGGCGTCTGCCTTCGGGTCGCTGCCGCTGGTGCCTGGGTGGAAATGCGTTCGCGTCGCGCTCATGCGGCTTTGCTCAGCCGGCGGCGCATCAGCTCGGCCCAACCGATCATCTCGGGGTCGCGGGCGTGGGTGGCGACGAAGGTGAACTCCTTCAGCGCCCGGGGCGCCAGCCCCTTGGCGAAGTAGATCTTGCCGAGCAGGAAATGCACGCGCGGGTCGTCGGGCGCGATCTTCTGCGCCACCACCGCATGCTTGAGCGCCTCGTTGACGAAGCCGAGGTTGAGGTTGGCCTTGATCAGCTCGACGCGGGCCTCGACGTGGTCGTGCTCCAGTTTGAGGATCTCGCGATAGCAGCGGATGGCGATTTTCAACTTGCCCCGCTGCTTGAGCAGGTGGGCGTAGGCGAGCAGGCCGGCCACGGAATCGGGTTTCAGGGCGAGCAGGCGCTGGTAGCACATCAGCGCGTCGTCGAACCGCTCGAGCAGCTCGTAGGCCCGGCCCATCTCGAGGTAGAGGGGCAGCTGGTGCATGTCGGTGGCCAGCGCGGCGGTCGCGGCCTTGATCGTCTTCTCGCATCCCGCCTCGATCTTCTTGCGCACCGCCTTCAGGTTGCTCTGGATCTGCGGGTCGGAATAATCGAAACTGGCGGCCTTGCGGAATGCCCCCAGCGCTTCCTCATACTGCTGGCGGTTGGTGTAGAGGACGCCGACCGAGTTCCACAAGCCGGCCTGGTCGGTGACGTTCGGCGAGGCCTTGATGAAGGCGCTGATCGCCTCCTCGTCAAGTCCGTTGGCCTGGTAGAGTTTGCCTAGTTCGAGCCAGGCCTCCCAGCGTTCGGGAGCCTTCTCGGTCAGCCGTTCCAGGGTCTGCATGCCTTCTGCGATTTGACCAGCGGCCAGTTGGGCCATGGCCAGGTAGTAGAGCCCGTCGGGGTGGTCGGGCGACAGTCGCAGCACCTCCTCGGCGAGGGGGCGCAGCTCGGCGCGCTGGCCGAGCTTGAACTGGGCGCTAGCCAGGGCCATCATCGTGCGCGGCTCGGGGTTGAACTGGTGAGCCAGCGCTTCCTGGTACAAATCGCGGGCGCGTGCCACTTCCCCCTTCTTCTGCATCACGTCGCCCAGCTTTTCGAGGACGAAGGCATCGTTCGGTTTGAGGCTCAGGGCCTGGGAATACTCGAAGACGGCCTGGTCATACTGCTTGAGCAGGTCATAGATCTGCCCCAGCTGGCTGTGCCCGTACGAGTCGCTCGGATGCAGCAGGCAGGCCCGTTTCAGCTCCATCTGGGCCAGCCCCAGGTCGCCCGCCTCCTTGTAGACCATCCCGAGCTGGTAGTGGGCGTAGGGGTCGTCGGGCGACAACTGGATGCACATCTGCAGGGCGTCGCGGGCTGCGGTCAGGTTGCGGCAGGCGCGTTCGAGGGTACCCAGTTGGTAATGGGCCTTGGCCAGGAACCGGTTGATCGACAGCGCACTCTGGAAGGCAGCCCGGGCCGCATCGACCCGGCCGGCCTTGCGCAGCAACGTGCCGTAATACAGGTAGATCTCGGCCACCTGCGGGTTGAAGGAGACGCAGCGCTCCATGGTCGAGAGGGCCCGGTCGGTCTCGCCCCGCTCCTCGAGCAGTTGGGCGAGTTTGACCAGCAGCGAGAAGTTCTCGGGCGACCGGGCGATCTTGGCCTGCAGGGCCTCGATCTCCTGGGTCACCCCCTCGTCGAGGAACTCGGCCAGGGTCTGGCCCTGGCGTTCCTGGCG
>CALLCO010000214.1 GCA_937998695.1 Candidatus Ozemibacteraceae bacterium
CCGACCGTGTCGTAGGCGTGGGCGGCAAACGAGTCGGGGTCGTGGCCGTGGCGGACCCGAAAGGCCTCCTGGAAGGCCCGGTTGGCCGGGGCGGCATTGGTCTCGTCGTAGGGGCAGGTCACCACCGTGCCCTCGATGCCCGGGCCGGGGTCGGCGAAGAAGTCGGGGGTGGCGAGTCCGTCACCGCCGGCCACGACGCCGGCATACCCCGTGGCGGCCAGCCGGCCGGCCGCCGCTTTCCCTTCCCGCGACAGGGTCCATAGAATGATGGCGTCGGGGTTGCCGGCGCGGGCCTGCTCCACCACGAGCGGTAGGCCGGCGGGATCGGCCGGAAGCAAGTGGGGGCCATCGACGGCGGCTCCGGCGGCACGGGCCAGGCGGGCGAAGGCGCGGGCCCCCATCCGTCCGTAGCGGGAACTGCCGGCCACCAGGGCCAGGCGGCGGCGGCCCTGCCGGACGACCAGCTCCTCGACCAGAGCGGCGGCCTGCCGCTCGTCGTCGGCCAGGGTGCGAAAGGTCCAGGGGCTGCCGGCCCGGGTCAGCGACGGGTCGGTGGCCACGCAGGTCAGATGCGGCACATGGCTCTTGACGGCGACCATGGCCAGCACGTGGGTCACGCCCGAGTCAACGCTGCCGATCAAGGCGAGCACCTGCTCGTCGGTGACGAGGCGCACGGCCAGCGGCCCGGCTTCCCCCATCTCACCCCGGTCGTCGGCGGCGATCAGCTCCAGAGGCCGCCCGCCCACACCGCCTCGGGCGTTGATCTCGTCGACAGCCAGTCGAGCTCCTTGCAAATGGGCCAGACCGTAGGGAGCTTTGGGCCCGGTCAGCGCCCCCATCAGCCCGATCTTTAGGGAACCCGCCGCCGCAGGCACAGGCCCGGCGGGGCTCGCCATAGCCGGCGCGGTCGGGGCCATTCCAGCCAACCACGTGCCAAGAACCATGATCAAGACGAGGATGCCCCGCGCCAGCCATCGCCAACGCCCGGGGGCCCGCCAACCCGGATGGATCAGGGACACTCCCACCGAATCACCCGCCCCTGGCAGGTGGCCGCGATCGAACTCCCGCCAAACCTGATGACGGATCAGGGGCCACCCGACCAGCCAGGGGCGGATTTCCACCGGAAATCCACCACTCCCTTCATTTCCCCACACGGCTGGCGACGGGAGGAGGGGTGGGAGGGCGGACACCCAAGGTGCGTCAGGGCGGTCACCCGCCATCCGCCCGGGGGGGTTCCTCAGCATGGCGTGCCGTCGGGGCCCAGACCGAGATCGCGCTTCCAGACATGTTCCTCGAAGACCTGCCCCATCGGCCGGCCCAGGAAGGGCTCCCCAACCAGCCGAAAGACCTCGGGGCTGTCGGAGACGTAGAACTCCTCCGTCCCCGTGCGGTCCCGCGGCCCCTCGATGCGGCGGGCGGTCAGCACCTCGGCCACCTCGCGGGCGGTCTCCTCGGCCGAGTCGATCAGAGCGAGCCCCGGCCCGAGCAGTTCGCGGATGGCCCGCTTCAGCAACGGGTAATGCGTGCAGGCCAGGATCAGTGCGTCGGGCGGCGCGGCCCGGAAATCGTCGAGGTACATCTCGAGCGCCTGCCGCGCGATGGACGAGCCGACCAGGTTCTCCTCGACGATGGGTACCAGCAGCGGGCAGGCCTTGGCGGTCACTCGGCAGTCCTGACGCAGACGCTGCAGCCGCTTCTGGTAGGCCTCCGACCGGATGGTGGCCCGGGTGCCGATGACCCCCACCTGTTTGACCGTGGGCTGCCGCAGGGCCGCCCGCACGCCGGGGTCGATCACCCCGATGACCGGCAGACTGGTCTGCCGGCGCAGGAAATCGAGGGCCAAGGCCGAGGCGGTATTGCAGGCGACCACCACCATTTTGACCCGCTGCGACTCGAGGAAGCGGGTGATCTCGAGCGCGAACCGCCGGATCACCGGCACGGATTTGCTCCCATAGGGCACCCGCGCGGTATCCCCGAAATAGACGATGTCTTCGTGGGGGATGCGGGCCCGGATCTCCTTGACCACGGTCAGGCCCCCCACCCCAGAATCGAAGACCCCGATGGGACGTTCGTCCATAGCGTCAGTGCCCGGCGGGAACGGGCCCGGACGGCTGGCGGGTCGAGAGGGTGCCGCTGATGATCTGCTGTTTGAGACTGCCGATCTGGGCGATCAGGTCATCTCCGACCACCTGCTGCGAGAACTGGAAGTCGGTCAGGTCGATGGCGCCGTCGGCCATGCCGTAGGTGCGCTTGACCGCACCGGGTTCCTTCCCTTCCTTGAGGGTCTTGACCACGTCCTCGACGACGAGGTCGACCCGCTTCAGCATGCTGGTGAGAACGTGGCCGGGGGCCATCGCATCCTGGTTCATGTCGACCCCGATGGCGAACAGCTTGGTCTTGGCCGCGGCCGAGATCACCCCCAACCCGGAAGCGCCCGCCGCGGCGTAGATGACGTCGCAGCCGTTCTTGTACATTTCGAGGGCCACCGTGTTGGCTTCGTCGGGGCGGTTGAATCCGGAGAAATCGTCGGCCAGGTAGCGCTCGAGCACCTCGGTGGTGCTGGCCGCATGGGCCGCCCCGTTGCGGAATCCGAGGGCGAACCGCTCGATCACCTCGATCTTCACCCCCCCGATGAAACCCACCTTTCCGGTCTTGGAGACGCGGGCCGCCAGGTACCCGCACAAAAAGCTGCCTTCGTCCTCGCGGAAGGAGACCCCGCGGATGCTCCCCTCGTCGATGGTCGAATCGATGACGAAGAACGGCAGCTGGGGATGGTCGCGGGCAATCTTGCGGATCGGTTCGAGGAAGGCAACCCCGACCGCGATGATGGCGTCGAACGACTGCCCGGTGAAGAACCGCAGGGAAGCCTCGGGATCCTGCATGGTGGCGGGTTCGATCAGGACGGCTTCGATCCCGTGCTTGCGCTCCGCCTCCTTGAGGCCGGCATGGGCCAGGTCATTGAACCCCTGATCGTTGAGGCCTTTGGGCGTGATCATCAGGCCGATCCGCTGCTTGCGACCGGGCGTCGGAGGCTGGGCGGGGTCGCCGCACCCGGCGGCCAGCAAGGCCAAGGCGCCGAGCAGGGCAAGGACCGGACGTCTTCCCGGACGGGCGGCGGGGGAGGGGGGGTTCGGCCTTCCGGGGGGAATGGTGAATACCGGGCCGGGTCTTCCCCCGTTCACACGTCGGAATCGGGCATCGTTCCGGAGGTCGGGTGTCCTCTCACCGGCCATCGGGAATCCTCCTTCAGATAGAGGTCGACCAGGTCAGGCCCGACCTGGGCCAGGAAGGCCTGCCGGGCGATCTGCTCGGGGCTGTCGAACCGCACCTGCAGCCGCGGGGCCGCTGTCTTCAGACGCCGTTTCAGCGTCGTGAAACGGCGCTTCAGCTCGGCCGCCCCGGCGAAGCCCCCCGTCTCGGCCGGGGTGCCTCGCTTGGGGACGAACCCGGAGAAAGCGGCGGTCAGGGCCAACCCCGCCTGGTGAGCGGTGCCGGCCGCCCGTTCCAGGAACTCCGCGGTGGCCTCCAGGTCGGCATCGATCTCGCCGGGGAACCCCACCAGGAAATACAGCTTCAGGTGCATGAATCCATGCGCCCCGATGCGTTCCATGGTAGCAAAAAAGGCCTCCTCCCGCAACGCCTTGCCCATCCGACGCCGGATCTCGGCGCTTCCCGACTCGGGAGCCAGGGTCAGCCCCTTCACGCCGCAGCGCGATAACCGGCTCAGCACCGGGTCGGTCAACCGCTCCCACTTGACCGAGGAGTTGCGCAACCGCAGGCCACGCGCCGCGCAGACTGTCAACAACTCCTCGAGCTCGGGGTGATCGAACAGAGAAGGCGCGATCAGGCCCAGGTCGTCGATCCAGGGGCGGGCCGCCAGCCAGGCGGCAAAAGCCGCCGCCGACACCGCCCGGGGGGGGTGGTAGATGGCCCGGGCCAGGCAGAACACGCAGTGGCGGGGACAACCGCGCATCACCTCGATCAGATGCGCCCCGCCGAAGGCGTTGGCGGGGGTGATGAGGTGGGCGTAGGCGGGGGAGGCGGCCACGTCGTGGGGGGGCGGCGGGTCAGGGGGGACTTCGCGGTGGGCAGGGGCCCAGACCCCCGGCAGGTCGGCGGCCCCGGCGGCGACTGGGCCCTCGGCCAGCAGGCGGGCCAACAGGCCCGGCCAGATGGTCTCCGCCTCCCCGGCCACCACGAGATCGGCGAGGCGGGACAGCGCCGCCGGATTGGCGGCCACCCCCGCCCCGCCCACGACCAGCAGCGGGAAACGCCCGGGCCGGCGATCGGCGGCCCGCAGCGGGATGCCCAACGGCCCCAGGATGCCGGGCAGACGGTCGAAATCGCCCTCGAAGCTGATCGAGAAGGCCAGCACATCGAGATCGCCCAGAGGCCGGCGCGTCTCGAACGAGTAGAACGGCGGGGCCAGCGACCGGCCGTCGGTCAACTCCGGGAAGAACCGCTCCACGCCGATGCCCGGCACCATCCCTGCGAGGCGGTGCGCGGTCAAAAAGCCCAGATTGCTCATGCCCATGCCGTAGGGTCCGGGGAACACCAGCCCCACGTTGAGCTTTCCGGCGATGGGAACGACGGCTTCCCCCCGCTCGAGCCGCTGCAGGCGGGCGGTCGCCTCCTCGTAGGAAAACCGGTGGGCAAGTCGGGTCATACGGGCCCGTCAAACGACACGACCACGGGGAAAAGCCAGGACTTCCCCGTGGTCGTCGGTCGCGCCGGGGATGGGGGGTTCAGACGGTCGCGGTCGGCGTTGCCCCGCCGCGCCCTTCCTTCCCACCTCGGGCGGGCAGGCTCAGCGCCGCTTGCGCAGGAAGGCGGGAATCTCCCGGTCGTCCATCGGCGTTCCGCCGCCGCCGGCGATGGCCGCGATCGGGGTCGGGGGCTCCATGGCGGCGCGGCTGACGGTGCGGATCTCCTCGATGATGCGCTTCTTGGGATCCATGACGTTGCGGGCCACTTCCTCGCCGAAGCCGGTGGCGATGACGGTGATCTTCATGGTGTCCTTGAGGGTCTCGTCGATAACGGTGCCCATGATGATGTTGGCGTCCTCGTCGACCGTTTCCTTGATGATGGTGGCGGCGCGATGCACCTCCTGGATGCCCAGGCTCTGGTCACAGGTGATGTTGAGCAGGACACCCTTGGCCCCCTGGATGGAGGATTCGATGAGCGGGCTGCTGATCGCCATCTGGGCGGCCTCGACGGCGCGGTTCTCGCCCTGGGCGATGCCGATGCCCATCAGGGCCGAGCCGGCGCTGGTCATGATCGTCTTGACGTCGGCGAAGTCGGTGTTGATCATGCCGGGGATGACGATGATGTCGGAGATGCCCTGCACGCCCTGGCGCAGCACGTCGTCGGCGATGCGGAAGGCCTCGATGAACGACAGGTTGTTGCGGTTGTCGATCTCGAGCAGCTTGTCGTTGGGGATGACGATGATGGCATCGACCCGTTCTTTCAGGTTCTTGATGCCCATCTCGGCAGCGTTCATGCGGCGCTTGCCCTCGAACATGAAGGGCTTGGTGACGACGGCGACGGCCAGCGCCCCGACGTCCTTGGCCACCTCGGCGACGATGGGCGCCGCCCCGGTGCCGGTGCCGCCGCCCATGCCGGCGGTGATGAAGACCATGTCGGCGCCCTCGAGGGCTTCGGCGATGCGCTCGCGATCTTCCTCAGCGGCCTTCTTCCCGATCTCGTAGTTGGCGCCGGCGCCCAGCCCCTTGGTGAGCTTGTCGCCGAGCTGGATCTTGACCTTGGCCTGGGACAGGGTCAGGGCCTGGGCATCCGTGTTCGCGGCAATGAACTCCACCCCCGCGAGATTCGCGGCGATCATGCGGTTGACCGCGTTGGTCCCGCCTCCCCCCACTCCGATGACCTTGATCTCGGCAGTGTCTGCCCCGGCCTGATTGAAATCGAACACGTGATGCCTCCTTTTCGTTACCCGGTGAAATCTACTCGAAAAACTTTTTGAAGACTGCCCTGATCCGGTCCACTACGCCACCGACGAGACCTTCGTCGACGATCTCGTTGCGGTAGTTCTGGGACCCATAGCGGATCAGCCCAAGGGCGGTCGCATACACGGGACTCTGTACACGTTCCTTCAACCCTCCCAGGTCGAGCGGGCTGCCGCGCCGGACCGGCAGCCCGAGGATCTCCTCGGCCAGCTCGCTGCAGCCGCCCATCAGGGAGGTGCCGCCAGTCAGCACGACACCGGCGGGAATCATGTCGAGGGGGACGTTCTTGGTGATCTGGTCTTTGACCTCGTCGAAGATCTCTTCCATGCGCGGCTCGATGATCTCGGCGAGCAGTTTCTGGGAACACGGCTTCTTGCGGTCACTCCCACCGATGGGCACCTCGATCTGGGTGCGCTCGTCGACCAGGTCGGCGCGGGCGACGCCGTATTGGATCTTCAGGCCCTCGGCAGCGCTGGTCGAAGTCTTCAGCCCGACGGCGATGTCGTTGGTCACGTTCTGTCCGCCGACCGGAGCGCTGTAGGAGTGAACAACATGCCCGTTCTGGAAGATGATCAGGTCGGTGGTGCCCCCGCCGATATCGACGAGCACGACTCCGAGTTTCTTTTCGTCCTCGCTGAGGACCGCCATGCTCGAAGCGTAGGGTTGCAGGACAACGTCCTCGACTTTCAGCTTGGCCGTTTCACAGCATTTGATGATGTTCTGGATGGCGGTGACCGCTCCGGTCACGATATGGACCTGGGCTTCCAGGCGACTGCCGACCATTCCGATCGGGTTGATGATCTCTTTCTGCTGGTCGACCACGAACTCGCGAGGCAGGATGTGGATGATCTCCTGGTGCGGGGGAATGGTGATCGCCGTCTTGGCGTTCTCGACCGCGCGGTCGATGTCCTCGGCGGTGATCTCGTGGTTGGTGCCCTTGATGGCGACAATGCCCTGACTGTTGATCGACCCGATATGCGACCCGGCCACACCCACGAAGACCCGCTCGATGACGACATCAGCAGCTTTTTCGGCTTCCTCGACGGCCTCGATGATGGCCTGGGTGGTCTTTTCAATATCCACGATGGTGCCCCGGCGGACCCCATCTCCCGACGATGCGTGCCCCACACCGATCACGTTGATGATCCGGTTTTCGCGGGGGTCGCCAATCACGGCACACACCTTGGTGGTGCCGATGTCGAGCCCAATGATGAGATCATCGGCCAGCAACTTCCCGCTTGCCCCCTTCAATGGTACGGATTGGCTTTCTGGGTTTGACGACGATGTCGTTGGGTGCCCTGAGATCGAGGTATTCCGGTTCTACATTATTCTTCCGGAGGTTGTCAAGGAGGGCACGCAAAAAGCCGAAGCGGGCCCGCAGGTCTTCCAGGCTTCTGGGGAAAAGCTTTACGCCAGTGCGCAAAAAAATGTATGGGTTGTGGATGCTGGTGAAGTTGATCTCGGAAATTTCGGCGAGAATGGGAGCCGGGAGACCGATGACCCAGGTTTTGGCTTCGCGAAATCCGTCGTGATCGGCCAGGCTATCTCCAGCTTGTTTTTCCTCGACCGCCAACCCCGTGACGATCGGAATTTCCTTGTCTCCTGCCCCATTGGCCATCAGGATGACGCCGTCATCCGCTACCTCAAGAAATGCGGTGCCCGATTTGACATACAGGAACGGCGTGCGTTCGACGACGGCGATGCGCAACGTGAACATTCCTGCGAGTCCCACCCGGCACTCTTTCACCCAAGGATGTCTGAGAATCCTCTCCTGAAGCGCCTGCCGATCAAAGGTCAGGATGTTTTGACCCGGTGCAACATTCGCGAACCTCATCAAATCGGCCCGAGCGATGGCCGACAAGCCCTCGACTTCGATTGCACGGATCTCGAAGTAACTCGTGCCGAAAAACAGATGCTTCATCTGAACCACCGCGATGTAGGAAAGGAGTGCGATCAGGCCCAGGGAGAGCAGGATTTTCAGTGGCTTGCCGAGGCGCCCGAGACTCCTGACACGCAGGCGGAATCGCCTGGTCCGGATCCGTTCTTCAGTGGTTTCCGAAAACCCCTCTTTCAGGGGCAGGGAAAACGGCTTCCTTGCCTTGACAGCGTCTTGGGACAAAAAACCCACCCGGTTGCACCGATTTTTTGGTGCCCTACTCTACCACCTTTATGCACGACATGCAATCCCCGGGGTGTGTTTCGACCGCATCTCGATTTTGCACCTCTGCCAAAGAGTTTCCTCCTCGTCCGTGGCCAATGGCTTCTGCTGCCCGGTCTGCTACGCGCTCTGGGGCGTTTCCTCCTCGTTCGTGCCCAGTGGCAGATCCCCGGTGGCAGACCGGGAGTTGCCGGCCGGCGATCGAGGCGTCTCGCTCACGCCAAGAGGGGACCGAGGGCCTCCCAGATTCTCCGCTCGACATCTGGGGGACGCGACTCTGACATGGCTTTTCCCATCGCGCCGCGCTCGCCGGAAGTCATCACCTCGACGATGGCAGACCCGAGTAGGGCCGGATCAAGGTCTCGATCGAGGAGGAGCCGGGCTGCCCCGCGCTCGGCCAGGGTGCGGGCGTTCTTTTCCTGATGGTTGTCGGTGGCGTGTGGGTAGGGCACCAGGATGGCGGGTTTGCCACAGACCGCCAACTCCGCCAGGATGGTCGCGCCGGCCCGCGACACGACCAGGTCGGCCAGGTCGAAGGCTTCCCGCATCTCGTGCAGGTAGGGCAACACCCGATGTCGAGCCGGATCCACGACCCGTTTCTTGATATCGGCGAAATCACGCTCCCCCGTGATATGCAGGAGGCGGATGGTCGGATGGGCCTTCCACCAGGCGGCAGGCAGGCCGACCGCCGCTTCGTTGAGACTGCGGGCCCCGCGCGAGCCACCCACGATGAGGATCCAAAACTCCCCCTCTCCTCGTGGGAAACGCCCGGAGGCGGGAGCGGGGGCCAGGAAGGCGCGGCGAACCGGATTGCCGGTCACCACCACCCGTGGGGCCTCGCCCGCGTAGGCTTCGCGATAGGTCAGCAGAACGCGGCAGGCAGCACCGGCGAACAGCCGGTTCGTCACGCCGATGGCGGCGTTCTGCTCGTGGATGGCGAAGGGAATGCCATTCAGGCGGGCGGCCAGGAGAGCCGGGAAGGCCACGAACCCGCCGGTGGCGATGACCAGGTCTGGCCAAAACGCCCGGATATGGGCCACGGCATCCCAGATGCCCTGAAGGTTCCGCCAGGGAAAGGTGAACCATGTGGCAGACAGGGTCCGGGGCATGCCCTGGGCCCGCACCGGAAGAAATGGCAGGTCGGCTTCCCGTTTCACGATCCCGGCTTCCATGCCGTCGGGCTGGCCCATATAGGCGGTCTCGACGCCGCCCGGCAGGTGCTCGCGCAGGATTTCGCGGATGGCCAGGGCGGGATAGATGTGCCCCCCCGTGCCACCGCCGGCCAGCAGGACCTTCTTCACACCATCACGGCCGCGGCCGGGCCAACAGGCGGCGGCCGAACGCCAGGAACCGGCTCGAGAACGGCTTCTGGCGGCTGTCCTCAAAGGCGTGGTGGCCGGCCCCGTAGCGCGAGACGCTGAGCAGGATGCCGACGCCGGCGGCCATGAACAACAGGCTCGATCCGCCGTAACTGACGAAGGGCAGCGTCACGCCGGTGGTCGGCAGGACGCACAGCACCACGCCCAGATTGATCAGGGCCTGGAAAGCGATCAGGCTGGTAATGCCCGCCGCCAGCAGGAACCCGAACAGATCGGGTGCGCGATTGGCGATGTAGAACCCACGGTAGATGACGAGCAGGAACAACCCGATGACCAACAGACCACCGATCAGGCCGACCTCCTCGCAAATGATGGCGAAGATGAAGTCGGTGTGCCGCTCGGGCAGGATGTGGAATTTCTGCCGGCTCTGCCCCAGGCCCAGGCCCCACCATCCGCCCGAGCCGATGGCGATCATCGATTGGATGATGTGATACCCCGAGGTGCGGGCGGCCCCCCAGGGATCCCAGAAGGCGAGAAAGCGGCGCAACCGGTAGGGTTCCTGGAAGATGAGCGCCACCACCAACGTGGCCCCGGCCAAGCCCAAGCCGCCGAGATGCACCAGGGACCCGTTTCCCAAGAAGAGCAGCACGACGAAAGTGGCTGCCACAATGGCCGCCGTCGACAGGTTCGGCTCTTTCAGGATGAGCACGAAGATCAGGCCCATGACCATCATGTCGGGCAGCACGCCGTGCAACAGGCTCTGGATACGGTCCTGGCGGGTGGCGATGGACTGGGCCAAGTAGATGACGAAACAGAGTTTGGCGAATTCCGACGGTTGGAAACCAACCCCGCCCAGCCTGATCCAGCGCCGGGCGCCGCCGATCTCACGAGCCACCCCTGGAATCAGCACGACGACGAGCAGGATGATGGACGTGACCAGCAGCGGCACCGCGAGCGGTTCAAGCCGGCGGTAGTCGAGGTGGGCGAACCCGAGCAGGGCCAGCAGACCCAGGCAGACCCAGACCAGTTGCCGTTTGAAATAGAACGACCCGTCGTCCATGTCGGTCATCGAGGCGATCGAACTGGCGGAGTAGACCATGGTCAGGCCGATCCCCATCAGGGCGATGACCAGCAGAAATAGAAAATGGTCGAAATGCTGTGGTTTCATGGGCGGGTCGCCCTCTTGGCGGTCAGCTTCCCGACCAGTTCCTTGAAGACCGTTCCCCGCACCTCGAAGTTGGGGAACAGATCATAACTGCTGCAAGCCGGCGACAGCAGCACGGTATCGCCGGGCGAGGCCCACTGGTGGGCCAGCTCGACCGCCGCGCCGAACGACTCGGCCATCTTCAACGGCGCCAGCCCTTCCAGGGCCGAGCGGAACCGCTCCCGGGCCTCGCCGTAGAGCACCGCCCCTTTCGTGCGGGTGCGTACGGCGGTCACCCATTCCGAAAGGTCGGTGCCTTTGTCGCGACCGCCGGCGATGAGGATCATCGGCGGACGGCAAGCCGCCATGGCAATGATCGAGGCGGCGCAGTTGGTGCCCTTGGAATCGTTGATGAAGGTCACTCCGTCCAGTTCGCGCACCCATTCCAGACGGTGCTCGACCCCACCAAACTCGCGCAGGACCGGCTCGAGAACGGCAACCGGGGCCCCCGCCAGGCGGGCGGCGGCGACCGCCGCCATCACGTTTTCGCGATTGTGGCGACCGATCAGCTTGATCGAGGCGTCGGCACACATCACCTCGCGCGTCCCCGCGGCGGACACCCAGATGAACCGCCCGTCTTCGCAGGTGACCCCGGGCCGGCGGTCGCCGAGGTTCCAGCCGAACCAGGCCACGCGGCACCTGGCCCGGGCGGCCACCTCGACCATGCGCGGCTGGTCGGCGTTGAGCACCAGCCAGTGGGCGGGCCCCATGTTCATGGCGATCCGCTCCTTGGCCTCGCAATAGGCCGCGTAGTCGGGATACCGGTCGAGGTGGTTCTCGTAGAAGTTGGTGATGATCGCGATATCGGGCGTGAACGAGGAGATCGTCTCGAGCTGGAAGCTGCTCACCTCGAGCACCTGCACATCGTCGGGGCGGGTCTGGGCGGCGAATTCCATCATCGGGATGCCGATATTGCCGCCGAGGAAGACTCGCGGAAAGGCCTTTTCGCAGAACTTCGCGAGGAGGGTGGTGGTCGTGGTCTTGCCGTTGCTGCCCGTCACCACCAGGCGCCGCCCTTGCGACAGGCGATAGGCGATCTCGATCTCCGAATGGATGGGAATGCCTTTCTCCTGGGCCTTTTTGAGAATGGGAATGGTGGTCGGCACGCCCGGGCTGAGCACGAGAAAATCCGCCTCGAGGGCCCGGTCGGTATGCCCTCCCCCCTCGCACGTCACTCCTGTCTCCGGGCCGAGCCCGGCCTCAGCCAGAGTCTTCTGCAGGCGCTCGAGCGGTTGCAGATCGGAAACGAACACCCGGGCGCCGAGGCCCAACAAGCCGCGAGCGGCCGCGAGGCCGCTCTTGGCGGCGCCGATGACAGTGACGGGACGACCGGTGAGATTCATGGCCAGATGCCTCTTCCACGAAAACTTCGGGGCACATCATAGCACACGGTTCGGTGCACAACAATGTATCGGCATGTTCCGTCCATTTCCCCAAGCCACCCGTGCACCTCTCGAGACCGGCTCGGGCGGGAAGCCGGGGCCATGATCGCTGTGGCAACATCGCCTCGAACAGGGCCTCGAGCGTGGGGAAACTCCTGCCCGCCACCTCGAGGGTGGCGCTCGTTCCATCCACTCGCTCCGCCATCGATTCGGTTCCTGCCGCGATTGGAAATGGGCTGGACACCCTTTCCGAGCAAGAAAGGCGACTTCCCCCGACGGGCCTGTCCCGACCACTCCTGCGGGCATACGGTTCGGGGTGAACTTTCGGACTGGTGCGTCCTTCACGCTTCTTTTTCCTCGCCCCGCCCGTGACGTTCCCGCGAACAGGCGGGGCATGGTCGCGTCACACCTTGCTCGCCAGACGTCCGCCAGACCCAGGGGTCGGATCGGTTTTCCGTCTGCCTGTCCAAGGGGAGGCCTCTCTTCGTTCACGGATCGGTGTGTCGGGCGCGAGGCATGGCGGGTTCCTTTCGGCGCGCCGTCTGATCTTCAGCGGCGGCCCTGGTCTGGGGTCGGCGGGGCGACTCGGAACTTTCGAGGGGCAGGCCCGCGGGAGCGGGCTTTCCGGGCTGTTCGCGAGGCCGCGCCTTTCCCCCTGAGAGGCGTGGGCCCGGGGGCTCGAGCCATTCCTGGGGCTTTCGCGACAGTCGTTGGTTTTTTCCCCTGGGGGCTGGAGCCGCGACGCGGGCCTCTAGGCAGGGCCCGCGGAACAAGACCGCTCCCCCTTTCCGTGGATTTGGCCGGAACGGAGGAGGTGGCGGCGTGTAGACGTTCGTCGAGGGCGCGCAAGGGAAGCCCCGCCCGGGCGGCGGCGGCCCGACGGGCATCGAACTCGACGACCGTGCGGGTCTTCCCGTCGATCTCGCGGATGCGCTTGCCAGGCAAGGGCCCATACGGGGTCTCGACGGTGGCGGGGTCGCGGGCCAGCACCGAGCGGGTCAGCATCTGCCGGCGAATGCCGAGGGTGGGCAACTCGCGGAAGAGCAGATCCTCGAGGGCGGCGGCCCGCGGAGGCGCGCACATCACCGCCAGCAAGTGACCGGGCCGGCCTTTCTTCATCTGCAGCGGGGTCAGCGTGACGTCGAGGGCTCCGGCGGCCATCACCTGCTCGAGCACGTGCCCGAGCATTTCACCCGTAACGTTGTCGAGGTTGGTCTCGAGCAGGGCCACCGTATCGAGCCGCCGGCCGGGGCGAGAAGCCTCGCCCAGGAAAGCGCGCAGCAGGTTGGGCAGGCCGAACTCCTTGCGGCCGCAGCCGTGGCCGACCCGCTGGTAGGTGAAACCGGGAGGCAGGCCGGGCTGCGCCCCCAGTCCCCGGACCAGGGCGGCGCCGGTCGGCGTGGTCAGCTCACCGACGATGGTGGGATCGGCAAAGACCGGGTAGCCTTGCAGCAGCAGAGCGGTGGCGGGGGCGGGCACCGGCAGACGCCCGTGATCGCAGGTGATGAACCCGGTGCCGATATGGATGGGCGAGACGAAGAGGGAGGTGACCCCGAGATCGTCGAGGCAGACGGCCGTGCCGACAAGGTCGGCGATGCTGTCGCGGGCCCCCACCTCGTGGAAATGGATCTTCTCGACGCTGGTGCCATGCACCCGGGCTTCCGCCTCGGCCAGCGCCTGGAAACAGGCGAGGGCGGCGGCGCGCGCCGCTGGACGCAGATCGGCCGCCGCCAGCAGGGCGCGGATCTCGGACAGGCCGCGCCCGGGATGGGCATGGGCCTGATGAACACGGGCCGGACCGCGAAGGGGCGCCGAAGGGGCGCGGTGGGAGGCGACGTCACCCTGGTCGGGTCTTGTCGCCCCCCG
>CALLCO010000215.1 GCA_937998695.1 Candidatus Ozemibacteraceae bacterium
GGAGCAGGCCGCAGCCTGCTCCCGACTCTTGAGCGTCCGAAGGTCAACTACTTGACGAACTGCACCTGTGGTCGGGTGAGGCGGGGGTGGGCGAATCCCTCGGGGGCCGCTCCAGTCTGGGTTTTGGTTAAAGCCACACTCAGCCATTCGAAGCGCAAGGCTCGTCCGGGACAAGTGGAAACACAGGCGGGTGGGGCGGTGTAATCGTACGTCCCATCGCCTTTGTTGAGGAGTTTGTGACGGCACCCGGTGCACTTTTCCATTTTTTTGGTCATCAGGTTGAACCGGGGGGCGCCGTACGGGCAGGCCCAGGAACATCGTTTGCAGCCGACACATTTGCTCTGGTCGATGGTGACGAGGCCGGTATCGGCGGCCTTGCTGATGGCGCCGACGGGGCAGGCTTTCTGGCAGGCCGGAGCGGCGCAATGATAGCAGGCCATGGACGTAAAGAATTCTTGGTAGGAGGGATTGGTGAGAGAGAACTTTCCTGATCGTTGCGTCACCACCCAGCGCCAGTCAGGGCCGTCAGGCATTTCAGAGGTGTTGGGATTGGTGTTGTTTTCCGATTTGCAGGCGACGGTACAGGCATGACATCCTACGCACCGCTCTGGGTCGAAGATCCAGCAGAATTGCTTTCCCATGGCTCCATGCTCCTTCGGCTAAGCTTTTTCGATTCTGACAAAGGTGTCGTTGAACGCAGCGCTGCCACCGATTTTGTCGAGGAGGGTGGTCGGAGCGGTGGTGATATCTGGATCGGTACGCATGATGATGTTCAATTGAATCCCTTTGGAGCGTCGGACATCGTATCCGGCAGGCAGAGAATCGATACAGTGATTGGCCCGGCTCGCAATTTCCCAGTGACCGAAATGGTGAGAAAAGGCCACCACTCCCGGGCGGAGTCCTTCGGTCACGATGGTTTTGACTCGCGTGGTTCCGTCGGGGGCGACATACGTTGCGGTGGGCGAGGAGACCTTGACGACGTCTCCGGTTTTGATGCCGAGTTGCTCGGCGTCGGAGACCGAGATCAGCAGGCCGTTCTCCCCGGTCACCGCCGTCAGGTAGGGGCAATGAGCCGTTCGGGCCTGAGCGTGTTCGACCAATTTGAAGGTGACGAGGTGATAGGGATACTTGGCTGAATCGTTGATCTTGGTCCCCTTGGTTCCCTGGATCTCTTGATACTTGGCCATGCCGAATACATCATAGCTTGCGTTGGTGGTGGCATCCTTGAAATAGACCAGTTGCTCGATATACATGTGCAGGAGGTTCTTGTAGCGATTGGCTAAGTATTCCCCGGCATAAGCGGTTCCAGGGGGGGCAAACAACCCGCCCTTGCGCAGGATATTATCCACGGTTGCTGCCGGCACGGCACCGATGTTGTTGAGCGAAAGATTCTCCACGAGGATCCTGGCTGAATCCCAGGCGTTGTGGATGACGACTTTGCCTGCATCGTCAACCGAATACGCGGTTCCAAAACCCGGAAGGCCAAGTTTGAGAGCCAAACCCACGAAAATGTCTTCCAGCATCTTGGGCCACGATTTCGCGGGGATGGAGTCGTCGGTATTTGCCTTGGTGGCCATCCAGCAATAGTAGTTGTTTTCGGCATTGGGGTTGTTCTGGTAACGATCGGCGAAATCCACGAAGTTGGTTTCGTCGTCCCACGTGCCGACCATCGGCTGACGCAAAGAGGTGAACTTGGTCAGGATAGTCGGAGTTCCTCCTGGCATCGAAAACCTCTCCAGATAGGTGGTCTCCGGAAGGATGTAATCGGCCCAGGCGGAGGCTTCTCCAATCTCGGGATCGATGGCTACATACAAGGGAACCTTGGCGGTCGCCGGCATCGAATCGGGATCTCCTGTATCACCGTCCTTCATCGTCGCCTCCCAGATGTCTTTCATGGCGGGAGCGGAGTAGGGGAGGGCATTCCAATAGGTGAAGAGGACTTTGCAGGGATAGGGATATTGATCGTAAATTCCAGGGATGATTTCCTGGTACAACCCGTAATAGGCCATGGGATACCACGGTCTTTTGGGCTTGCCGAGGGCTTCCCCGAGAGCGATGGCACAATCGGAGTGCTTGGCGTACTTGCCCCGATCGATGCGCACTCCCTTGACTTTGCTGGCATTGGAGTTCGGGGGAGTCGCGGGTTCACGTGTACCGGGGGCGCTTTTGGCAAATGAGTAACTGCCGCCGCCGAATCCGTTGCCGCCTTTCCAATCGAAATTGCCGATGAGCAAATTCAACAGATTCACACACAGTTGTGAATAGAACCCGTTGGTGTGTTGAACAGTGCCGCGGTACGCATTGGCGCAGGCTTTTTTCCCGGCGCTGGCGATCAGGGCCCCGATTCTTTCGAACAGCGAGACATCGATGCCGCAGATGGCCGCGTATTCGGCTTGGGTCTTTTCTTCGATCCTCGCCTTCACCAGGGTGAAAACACTTGAACAGATGCAGGTCTTGCCATCTTTCAAGGTCACCACGACATCCTTGGCGGTCAGCACCTGATCGGTGATGGGGGCCGTCGTGATTTCTTTGGCGGTGGTGCCGTTCCAATAGCAGGTGGTGGCTCCGGCGGTGGGGGAAGCCAGGAGATCGGCAGGCGTCAGGAAATAGCCCTTGGTCAGAGAGCTGGCGCCCGGATCGGTGACGACCAAAAACGTGGCGTCCGTCCAGGAGGAGTCCTTGTTGGCGTTAGCGGCGGCCGAAGCTTCATTACAAGAGTTGAGAAAGGCGGCATTGTACTTGTTGTTGTCGACCAGCCAGCGGCAGAGGCCCAGGGCGAACGCCCCGTCGGTTCCTGGCTTGGCGGGCACCCACACATCGGCCTTGGCGGCGGTTTTGGAAAAGCGGGGATCAACGACCACCAACTTCCCGCCTTTCTTCTTGAAGTCGACGATCTTGCGCGCCAGGGCGAGCATGGGGAAATTGGCTTCCAGAGGGTTGGCGCCAAAGAATATCAACAGGCGGGCTTCCTCAATGTCGGGTTTGTAATGGTTTTTGTTGCCGCCAACCTTCTTTTTGTCGCTGACCTGGGTCATGCAGTAATTCGCGATGTGATGGGAGGCTTCGCAAATACTGGTGTGGTCGAGGCGCTCATTGCGGGTCCCGATGCCGTGCAGGAAAAACCGATTGATGATGTCGCCATCGGTGCTGCGGCCTGGAGAGAACATGATCTGATTGGCAATCGGCCCCACGGTCAGGTCCGTATCGGAGGCGATGATCGGGGTAGTCAATCGGCTATCCCAGGGGGCGACCAACGCCTTCATCTTGGTGGCAATCTCTTCGAAGGCCGTCGCCCAGCTGATGGTCTTCCATTTTCCTTCGCCGCGTTTTCCGGTTCGCTTGAGTGGGTGCTTGACGCGGAAGGGATTATAGAGCACTTGCAAACCGGCCTGCCCCTTGGGGCACAACCGACCGGGCTTGGTCAGATATTGAACCCCGTTGATCGTCGTGATCACAGGGTCGGTATAGTTGGGACGTTCATCTTCTTCGAGATTGTTGGGATGATAGGGATTGCCCTCCAGCTTGACCAATTCATGACCGGTCGAAGTCACCTTGATCTTGCCGACGATGCCGCAGCGACTATGGCAGTTCTGGCAGACGGAAAAAACGTATCTGTACGTGGCATCCTCGAGGTCGGGGGTGTTTTCCCCATCTGGGAGGTTGGCCTGCGCCGTCGGACAGGAGAGGAAAACATCACCGAAAACAACGGCTCCCATGAGGGCAGCTGTCGTTTTCAAAAAGGAACGCCGAGAGATCCCGTGAGGGGTAATACTTTCGTTCTTAACCATAGCAGCAGGCTCTCCTCACTCTTGATAATATTCCGCGTTGGTATACTGTGTCCCTTGGCCATGGCAGGAGGGCGAGGCGCAAATTTCGACGTTCACATTCTTGCGAAGCCCTCCTCCCGAGCCATCCTTGGAGGTGTCGACCGATTGGTGACACACGCGGCATTGGTTACTGCTGGCTTTTTGCGGGAAAACGCTCTCGGGGGTCATGCCGGAAATATAGGGCAGCATTTTCACATGGGCCATGGCGATGTTGGCATCCCGTGAACTTTCGCTTAAAATGTCTCCCTGATAGTAGGCGTTCATGGCACGATAGTCGGCATCGGAAACATCTGCAGGCTTGGAGTGACAAGTGAGGCAGTTGGGATTTTCATAATCGAGATTGCTGACAGAGGCATGAACCGCTCCCGCCAGGGTGGTCGAACGGACGGCGGCCAGCACGCTGCTTTTTTTGGCATGAATGCGTTCTTTCGACACGTCGGCTGAAGCGTAGCTTGTCAAGCTGTTTTTCACGGTTTCGCCCGGAAACGCTCCCCCGGCAGCCAGGGCGTCCCTTGCCTGCTCAGCTGAATAGGCGAGGCCAGTGAAGCCCAAGCCTGATTTTCCTCCACTGCCGGGAAAACAACCGGAGAGAACGATGCAGATCCCGCCTACCGCCAATCCCAAAAACAACGTCCGGATACCCACCTGCTCCACTTTCATCTCTCCTGCAATGGTGTCGTCGTTCCTGTTTCTGTGCCTGGGCCTAGAATTCGATCCGGTAGTCGATGTCCCATCGTTGAACCCGACCGTCTTCCAGGTGGTGGACCGTCTCATCATACCAGGAATGCGTGTAGCGCAACCCCAGCCGGGCGTTCTTGGACAGTCGCCGGTCAAGTTCATAACGTTGTTCCAATTCCCTGAAGCGTGCTGAGTTCATGAACCCCTCGTTCTTGCTGGTTACGTTCAGAAGATCGATCGACAGATGGGTGCGACGACCGAGCACATACCCCAGGGACCACGTTTGGATGAGGTCATGGGCGAGGTAGGAGTCCAGGGTGGGGGTGAATTGGGAATTTCGCCAAGCCAGCAGCCGTCCCTGGAAATCGGACCGGCTGGCGCCGATTCCGGCGCTGACAGACAGGCGATCATCAGCCATCCACGCCACATCGACCTGTCTGGCCTCCATTTGATGATGGTTCACCCCCATGGTCGGGGAGCGGTCATACTCGGTCCAGTCTTTGGAGGCGGTCGCGCTCACCAAAAGCTTGTCCTTGAGGGCGGGATGGGCGAGTCCGAGCAGGGCACGGCGGCGGCGATGGGACGTTGCCGGGAAATAGTCCATTTTCTTGAGAGGGTTGGCATCGAGGTATCGCAGGTTGCCGCCGTCCTGCTCGCTCGCGGAGAGGCGGAGATTCCAGGAGAGGGGGGCTTTCGCCCTGTTGGCAAGGAACACATCGATCGTCGTTCGTTGGGAGTCAGGAAGTTGGTGCTCGAGATGGGAGAACCGCTGGAATGTGTTGCCAGTGATCCGGGAACGGGCTCGCACGGATTTGAACCCGTGATAGGCGATGTCCAGGCTGAAATTGCGGGACTGGGTGTCATCATCGTAGGACATCGCCAAGGGGCTGTACTGCCTGACGATCTGGCTGTCTCTGGTGGTTCCCTGGAAGGAACCGCGAACGGTCCAGAAACGGTGGGGGTTCAGGGTGTAGACCGAAGCGAACGAATGGGTTTTCAATTTGGTGGCGTGGTCGAGCTGACTTTGCACTGTATCCTGCTCCAGGCTCATGAGCAAGTGATCGGTGCCCCGCCCGAAATCCTTGCCGAGGGTGATTCCGAATTCGGTCTGGTCGTTTCCGTTTCGGGCCCGGTCGAACCGGCCGTCTCGCCAGAAGATTTGTCCGGACCAGTCCAGGCAGAGGTAATCTACCCCGATCTCATGACTCTGGAAGGAATGGTCAAGGAAGTTGGAAGGTGCAAATCCGTTACGATCATGGCCATCATACTTGTACCGCAGGGCGAAATGCGGGTGGAAATCATACTGCGCCTGGAGTGCCATCCAATCCCGCTGGGTTTTCCACCCGGTACGGTGGGTTGTGGTATGGGAGATGCGGCCTCCTGTCGCCTCGAGTCGCAGGTGGTTCCGAAAGAACGCCACGCCTGACCATCGCGAGTTGAGACTTCCGAGATCCTGGCCGAGGAGACGGGCGGAGAAGTACGGGTCATTGAAATACCGCAAATCGAGCCGGCCGATGGCCGCTGGGTTTTCCAGATCGCGGTATTGGCGACCATACGATGTGTTCCCGCTGGTGCCGTAGCCCCCTCCGGACAAGGTGAGAAAACCGTCCATGTGGATAGGGGGGCCGGAATAATTTGCCAAGCCGCGGTCCGGGTGTGGAGCGGCGGGTGGAGCGGGTTTCCCCTTGCCATGGGCCATCGGGAGAACAGCCCCCCAACAGAACCACGCCGCCACTGCCAGCGTCAATGCCCATTTCGGAAGTTCATGTTTCATCGGAAAAACCTGCTCTCGAAATTGGAGCCGTGGATCGATTCGTGGCAATCCAGGCATTTATGCTTGTTGGGTTGGCTTTGATCGTGAGTGAACGACGTGTTGCCATGACAGCGCAGGCACAGTACCGGGACCCTTGCTTCCAAAAGACCCCGGATTTGGGAGCCATGCGCTTTGTGGCAGGTCAAACAGCTTTCTGAGACGGGGGGATGATCAAACGTGAAGGGACCGACCTGTTGATTGTGGCATTTGGTACAAAGTTGATTCACGGTGTTGCGAATCAACATTTTTTCTTTGGCTCCGTGAGGGTTATGGCATTGGGAACACTGCATGTGTCCTTCTCGAATCGGGTGCCGGGAAAACAATTTGGTTTCAGCCACCTGCAGGGCATGACAGTCCTGACAGAGCTGCGTCTGCGGTTTTTTCAGCAATCTTTCCTGGTGGTTGTTATGAATGGCATGACAAGTCAGGCAGTTCGACTCATGCGTGAGATGGAGCGAGCCTTTGGCCTCCATCAGTGACCCTTGGGCATGGCAGGACAAGCACATGCTGTTGATTGCCTGGCCCGAGGTCTTCAGAGGGTTGATGATTCCCGTGGCGCCTCCACCCGCTTCAAGGTGAAGGCTGGCTGGACCATGGCAACTCTCACAATCTCTGGCCAAGGAACGATTGGCCATTTCTGAGATGTTGCGATGCGGATTCACCTTCCAATCCTTGGAGTGGCCTTTGTGACAATTCTTGCAACTGCCAGAACCGACGTATTCCGGGGCTGCCGTTGGTTTCTTCTCTGAGGCAGTCGGGTCAGCCTTCCCGGTCGTGTCCGGTGGCGCCTGGTCTTCCCCATGCCCAGTCAAAGGGACCAGAAAGAGGTTGGCCATGATCGCCAACGCGACAGCTACTCTCACTACCTCTCCCTTGGGCCATTCAATCATGCCTAGCTCCTTTAACGGTGGGAAAAATCAGGGTTCCCTCGGCCCCTGAACGGAGAGGTCATTCCGCCATTTCCCCCATGGCCACTCCGACAAATCGGGGAAGCGCCCTCTCTGACCGCTGATCATGCGGGCGAGGGCTCGGGATAATGGTGTTGCCCGTCCGTGGGGCTATCGCACGAGTCTCTGTCCGGGGTTGGCCGGAGGCCGAAGTGCCGAATGAGGAAGTTCGCAAGCTGAGGAATATCTTCCAGGCCAAATGTCGGTACAGAGAACGGGAGCGGGCCATCAGTAACGAAGGCGATGACTTCATGCGCAGCGCAGATGGCCTCGGGACTTCTTGCCATGCGAACGATCTCGATTTTGGGCAGGCTCGAGCGTTTGAAGCCCTCGACGAGAACAAGGTCAAGATCATGCATCTCGGAAAGGATCTCCTCGAGCGAAGGTTCACGGGGAAGGATACGAATCGACGCAACCTTATCGGGGGCGATGAGAACGACATGCTCGCTGCCAGCTTGGGCATGTCGCCAAGTGTCCTTTCCTGGTTGATCGATTTCGAAGCCGGGGTGGGCATGATGTTTGACCGTGCCGATACGGATTCCTTGGCGTTTCAACTCGGGAATCAATTTTTCGAGCAAGGTGGTCTTGCCAGTCTCCGATTTGCCGACGAAACAAACTGCCGGCGCCAATTCGGCGCGAGTTTTCGCGGGTGAGGTTTCGGTCATGGGAGGGCGACCGAACCCCTCTCACCCAGGCAAGTCATCGTACCTGGAGTGCGCTGGAGGGAATCACCGCTCGCCTGAGGTTGCAAGAAAAAATCAGGCATTCGAACGCGGCTGGGCTGGAAAAGACCTTCCACTGGGCTGGTTCTCCTAGGGGTAGGGTGGGAGAAAGGACATTTGGCTACGCAAAGGGGACAGGGGTATCATCCCATGAACGCGAACCTTCGTCAAGCTCGATTTGAGACTGTTGCATGAAGCGGTGACGGGCCGCTCTTTACTCATGGGTCTTCATCCCGCCAGCCGTGAGCCATGGAAGTGTGTCAATCTTTTTGCGACAGTTTGCGGAAAAAGTCATCACGAGAATGATTTCGGGGCCCCGCCGGGGAAGGCGTTGATGCGGTTCAGCAATGACTTGTAGACCAATCGGCCAGCCAGGTGGGCCATTCACTTCCTCCCACCTTGCTGACGAAGCTTTTTTGCGGTCTGCAGGATGGCCTCCGTGGCCAGGGTCAGCACCGGGCACCAGACCGGAGGAATCTCGGGTTCGGGATCCCCATCCGCCAGTCGATGCAGGCTGGCGCGCAGGTGGGTGAGATGCCACGCACTGGCACCGAACAGAATTCCCATACCTGCCATCGCCGTCAGGCCGGCCCAGATCAACGGCGCCAGCACTCCGTGGCCGGATGGGCAACACGAAGGTCGTGCCTTAACGTGCAGAAAACGGCGGGCGCCCCAGGCGGAGATGGCGGAGACCCCAAGCTAGACGAGCAGAACGGTGGCGTAGGCGGGGACATTTTTCGAGCAGAAGTACGTGGAGTTGGTCATGGGTGTTCTTTCTCCTTTCTGAATACTCGGGAAAGGCGAACGGTTATCGCGTTCGGACACCGGGCAGGGAGGCGAAAGTTTCCCTGCCAGTATTCGGGGGGGCACCGCATGAGGAAGGAGGAATCCCGGCGGGGCTCCAGGGGACAAGGACGACCTTTTCGGCCAGGGTTTCAGCAACTTCCCTCAGGAAACGGGCTTCCCGGGCCCGTTTCCCCTGCAGGAACGGGTCGGAAACTGGGCAGGGCGTCAGGCTCTGGTTGATAACCCAGGCGAAGGGGGTGATTCCCGCCCGTTCGAGGTCGCGCTGCAGGTGTGCGGCTTCATGCACGGGGGTCGCTTCGGGAAGAGTGACAATGAGCACCCGGGTGAACGTGTCATCCTCGAGTCGCTTGCGGAGGAGGCGGACGGCCTCCGGAACTTGTTGGACGGTTTTCGAGACTTCCCGATGGTAGGCTTCGGCGGCGTCGAGCAGCAGGAGCGTGTGTCCCGTGGGAGCGGTGTCCAGGACCACGAAGCCGTCCTTGCCCTCATCGATGATTTGGGAGAAGGCCTTGAAAACAGCCACCTCCTCGATACAGGGGGAGCGCAACTCCTCCTCGAGCAGGTCGAGACCTTTCCTGTCGAGCTGGGCCCCAGCGGTGCGCAGAACCTCCTCCTTGTGGCGCCGCGTCACGGCGGCAGCATCCAGGTGACTCACCCGCAACCCCGGAAAGACCTTCTCCAGGGAACGGTCGGTATGGGCGGCAGGGTCGGTGGTAGTCAGATGGACGGCATGACCGCGCCAGGCGAGAGCTGTGGCAATGGCCGTCGCGATGCTGGTCTTCCCAACACCGCCCTTCCCCATGGTCATGATGACCCCGTGGGTCATTTCGGCCAGTTCCTCGATCAGGTCTTCGAGAGAACCCAGGTCGGGGAGAGGATCCTGGGCGGGTGGGGGGAACCCGGTGACCAGGGTCGATCTGCCGTAAAAAGCCCGCAAGGATTCGAGGCCCAACAGCTCGAAGCCGACAAGGGGGAAGCGATCCGCTGGCAGGGCCCGCAGGCCCTCAGGGATGGCCTCGAGGGCCTCCGAGGCCCGCGCGGTCATGGCGACGGCCACTGGATCGTTCGTCGTCACCCTCTCCAGCACCCCGTTGACCGCCAGGCGCTGGTTGATGACGCCGAGGGCGGCGAGTTCAGCCCGGGTGCGTTCGGCTTCCTGCAGGGAGGCACGGTCGGGGCGGGCCACCAGAACGATGGCGGTCTGGTGGGAATCGGCGATGGCCAGCATCGCGGCGCTGAACAAGCGCTTCTGATTTTGCAGGCCGGCGAGCGGGCCCAGACAGGAGCTGCCGCCGATGTTCTGGGCCAGGAAGTCGTCCCAGGCGGCGGGCAACTTCAGGAGACGAAGGGTATGGCCGGTGGGCGCGGTGTCGAAGACGATGTGATCGAAGCGCGCGTGGGTCTCGCGGTCGCCGAGCAGACTGGCAAACACTTCGAAGGCGGCGATCTCCGTGGTGCAGGCACCGGAAAGCTGCTCCTCGAGGCTTTTGATGGCCGCGGAAGGCAGGAGGTCGCGGTAGGGAGCGACCCTGCGCTCGCGGTACTCCCGGGCGGCGGTCTCGGGGTCGATATTCATGGCCCACAGATGACCGGAACCGGGGACGGGCAGGGGCGCGGGCCCCAGCACGACGTGCAGCATCTCGTCGAGATTGGAAGCAGGATCCGTGCTGACGAGCAGCACCTGTTTGCCCGAGTCGGCCAGAGAAAGAGCGAAAGCGCCGGACAGAGAGGTCTTGCCGACCCCGCCTTTCCCAGTAAAAAAGATGTTCCTGGGTACAGGAATCAGGCCAAGCATACGAATCTCCTTCCGAGTTCATGGTTCGTCGTTTCGCCAAACAACGAACTGTTGTATGGCGGGATGAACCGCCCCCTCCCACGTTGAGAGGCGCGGCGGCGGCCCGGTTCAACCGCAGCAGGCCCCCCCCGTCGCAGGTTCCCCGCCGCCGCAGGATGAGGGCTCGGTCACCTTCGGGGCAGGGTTGAGAGTGCTATCCGCCAGTTTCATGACGTGCTCCCCAGCGGTTTTCTTGACGGCCAGGGCCATGTTGATGGCCCTGGTGATATCATCGGCGGTGAGACCAAGCTGGACGGCCTTGTCATGGTGGAACTTGAAGCAGGCCAGGCAGTTGGCGGCGATCGAGGCGCCGATGGCGACAAGTTCCTTGACCTCGGGCGAGTCGAGAGTGACCTTCCGCCCGGTTTCGGCGAGGCCAACGAACGCGGCGAGCTGGTCACGAGACGGGTAGGTTCCCGAACTGACGATCTTGCCGTCGACCACGAACAGCGGGAGGCACTCATTCCCCTGCTCTTGGAGGGCTGAGCGGACGAGAGTGTTCTCGGCGAAGGCGCCGGGATTCTGGGAAAAGTTGTGGCGAGTCACCTGGACCCCCTGGTCCGAGAGCCAGGCGAGATCGGCGGCGAGCCGCGGCAGGGCCGGATCGACGGAAGGGCCGCAGACGCCGGTGGAACAGCACATCGGGGGATCGTAGACGGTCAGGGAACGCATGGATGGTTTCTCCTTTGGTCAGTGGGTTTTGGGAGTTCGTTCATCGAGGGCGCCGGCGACGAGGCGGATCTTGCGGTCGGCGCGGTCAGCCGCCCGCAGGTCGTGGGTCACCATGACGATGGTCTTGCCCTCGCGATGGAGGGTGTCGAGGAAGTCGAGAACGTGGGCCGAAGCCTCAGGGTCGAGATTCCCGGTCGGTTCATCGGCTCGTCCTGGAGATCGGAGCTGTAATAGTTCTGCAGAGTGGCGGACTTGGGCAGGATGAGAATGTTGGCGCCGAGGGCGTCGAGTTCGTAGGCGACGGCTTTCTCCGAAAAGTGAAGAATGTTCTGGACGGAAACGATGACGCTGATGCCCAGGAGAATCGAAAGGAAGCTGGTAGCCAGCTGGCTTTTCCGCTCGAGGATCTCCCGGCCGACCAAGGTGCCCAGTCGCATGCCGTCGTGACTCCGTCAGGGGGCACAACCGGCCGGGCCGCAGCCGCGCGGACTGCAGCCGCCTGACCCGCAGCCACCGGAAGTGGCTGCTTGCAGGGCCCCCATGAGGTCGGCTTTGGTCACCGCTCCTGTGAACTGGCCAACGACGAGCCCAGGCGGAGCGAGAAGCACGGTGAGCGTTTCGGCCCCCGAGCCGGTCAGCCGCATTTTTTCGAGAAGGGAGGCTTCGGCGGGATCGGCGGGGTCACAGGTGACGATTTCGGTCATGGCGGCCAGTTGCGGATCGGCGGCGAACTCGCGCGCTCCGGCCGCCGCGGCCTCATTGCCCGTGGTGGTGGCGTTCTGCAAGCGGAGAACCACCAGTTTGCCCTGCTGCAAAGGAGCCAGGATGGCCTGCAACCCCTTACTGACGAAGGCTTCGCGAATCGTGGTCGCGGAGAGCTTGTCGCCCGGGAAGCCCGCCGTGATGGCTCCGTTGGGGGCCATCGCCAGAATGAGGGGCATGGGCGCATGCTGGACCTGAAACTTCGAGACGAGGTCCTGCTCGGCAGGGTCCTTCCGGTCGATGACGATCCAGGCGGCGGAAGCGCCTTCCTTCGCCATGAGGTCCTCGAAGCGGGTCTGGATGTCGGAGGGTGGGGAGGAGGTACCATCTTGAAAGAAGATGAACAACATCTTGTCGGCGGCGGCGGCATCCTTCAGGGCCTGGGCAGAGCGGCTGGCACCCGGCGTGGAGCCGGGGGTCGTCGTCGGAGAAGCCGATGGGGATGTCTCCAGAGCGGATCCCGCAGACGTGGCCGGCTGGCTCATGGTCTGAGCGAAGAGAACGACTCCGATCAGCGGAACCACCAGGATGAGGGCGATCAGGGGGAATTTCACGAGAGATACCTCCTCATAGTCAGGTCGGAAAAAGCGTGAAGAGCGGAATCAGGACGCGTGATCGGCTTCGCGGGAGAACCAATGGGTGGTGCTCTGGCAGATGCGGACTAGCCACAACATCACGGGCACTTCGATGAGAACCCCGACGACGGTGGCCAGGGCGGCACCCGACGACAGGCCGAACAACATGGTCGCGGTGGCGATGGCCACCTCGAAGTGGTTCGAGGCACCGATCATGGCCGATGGCGCGGCGTCCTCATAGGTCAGACCCAACGCTTTAGAGAGGGCATACCCAAGCCAGAAGATCAACATGGTCTGGATGAACATGGGTATGGCCAACCAAAGAATGGTCAGGGGATTGGAGAGGATGACTTCCCCTTTGAAGGAGAAAAGCAGAATCAGAGTCACTAAGAGGGCGACGATGGTGATAGGGGTAAGGAAAGGGAGGAAGGAACGGTTGAACCATTCCTCGCCTTTGGCCGAGATGATCCACTTCCGCGACAGATACCCGGCCACCAGGGGCAAGGCGACGTAAATGGCGATAGACAGCAACAGGGCCTGCCACGGCACGGGCAGCTTGCCGACGCCGAGCAGGTATCCACCCAGCGGTCCATAGAGCAGAAGCATGGTCAAACTGTTGATGGCCACCATGACCAACGTGTGCCCCGGATTACCCCGGGCCAGGAATCCCCACACCAGCACCATCGCCGTGCAGGGGGCGATGCCGAGCAGAATACAGCCGGCCAGGTAGCTCCGCCACAGTGGAACCTGCAGCATCTTGACCCCATTGGCCAGAACGACCTTGCCTTCCCCATGGATGGCATCGACCGGCAGATCGAGACCGAGCGGCATCTTGACCAGGTCGGTGGCATCCGGACCGATAAAGCCGATGAACAGCGTGCCAAGGAAGAAGAGACAGATGGCATACATGGTGAAGGGCTTGATGGCCCAGTTGACGAAGAGGGTAAGACCAACCGGCTTGATGCTCTTTCCGGCCTTGAGCACCTCGGCGAAATCGATCTTGACCATGATCGGATACATCATAAAGAACAGGCAGATGGCGATGGGAATCGAGACGACGGGAGCTTCGTTGACGAAAATGGCCATCCCATCCAGGTAGGTGGCCACCCCTGGGGCGACCTTGCCGAGGACAATGCCGGCGACGATGCAGAGGGCGACCCACAGGGTCAGATAGCGTTCGAAAAAGCCCAGGCCCTGAGGCTCCTTGGTGACACAAGCTTCGGTGGCGGTCATATAGTGGCTCCTTTGGCGTGAGATGAAGTGCTAACGACGGTCTTCTGGTCGGGAAGGATCGGACAAACCAAGGGCGACAGGAAGCCGACGGACAAAGGCGGCGATCTCGTCACGAACCCGGCGATAGTGGGCCAGAGCTTCTTCCTCGGTTTTCGCCGTTTTCGCCAGGCGGGGCGGATCGTCGAACCCATGATGAATTTTGCGGGTTTTCGCGGGGAAGACCGGGCAGGCTTCATCCGCATGGCCGCAGACGGTGACGACGAAATCGAAATCGCGGGTGGGAAGCTCGGCGAGGGTTTTCGAGCGGTGCCCGGTCATATCGATGCCGGCTTCCTGCATGACCGCAACAGCGTGAGGATTGAGACCGTGGGCTTCGATCCCCGCGGAAGACACGTCGAACAGATCGGGCCAGAGGTGGCGGGCCCAGGCTTCACCCATCTGACTACGGCACGAATTGCCCGTGCACAGAAACAGCAGGCGGTATTTCATCGTTTTTTCCCTTTTGGCATGCGACGGTTGTTCTGAGGAAGGCACAATTCCTCGAGACTGAGGTTCTTGATGGCTTCCAACCGGTTGGCATCTTGCGCGATCCGGTCAGTGGGATTCAGAGCCTGGCTGACGAGAGCCAGAGCTTGTTTCACCACCGGTGGGGCGGCCGCCCCCGGGAGACGACAGTAGGCCCATTTTCCCGCTTTCCGCTTCTCGACAAGGCCGGCCTGGTCGAGGAGGGAAAGATGTCTGGACACCGTGGACGGAGCCATCTCCAGAAGGGCGGTGATCTGGCAGATGCAGAGTTCACCCCGGCGAAGGCCCATCAAGATCCGGAGCCGGGACTCATCGGCCAGCGCCTTGGTGATATTCAAAAATGAGCGCATGCCATGATGCTCCATAATCCGGGGATTGCCCCTTCCTTCATTTCGTCGAAACGCGAAACATCGAAATAATAGCACGCCGCCGACGTTCTGTCAACGCCCCATCCGCCCGCGGTCAGCCCCCCCCCCTCGCCTGCTCGCGATCGGCCTCGCTCAACAGAGCCTGGCGCAGGCATCGGTTGTTCGCGCGCCGCATCCATCGCACCCTCCATCCCATCGGCTCCACCGGATGGACGGTCCATGGCAAGCGCCCAAGCTTCCTCTGTTCATCATGCTTAACGCCAGGACACGGTCTATGAGCGCGGGCCGTTTGGGGCGTTCGTGCCCCATGCTCGACAGCCTGCCTTTGGCTCGCCCCCGCACCGGGGCATCTCCGTGGCCTTCGCGCAAAGATCCTTCGTCATCCCAAAAGACAGGCAAGGCACCGCTTTCGGCGGCCAAATTGACAAATGATATGAAATGATAGTATAAAATAGTAAATAGCGCTGGCACTGGTAGGAGCGCATTTCACCCTCGCGGAGGTTAAGGGGGGGGGAGGGGGAGGGGACGCGGTCGCTGCGGCATTTGCCGCCAAGCAAGACCAGACCTTCTCCTACCTCGAGCTGGTCGCTGAGTTCTAGTCGAGGGTGCGGCCGATTCCGGAGAAGTGCGTCAGGAAGAGATCGGGCAAGACGCCAGGATCGACCGGCAGGACAAACCATCCGAGCCCGAAATTCTTGCGAAGGAGAATGTGCGCGGTGCAAAAATCTTTGATGATCCTGTTGCTGTGTTCTGGGTTGGTCATGGCGACGTGGTCGTCGGCCTGGGGCGAGGAGCGGATATTGTTCATGTGCGGCGCGGCGGCGGCCCCTGTGGCCGAACTGTTGGCCAAGGGCTTCGAGGCCAAGACCGGGGTGAAGGTCGATGTCAACTCCGGAGGGTCAGGCATGCTGTTGTCGCAGATCAAGCTGGCCAAGAAGGGCGACGTCTACTTCCCCGGCTCGATCGATTTCATCGAACAGGCCAAAGCAGAAGGGATCATCGACCCGACGACGATCGCCCCAATCGTCTATCTGGTCCCTGCGATTAACGTCCAGCGAGGCAATCCCCACCAGATCAAGTCTCTGAAAGACCTCTGCCGGCCCGGCTTGAAGGTGATCATCGCCAACCCTGAAACGGTCTGCCTCGGGGTATTCGCCACCGAACTCGTCGACAAGCTCTTCGCCCCCGAAGACAAGAAGGCCTTCCGCGCCAACGTCATCAACTACACCGACAGCTGCGAGAAAACCGCCAATGCCATCAGCATGAAGGCCGCCGACGCCATTCTCGGGTGGAGCGTCTTCGAGCACTGGAACCCCGAGCTGATCGAAACGGTGAAACTCGACCCCGCGGAGGTCATCCGGATCAGTTACCTCGCCGTGGCGGTGCCGCTGTGCACAGAGAATCCCACACGGGCCCGGGAGTTCATCGAATACATGAAATCACCCGAAGGGCTCGAGCAGTTCAAAAAGTTCAAGTATTTCACCACGCCTGCAGAGGCCCTGGAATACCTCGGTGCGGAAAGGCCCGTCGGGGGTGAGCCGTACAAGGTCCCCCCGGAATGGGTGAATCCTCCCGCCGCCCAATGAACAACGGCTTCCGTCGGCTGACCATCCTGGTCGCCTGGGCGCTGTTCGTCTTCTTCGGCATCCTCGTCATCAGCCTGTTCGGATTCGTCTCGCCCAGCCGCCTGGTGACGGTGGCGACCTCGGCCCGGGTGCTGTTTTCCATAAAGCTCAGTGTGGGAGCGGCGCTGCTGGCGACCGGTTTGTCGCTCGTCATCGCCGTCCCCACCGCCTACGCCCTCTCCCGCTTCGAATTCTTCGGGAAAAAGGCGATTGACCTCGCCCTGGAACTCCCCATGGTGGTCACGCCGATCGCCCTGGGCGCTCTCCTTCTTATCTTCTTCAACACCCGGCTCGGCACGCTCATCCAGCAAAGCCGGCTCTCCTTCGTCTTCGAGTTCCCCGGCATCGTCCTCGCCCAGTTCGTCACCACGGTCGGCATCGCTACCCGCCTGCTCAAGACGACATTCGACGGGATCCCTCCCCGGTACGAGGCGGTCGCCTGCACGCTCGGCGCCACCCCCGCCCAGGCCTTCCGTCTGGTTACCCTGCCCATGGCCGTGCCCGGCATCCTCGCCGCCACAGTACTAACCTTCGCCAAGTGCATCGGCGAGTTCGGGGCCACGATCATGCTGGCCGGATCCATGCCCATGAAGACCGAGACCCTGCCGATCTCGATCTTCATGCGGTTGTCCGGGGCCGACGTCGAAGGGATGGCGGTCCTCATCTTGATCCTGCTCACGGTCGGTCTGTCATCTTTGGCCTTGGTGAAAACGATGCTCCACACCTCCTATGATTGAACTGCGGGCGGTCAATGCCGCCGTCGGCGCGTTCCGGCTGGTCGATATCGAGGTCGCGATCGGACCGGGTGAATGCCACGTCATCGTCGGCCCGACCGGCTCGGGCAAGACCTTTCTGCTCGAGACCCTGATCGGCCTGCGCCCCCTCCTTTCAGGCCGGATCTTTATCGATGGGCACGAGGTCACCGACCTCCCCCCCAACCGACGTGGCATCTCCTATGTCCCCCAGGACACCTGCCTCTTTCCTACGATGACCGTTCGCCAAAATATCCAATTCGGGCTCGATCTCCGCGCCCGATCTTCCTGCCAGGATCTCGCCTTCGTCGGGCGTCTGGTCGAATTCCTCCACCTGGCCTCGCTCCTCGACCGCTATCCCCGCAACCTGAGCGGCGGAGAGCGGCAGCGGGTAGCCCTGGCTCGGGCTCTGGCCACCAAGCCCGCCCTTCTGGTGCTCGACGAGCCGTTTTCGGCGATCGATCATTCCCTGCGGGAAGACATCCGTCGCATGATCAAGGATCTCCTCGAGGAGTTCAAGACCACCACCCTCATCGTCACCCACGACCTCGACGAGGCATTCTTCCTCGGCAAACGGATTTCCATCATTCTGGGGGGCCGGATCATCCAGGCCGGGCCCCGCGAGGAGATGTACTACTATCCCAAATCCTTGGCCGCCGCTCAATTTTTGGGCATCAGGAATCTCTTTCCGGCCCGCGTCGAGCACCTCGTTCAGCACGAAATCACGATTTCAAGCCCAGACCTAGAGAGAACCTTCACCATACCTTGCCGCTGCGCCCACAAACGTTTCACCGCTGGGCAGGCCGTCCGGTTCGGCATCCGTTCCGAAGCCGTGTCCATCCTGCGCCGCCCGGCCGACCCGAACGAGGAACCCACCGTCTTCGAGGCCCGGGTCCGCCGGATGTTCGTCCGGGGAACCTTACACACGGTCATCGCCGAGCTCGCCACCCCGCAACGGGCGCTGGTCGAGATCGACCTTCATGACGCCGCCGCCAGGAAGATCGGCCTCGCCGAAGGCGCCCACCTGCAGATCAGCCTGAACCCCCGACATATCTTCCTTCTGGCCGAAGCCGGGTGACCGGCTGGCGGGCTCGATCCCGCCCAGGGGCTCTCCGTCGACCGGCGCCGCCGGCCCGCCCGACACACCCCTTTACACCCCGACCGGATCGTCTCCCGGCGCTCATCGCCGGAACTCGATCAGCCGATCCGCGATCCGCACCGACGAAAACCCGATCGCCGCCTTCACCCATTCGATCGTGGACGCCTGATAGATGAACACGTGCGTGTCGTCATTCTTGTATGACCACCGCGCGAAGTCGATGGCGGGGTCATACAGGCTCGTCTTGCACCACAACCGCCCACCATCATTCAGCAATCTGTACAATCTCTGAAACTCGTCCAGCGGACGCCGGAAATGCTCGATGACCTCGCACGCCACAACGAAGTCATAGCGGTCGGCCAGCGGCGCCG
>CALLCO010000216.1 GCA_937998695.1 Candidatus Ozemibacteraceae bacterium
AGCACGATGGCAAGGGCTCCGGCCACCCGGGAGCGCAGGAAGGTCTTCGAACGAAACATGGGATCCTCCTCGTGGGACCAATGGGTCCTGGAGGAACTATAGGGTTCCGGGGGGGAAAATGCAACCGTATGGCCGTCAGACAGCGGAAATTGCCCCCAGTTCATGGGGGTTGTCGGCGTTCCATAGGTCGATGGGGACACCGGCTTCAAGGCTAACGGCGCCCGCATGGGCGCCACGGCATACGTGCCCCTGCCGGGGCCGTTTTACGAGCTGCCGGCGCCCCGCGGGCCCCGCCGGCCGTCGGGGGATGATTACCGGTTGGGCGGGCCGGCCAGGGGGAGGCGTGCCGAGAAGGTCGACCCCTTCCCCTCGACACTGGTGACCTCGACCTTGCCGCCGTGGCCTTCGACGATCTTCTTGACGATGGCCAGGCCGAGGCCGGTGCTCTTCTCGCCGTCGGTCGGCTTGACGCTGGTGCGGCCGAACTCCTTGAACAGTTTGGGCAGGTCGGCCGCCGGGATGCCCTTGCCCTGGTCGGTCACCCAGATATGCAGGTGGTCGCCCTCGGGTCGGGCGCCGAAGGTGATCGTCGTGCCTTTCGGGGAGAACTTGACGGCGTTGGACAGGAGATTGTCGAGCACCTGCGACAGCCGCCGGGGATCGGCCACCAGCGGCGGCAGGGTGGCGGGGCCTTCGCGCACCAGTTCGATCTCCTTGCGGGTGGCCAGTTGGCGGTGGTGTTCGAAGGCGTCGGCCAACAGGCGGGCCGCGTCGACCGGTTCGGGTTCGATCCTGATCTGGCCCGATTCGATGGCGCTGAGATCGAGCAGGTCGTTGACCATGGTCAGCATGCGGGTGGTGGTCGCCTCCATGCGGGCGAAGATGCGTTCGCGTTGGGCCGGATCGCCCGCCGTGGCGGGGTCGGCCAGGAGGTCGAGGAAGCTGACGAGCAGGGCCAGGGGGCTGCGCAGATCGTGGGCAGCAATGCCGAGGAACTTGTTCTTCAGGTCGTTCAGCTCGACCAGGCGCTGGTAGGCTCGGGTCCGGTCGACGATGATCGAGAGGTTGTCGGTGACCTGGGTGAAGACCTCCTGATGAAGGCTGCGGTAGGTGGCTGGCTGCAGGCTGGAAAAGAAGAGAAAGCCGATGGGGCGCCCGGCGGCGCGCAGGGGGCAGGTCAGGCTCGACTGCATGCCCTCTTCGACGATCAGGCGGGTGGAGTGGGAATGTGGGTGGGAAGCGAGGTAGCCGGGCAGGTCGTTCAGGATGCGGGGGTGGCCGGTCTCGAGGATGGGCTGCAGGCTGCTGCCGGCGAGACGGGCCTGGTAGCCGGGGCCCAGGCGGATCTGGGGCGCTTCGGAGCGGGCCCAGATGCTGCGCACCTCCTGTCCGTCGTCGGAGAGGAGGGCGACGCCGATCCGGTCGTAGGGAACGTGCCGGCGGAACCCGTCGTAGACGCCGTGCAGCACCTCCTCGAGGGTGGTGTTGGCGGTCAGCCGGGCGGTCAGGCGCAACAGGTCGGCCGTGGCGTCGGCCCGGCTGCGGAGGGCTTCCCCCATCTGTCGGATGGTCTCGAGGCGGGTACAGACTTCACACGAAGGTTCAGACCGGACTTGCACGTCGAACCGGCCATTGGCCAGGTGGCCCATCGCCTCGCGGCAGACCCGGAAGCCGTGGGGGCAAGCCCCGTCGGTGGGAAGAGAACGCGGAACGACCGGCATGGCGGGGCTCATCCGCGGCCGTTGGCCAGGGCCATCAGACGGTTGATGCGGTCCGCCATCGGCGGGTGGGTCGAGAACAGGCTGACCAGGCCGCCGCCGCTGAACGGGTTGGCGATGAACATGTGCGAGGTGGCGGGCTCGGCGGTTGCCATCGGCCGGACGGCGATTCCCTGGTGGAGCTTGTGCAGGGCACTGGCCAGCCATTCGGGATGGCCGCAGAAGCGGGCGCCGGTCTCGTCGGCCAGGTATTCGCGGCTCCGGGAGATGGCCATCTGGATCAACAGGGCGACGATCGGCGCCAGGATGACCATCACCAGCCCCAGCAGCGGATTGCCGCGGTCGTCGTCGCGGCGGCTGCGGCCCATGCCGCCCCACATGACCATCCGCGACAGGAAGGACAACGACCCGGCGAGCACGGCGACGATGGTCGACAGCAGCACGTCGTAATTGGCGATATGAGCGATCTCGTGGGCCAGCACGCCGCTCAGCTCCTCGGGCGACAACAGCGCGACGATGCCCTCCGTCACCGCGACGGCGGCATGCGACGGTCCGCGCCCGGTGGCAAAAGCGTTGGGGGAGCTGGACGGGATGATATAGATGGCGGGGGTGGGAATGCCGGCCCGCGCTGCCAGGTCGCGCACCATGGAATGCAGGGTGGGGTATTGGTCGGGGTGGACCCGGCGGGCCCCGTACATGGTCAGGACGATCGAATCGGAGAACCAGTAGCTGATGAACGACATTCCGAACGAGAGGACGAAGGCAATCATCAACCCGTCGCGCCCGCCGAGCAGTTCGCCGGCGAACAGGGTCAGGCCGATCAGCAGGGCCAGCAAGGCGTAGGCTTTGATGGCGTTGGACATGGCAACCTCCAGACGGAGTTGTTTTTCCTTGACTATAGCAAAAGACTTGCCAGAAAGATACTCTTCCCGCGTGTTCGTCCCTCCTCATTTTATTTGACTTCGCTTTCGCGTGCCGGTTCCCGGAATCGCCCGGGGAGGATGCCCTCAGCATGCGCGGCCGGCCGGCTTCCCTCCCATTCCGTCGGCGCTTCCCGCCTCCCGGCCGGCCTTGCTCGGCAAGGGTTGCCCGTGCTCCTCTATGCCGGCCAGGCTCCCCAGCCCTCACCCCACAAACCCTCTTGCACACCGCCTGCTGCGGCCGGTCAGCCCTGTCGTTGCCCGTGTCGCCGCCACCCGTTAGGGAGAAAGGGGGCCAGGACGATTGACGCTTTCCCGCCCGGTGCCTATAATTGGAATATCTTGTACCGCTTGCCCGCCGGGATCGGCTTCAGATCATACATCGGAGGTACCCATGATGTTCCGCACCCGAGGTCAGCTCCGGTCGACGTCCTGCCTGACCGCCCTCTTCTTCGTGTTTTCGACGCTGGGTGGCTACGCCGAGGCGGTGACCCCGGTGGCCCAGACGCAGCCGATCGACGCGGCGAGCCTGTTCGCCAACAACCCGACGGTCAGCCTGCTCAACGGCAACATCAGCACGCTCGAGAACTCCCTGCAGCAGATCCAGAACGCCGCTGCCCCGCTCTATCAGCGGCTGGCCCCCTCCAACATGGAGACCATGTCGATCGCCGAACGCATCAAGGCGATCGTCGGCAACACCAAAGACATGATCCAGATGGGTGCCGAGACCTACAAAGGGCAGGTCAACGAATGGAATGCCGCGCACGGCATCACCCCCGACACCACCTTCGAGGGTGAGCTCGGGGTGGGCCTGGCCCAGCTGGGTATCGAAGCCGGCAAGTTGCCCCTTGGTGGAAAGGGTGATGTGGCGGTCGGCAAGCTGAAGAGCATCATCGACGCCATCAAGACCAGGCTGGCCACCATCATCAACATGATCAAGGCCAAGCTGGTCGCCCTGGCCCAGAAGGTCGGACTGCTCAAACAGAAGTCGGCCGACGAGGCCAAGGCCGCCCGCAAGGAACAGGAAGGCGCGATGGGCGCCCCCGTGGGTGACGTGCAGTATGCCGACACCTTCGCCGGCAAGCTGTCCAAGGGCGTCAACGAAGGCACCCAGGCGGCCAAGACCTCGCTGAAGAACAGCTTCTCCTTTACCAACCTGGCCATCACCACCACCGTCGCGGTCGGCACCAACCTCGCGATGGACATGATCCGCGGGGAGAAGCCTTCGCTCGGCAAGGCGGTCAAGGCGGTCGCTTCGGCCGAGTTCGCGGGCAGCGTGGTCGGGTCGGCCCTGGGCGCGGCCGGTGGCCAGTTCGCCGGCACCCTGGTCAAGACCTTCATCCCCGGCCCCATCGGCGCCATCGCCGGGTCGTTGCTGCCGGTCATGTTCGGTTCGGCCGCCGGCCAGATGGGGTCGTCGCTGGCGGGTGACCTCAAGCGTGGGCAGTTCTCGATCTCCAAGGCCTGGAAGTCCATCGACAAGGTCGAACTGGTCGGTTCGTCGATCGGCTCCACCATCGGCATGGCGTTGGGCGCTCCGATCCCCATCCTCGGGCCCATCATCGGTGGGATCGTCGGCGGTATCCTGGGCGGCAAGGTGGCCAAGTGGATCGCCGGCGCGGTCAAGGGCGGCAACCTCAACAACTTCAAGCTCATCAATCGCGGCAAAAACTTCACGCCCGAGATTCCCAAGAGCGGCGTCACCATCGGCGAGAGCTCGGGGTTGGGCATTTTCACCGGTGGCCAGGTGGGCACCGGGCTGACCCCGGTCGGCGATACCAAAGCGGTCTCCGGCGACCTGCAGCAGGCCGAGCGGAAATACTACGAAACCTACCTCCAGTACAACCGCCTGGTCGAATCCGGCAAGACCGAAGAGGCCAAGAAGGTCTTCGGCGAGCTGAAGGTCCTGTCCGACCAGTACAACGCCCTCAAGAGCCAGGCCAAGTAAGATTCCCCCCGTTCTCCCGGCCTTCCCGTACCCCCGCCCTCCGCAGGGCGGGGGTGCGCCGTTCAGGCGGTCGGCCTTCCTTCCCCTGCCAGCTCGTGCCCGGCCGAGAGATGAAAGCGCTCAGACCACCAGGCAGGGAATATGACTCCCGCAGTTTCTCAACCCCTGGGGCCGGGTTCGCCTCCAGACACCAGTCCGCAGGCTCGGATTGGTGGCCTCGGGTTCGGCTCGATTCGTCGTCCGAACCTCGCAGAATCGCCATCCATGGCGATCTGCGAGGCGCGAGGCCATCCAGGCCTCGCGGGACGTCGAAGCGGCCTCTCCCTCGGACCGATCCGGCCTGCTCCATGT
>CALLCO010000217.1 GCA_937998695.1 Candidatus Ozemibacteraceae bacterium
CGGTGATTCTGACGCATTGCGGGTCGGGGAATGGGTCATCGCCATCGGCAACCCCTTCGGCCTGGGTATCACCGTTACCGCCGGGGTCATCTCGGCCCTGAACCGGGAACTCTCGCTCGATCGCGAACGAACCTTTCGTCACCTGATTCAGACCGATGCCTCGATCAATCCGGGGAATTCGGGCGGGCCTCTGATCAACACCCGGGGCGAGGTGATCGGCATCAACACGGCGATCATTCCGTATGGCCAGGGAATCGGCTTTGCCATCCCCGTTTCCTCGGTCAAACACATCATCGGCGACCTCATCAAATACGGGAAGGTGAAAAAAATCTTCCTGGGCCTCTCCGTCCAGGCGATCAACGAAAGCCTGGCGAGATATTTCGAGATTCCGCTCGAGGGGGTGCTGGTCACCGAGGTGGTTCCCGAATCCTCGGCCGATCAAGCGGGACTGGTGCCGGGCGACGTGCTGCTGCGGGTGGGGGAGCGCTCGATCGCTTCCCCCGCCGATGTCGAGGATGCGCTGAGCCGCGCCCGGGTGGGCGATACCGTCAAATTGCAGATCCGGCGCAAGGGCAAACTGGGCGAGGCGGCGATGACCTTGCGGGAGATGGCGGCGAGGCGCCCGAACCGCCTGGGACTCGGCGTGGTCGAGCTGTCCCCCCAGGTGCGCGCCAAGTACCGGTTGCGCGTGCGCGGCGGAGTCGTCGTCAACCTGGTCGAACCGGGTTCAGTGGCCGAATCAGCCGGCCTGCAGCCGGGGGATGTCATTCAGAGCCTGAACCAGGTGCCGCTGGGGTCAGTCGATCAGTTCCATGCCCTCATGGCCCGGGTGCGACCCGGCCAGCGGTTGTTGATGCAGGTCGTCCGCGACGGGGTCGCCACCCTTCTGCTCTTCGTGGTTCCCTGACCGGTCCCCTGCCCGAGCCTGCCTCAGAATTTGTGTCAGACCGGGCTTGACCGCCTTCCCTACCCACCCTGTCCTCGTCCTCCTCCGCGTGGTCTTCCCTGGCCGTCGCGAATTTGTTTGCAAACTCTGAGGTTTCTGCGTATAATCGTCGGGTCCTGACCCTGGAGAAAACACGGAGGGCAGTGCGGCATGCAATTGGCGGATGTCCTGAAGGAAAACCTTATTTTCCTCGACTTCAAAGCGGAAAACAAGGATGAGGCGATCGACCGGTTCGTCAAGGCCTTCGAAAAAGCGGGAATGGTCGACGACGCCGCGGCGCTCAAAAACGCTTTGCACGAACGGGAAAAACTCGGCACCACGGGGGTCGGCGGCGGCATCGCCATTCCCCACGCGCGGGCCAACACGATCAAAGACCTCACCGTCGCGTTTTTTCGGTCGAAGGAGGGGGTCAACTTCGGGGCGATCGACGGCAAGCCGGTCCACCTGATCTTCGTGCTGCTGGCTCCGCTTTCTTCGGGGGGGCCGTATCTCAAGCTTCTGGCCAAGATTTCCAAGCACCTGCGCAGCGACGAGTTCCGCGGCGACCTCATGGAGGCCACCGACGCCAAGACCGTCCTGCAGATCATCCAGGAAAATGAGTGACCTTCGCCTCTCCCCGGTCCCGCGGGAGAGGCCGGCAAGACCCCCGCATCCCCAGTCCCGGGGCCCTGGAGGGGCTTTTTTTATTTGTCTGGGGTTGGGCCTCACGATCTTGTTGCTGCTGACGGAGGCCATCGCCCAGACCATTCCCCGGCGCCCCATCGAGCGGGACGCGGGCGCCAAACGCCTCGAATCGCGCCGACCAGGCACCGCCAAGGGGTCCACCGGCAAGAAGGGCGAGGCCGGGAAAAGCGACAAAAAAGAAGGCAAAGATGCCACAGCCCCCGAGGAAGAGGAAGGCCTGTTCCTGGCCGAAACGCCCGAGACGCAGACCTGGCTTCCCGATATCTGGCGCTGCCCCGAGTGCGGCTACGAGCAGGACGAGCCAGGCACCTGCCCCGACCACGGGGAAACCGAGCTGGTGAAAGTGCTGGCCAAGGGGAAGAACCCCCTCGCGCCCGCCGAACTCGACGGCAATGAAGATCTGGTGGTCGACATTCCGTTGACCGGCCTCGTCCTGCGCAAGACTCCCGTCACGGTGGCCACCGGCACGGCCGCCCCTCCGACCGGTCCCGCCCCGCCCCGCACCCCGCCCCGACACTGATCCTGCGACCTTTTTCGGTTTTTCTTCCGTCCCGGCTACGCGGTGGGAACCACCCACCTTCCCCACTATCATCAACTGAACAGGAGTTGAACATGGCTCTCAATCTGACCCAGAAAATCATCCAGGCCCACCTGGCCTCCGGCGAGATGAAGGCCGGCCAACCGATCGCCCTGAAAATGGACCAAACCCTGACCCAGGACGCCACGGGAACGATGGCCTACCTGCAGTTCGAGGCGCTGGGCGTTCCCCGCGTCAGGACAGAGCTGTCGGTCAGCTACGTCGACCACAACACCCTGCAGGAAGACTTCAAGAATCCCGATGACCACAACTTCCTGCGGACGATCGCGGCCAAATACGGTCTGGTTTTTTCCCGGCCCGGCAACGGCATCTGCCATCAGGTTCATCTCGAGCGGTTTGCCCGCCCCGGCCGGACCCTCATCGGTTCCGACAGCCACACCCCGACCGCCGGCGGCATCGGCTCCCTCGCCATTGGCGCTGGCGGCCTCGACGTGGCCATGTGCATGGCCGGCAACCCCTTCAGCCTGAAGATGCCCAAGGTGGTCAAGGTCTACCTGACCGGGGCCCTCCCCGCCTGGGTCACCGCCAAGGACGTCATTCTCGAGGTGCTGCGCCGCGAGACCGTCAAGGGTGGCGTCGGCTGCGTCTATGAGTACTGCGGGCCGGGGGTCGAGACCCTGACCGTGCCCGAGCGCGCCACCATCACCAACATGGGTGCCGAACTGGGGGCCACCACCTCGATCTTCCCCAGCGATTCCATGACCCGGCAGTTCCTTAAGGCCCAGGATCGCGAGGACCAGTGGGAAAACCTCGGGCCGGACGAAGGTGCCACCTACGACCGTGAGATTCATCTCGAGCTCGACAAGCTCGAACCGCTGGCCGCCGCGCCCCACATGCCCGACGTGATCGTCCCCGTCCGCGACCTCGAGGGGAAACCCGTCGATCAAGTTGCCATCGGTTCCTGCACCAACTCCAGCTATGTCGACATGGCACGCGTCGCCATGATCCTGCGCGGGCGCACCGTCCATCCCCGCCTGTCGCTTGGCATCGCCCCCGGGTCGCGGCAGGTGCTTGCGATGATCGCCGAGAATGGCTACCTGAACGACATGATCGGTGCCGGAGCCCGCTTGCTTGAGAGCGCCTGCGGCCCCTGCATCGGACAAGGCTTCGCTCCGCCGACCAACGGCGTCTCCGTCCGCACCTTCAACCGCAACTTCGAGGGCCGTTCCGGCACCGCGACCGCTGGCATCTACCTCGTCAGCCCCGAAGTGGCCGCCGTGGCGGCCGTCGAAGGCAAGTTCACCGACCCCCGAACGTTCGGCGAGTATCCCAAAGTGACCATGCCTGAGAGGTTCAAAATCGACGACAGCATGTTCATCTTCCCACCCGAGGACGGCAGCAAGGTCGAGATCCTGCGTGGGCCGAATATCGCTCCCCTTCCGGTTAAGGGCGAACTTGAACCCCGCCTGGAAGGCGTCGCTCTGATCAAGGTCGGCGATAACATCACCACCGACCACATCATGCCCGCCGGCAAATACCTGCCGCTGCGCTCAAACGTACCGGAGTACGCCAAACACGTGTTTGAGAGCATCGACAAGGAGTTCGCCGCTCGCGCCAAGGCCAAACAGGGCGGATTCATCATCGGCGGTGAAAACTACGGCCAGGGCAGTTCCCGCGAGCATGCCGCCCTCTGCCCAATGTACCTCGGGGTCAAGGCCGTGATCGTGAAGAGCTTTGCCCGCATCCACCTCGCCAACCTGGTGAACTTCGGAATCGTGCCGCTGACCTTTCAGAACCCCGCCGATTACGACAAGATCGATCTCAATGACCACCTCCACATTGACGTATCCGACCTTTCTAGGCCCCTGGTGCTCGACAACCGAACGAAGGGCATCAAGATTCCCGTCGTTCACTCGTTGAGCGGGCGCGACATCGAGATTCTCAAGGCCGGCGGCCAACTCTCCCTGGCCAAGAAGCAGGCGGGCGCCTGACCGGGGCCTCCCCGGAAAGGCCGGCTCGGCGAGGTCCCATCGACGACCGTCGCCCCTCGAATCGCTCCAGGTCAAACGCTCGGGAGCCTGCCGCAAGGCAGGCTCCCTGGCACGAAAGGACGAACGTCATGCTCCTGCGCACCCCGCTCAGTTCGACCCTCCCCGAAGGCTGGCTGATCTGGGATCAGGGCCATCAGGGGTTCCTCTCCGTCCCCTTCGCCGAAGGTCTGAACCGCCTGGCCCGGCGGCGGGGGAAGGCACGTTCCGAACCGATGCCGTCCCCCGGTGCCGCTCTGCCCCCGTTGCTGGCACCATTCGGCGGGACCAAGATCCTCGCCGTCGGCCGCAACTACCGGCCCCACGCCGCGGAACTCGGCAACCCCATCCCAGACGAACCGCTCTGGTTCACCAAACCGCCCAGTTCCGTGGTCGGTCATGACGGGGTGGTGATCCTGCCCGCCGATGTCGGTCAGATCGACTACGAAGGAGAACTCGCCGTCGTGATCGGGGAACGGTGCCGGATGGCCCGGCGCGACGAAGCGCTCGGCAAGGTGGCGGGGGTCACCCTGGCGCTCGACATCACGGCGCGGGCCCTGCAGAAAAAGGACGGTCAGTGGACCCGGGCCAAGGGGTTCGACACCTTCTGCCCGCTCGGTCCGTGGATCGCGGCCTTTCACGAAAGCTGGCTGGACGCCGAACTCGAAACCTGGCTCAACGGCCGGCGGGTCCAGGCCGATCGGCTGTCGTCGCTCATTTTCCCCATTCCCGAGCTGATCGCCCACATCTCCCGCGTCATGACCCTGGAAGTCGGCGATGTCATCCTGACCGGTACCCCGGCCGGCGTGGGTCCGCTGGCGGCGGGTGACCGTCTCGAAGTGCGGGCCACCGGCCCCCGTCACCTGCGGCTGGCCGTAACGTGTCGGGTGGAAGGGCAGGTTTGACACCTCGGAGCCGGCATAGTAGATTGCACGCGGTGCATATCGTCGTGAGGAGAACAGTCGTGAAGACCTCAATCAAAGGCCTAGTGTTGTTGATTACCCTCGTCGCCGTGGGTTCCGCCGTCATGGCGGCTTCGATGGGAGTGGTCAAAGGGAGCTACATCAACGTCCGTCAGGATCCGAATTTCGGCTCGAATGTTCTGACCAAGAAGCTCCGGGGTGAAACCTACACCATCCTGTTCGAGGAAAAGGGCTGGCGCAAAGTGACGTTCAGCGATGGCGTCACCGGCTGGATCTTCCCCAGCCTCCTCGAACGCAAGGGCGAAACCCCCGCGGACGAAGCGAAGACTCCTGCGGCGAGCCCGACCGCGACCGTCCCCCCCCTTCCGCCCCAGGTGGCGTCCGCCCCGGCCAAACCCAAAACCGTTCCCCCCACCAAGGAACCGAAAGACGTGAAAGCAACGGCCAAGACCCCCGACAAGAAGACCCCTCCGCCGCCGCCGCCAACCGTGGCTCAGCCCGAGGAGGAAATGGTCGAAGTCGGCGACAAGCGCACCTCGAAAACCGCCCAGGATTATTACAACGAAGCCATCGATCTTTATGAGAAACGGCGCTACCAGCAGGCTCTCGAGGCCAACCGGGAAGCGCTGAAACAAGCCCCCCGCAATTCGCAGATCCTCAACAACATGGCCAACTGCTTCTTCAAGCTGAACAAGATGGAAGACGCGGTCACCCACTGGAAAAAAGCGCTGGAAGTGGCCCCCAAGTCAGCCAAGATCTGCAACAATCTGGGGGTGGCCTACTACCAGATGGACGAGAACGACAAAGCCATCGAGTTCTACAAGAAGGCGATCCTGTTCGAGCCGCAGTTTCCTGATCCCTACTACAATCTGGCCTCGGTGTACGGCTTCAAAGGCCTGTACCAGGACGCCCTCGAATACTACCGGAAGTTCCTTGAATTCAAGCCTGACGCCACCATGCGCCAGCTCACCGAGGAACGCATCGAATACTGCCGCAAGCAGCTCGAGAAAAAGAAAGCTCCGGCTGCTCCCCCCGCCCCCGCGACGTCCGCCCCGACCCCGGCGGCGCCAGCGACACCAGCTCCCCCCGCTGGACCGGACGCCACCGCCGCCGGCCCCCGGGGGGCGCCGGCCTCTGGCCCGGCCGCCGTCGCCACCCCCTGAAAAACAGAGGTGGCCACCCCGCGAGTCCGGAAGTGGCACCCCGATCGAGGTCGCGGCGCCCCGTCTGGGGCGCCGTTCGCTCACTGGGCGGTTTTGCGGATCAGGAAGACCGATCCCGCCTTGGTTCTGACGAGCAATCCTCCCTCGGTCACGGCCAGGGCGTCCTCGGGCAGTTCCCCTCCGACATGCACCCGCCATTTCTCATGGAAACTGCGGCTGTGGAGGCAGATCACCCACCCGTCCTGGGTGCCGATGTACATCAGCGGCTCCTCGAATACCGGATTGGCGGCGAAGATCCGACGGGGGACCTGGAGGATGGGGGTGACCTCGCGGGTGGAGCTGGACACCGCGAACAGGGTGTCGCCGTAGGCGACAAACCCGGCTTTGAGATCGAAGGGAACGGGCATGAGAGGCAGCCGTTTTTCGGCTACCAGGTAGGTTATTTTGGTCCGGCCTCCGTCGAGTTCGGCGCGAATGAGGTTCCCTTCGGCCGAGAGGAAGGTCACGTCGCCGTCGGCGTAGGCGGCGGGGGTGGCCGGATGCCATGCCACGCTTCGGGCTTCGTGGACCACCCCCCCCCCGGTGGGGTTGATAGCCACGATGCTGCCCGAAGGATAGGCGGCGAGAAGATTGCCCTTTCCCGTGCTGAGGTAGGCGCGCTGACCCTTGCCGGAATACTTGGCTTCGGAGTGGTTGTATTCCCAGGCGAGATCTCCGCTGTCGGCCTTGAGGGCCGCGATGCGGCCATTGGTGCAGCTGAAGCAGAGCAGATCGCCGATCCGGACCACATAGGCGGAGAGGAGGAATTCCTCGAGGAAGAGGCGGTTGAAGCGGGTGGGGGCATCGATGGGGCGGGCCCAGAGGAACTTCCCGGTCTTGGGCGAGACCGCCCCCCAGACTCCGTAATCGAACATGACCAGGATGTGGTCGGGCGACACATCCGGGCGAAGCAGGATCGGCAGGACCTGGGGCGGGGGGCCGGCTTCGGCGTCCCCGGCCGCCGGTTTGGCCAGGTCGGGCAGGCCCGGGAAGGTGGCGGGCCAGGCGCATTGCATCGGCTCGGTCAGCAGGTCGCGATCGAAGAAGGTCAGCCCCTTCTCGTGGGCGATGAACGGCTGGGCGACCCGGGACCAGGTGGGAGCAGGCAGAATGGCCCCGCTCGGCCGGGTGCGGGCCTGTCGGCCGGTGGCCTCGTCGAGGACGGCGATCTCGGCGGGATCGTAATTCCAGACGAACCCTTGCCCGAACATGCCGGCACTGGGGGTGCGGATGAGGTATTCCTCCATGGGGCTATACAGGCTGGGAGCTTTCCAGATGATGCGGTCCCCCCCTGCTTGTCGGGCATTCCAGGCGCTGAACCCGAAATGGATGCCAAGCAGGAGAACAATGGCGGTGAGGTACGCGTGGCGCCGGCCATCGCTCCATTCCGTTCCGAAGACGATTTCGAAGAAATACTTCACAATGAGCGAACAGAGGAAGTTGAGGATGGCGGTTACCCCGAGAAGGCCCGATAAGATGCCGGCCATCAGAATAGGGTAGGGGACATTCTTTTTCGACCACGCACTTTCCAGGATGGTGAGGACCTCGCGGAAGTTCTGGATGACGGGGTGCCAAAAATCCCCGAACCAGGCGTAGAGGATTCCGCCGACCAGGATGCATCCGAACAAGGTGGAATAGACGATCGAACGCAGCAGGATCTGCACGACGATCATCAGCGCCGCGAGGGCGCCGACCGTCATGTAGGAATGAATCGTGAACAAGGGGAAGGTGGTATACTGCCCGACCAGGCGGCCCAGGAAAAAAGCCTGGACCAGGATGATGAGAGCGAACGGCATCATGAGGAAGAAATTCTTGATGGTGCCGGGGGGTTTGGCAGGGCCCGTTCCCTTGGGCTTGGGCGCGACGACGGTCTGGACCGGGTTGGTCGTGGCGATGGCGACGTCTTCCATAGTGGGTTCCCCGTTTTCGGCTGGATTGGAGGTCGGGGACATGTATCGGCGGGAATGGGGATTTGGCTGAACGGTTCTTCTTGACAGCCCATGACGGGGACACTAGAATGCAGCCTGAGGTGAACCGGGCCAGGCCCGGCGGGAAGTATGCGCGTGCACGTGTCCGGCCCAGGCAGGACCGGCAAGGAGGGTGTCCGTGGGTTCGTTGATCAGACAGATAACACTGAAAGTGGCCAATGAACGGGATTCCGAACTGGAAGCCTGCGAAGTCCTCGACACCTTCGCGAAGAAGTGCGACTTCCTGCCCGAATCCATCGATGAGATGCGGCTCGCCTTCATCGAAGCCCTCATCAACGCCAAGGAACACGCGCCCAAGAACCTGCCCGAAGGCGGCGAGACCGACGTCCAGACCAGCTTCTTGTATGATGGCGAGAACCTGACGATTCAGGTGCGCGATTTCGGCCAGGGGTTCAACCCCACCCAGGTCGAGAAGCCCGACATCAAGAAGAAACTGAAGTCGGCCAACAAGCGCGGATGGGGACTGATGCTCATGGAGAAGCTGATGGACGGGGTCGAGATCTCCTCGTTCCCGCCGTCGGGCACCCTGATCAAAATGGTCAAGAAGCGGATCAAGATCGATCCGCCCGATTCGGGCGATCTGATCCGCGAACGGAAGCGCATCGAGCGGCTGAAGTACATCCTGGGCAGTTTCATCGACCTCAGCTCGTTCCTTTGCCAGAACCGCGACCTCGAAACCGGCCTGCGGTCGATGTTGCGCATCCTGCTGGGTACCCTGGGCGTGTCGCGCGGGGCCATCTATATCGTCGATCCCACCCACGATGGCCTGCACTGCATCGTCGATATCAAACTCCGGGCCAAAGAGAAATTCCCGCAGATTCGTCTTTCACCGGCAGACCTGGCGAATCTGTCCAATCTCGAGAACCTCGAGGTGTCTTCCGCCATCGCCCGGCTGAGTCCCGATTTTTTCCAAACCTTCACCAAGGAGGAGGCCGAACAGGTCTACCTGCTGAAAGCCGATACCGACGTGCTGGGCATTCTGGTCTTGGGGGCCCGCTTCCGCCTCGAGGACAACGAAGCCTACGACGGCGACCTGTTGAGCACCCTGTCGCGCAATATCTCCTCGGCCATCAACACCTTCCGGTTGATGGAGCAATTGAAGAGCGCCAACACCGAGCTCGACACCCGGGTCAAGGAACTGAGCGCCGTGCGTGAGGCGAGCCAGAGCATCTCCTCCGAGCTCGAAATGGAGAACCTGCCGTTCACCGTCGAGCGCATCTTCCAGAACGTCATGAAGATCGGCAAGTTTTCGCTGGCTCTGCACGACCCCAGCGAGAACCGGTATTCCCTGTGCCAGACCGGCCGCGAGCTGCCGCAGGTGCTCGACCTGTGGTCGTCGCCGATCTCCCGGTACGTCATCCAGAAGATGACGCCGTTGTTCGTCGCCGACGTGACGCGCGAGAAGCGGTTCCAGTTCCCCCGGGCCAAGAACTACCAGACCCCATCTTTCATCGTCATCCCGGTTGTGGTCCAGGAAGAAGTCCTCGGGCTGGTCAACCTGACCGACCGCACCGACGGTCAGCCGCTCACCGAGCGTGATTTCAATCTGGCCCAACTGCTCTGCGCCCAGCTCGGCATCGCGCTCAAGAATGCGAACCTGTACAAACTGGGCATCACCGACGGGTTGACCCACCTGTACACCCAGCACTATCTGAAGATGCGCCTGGCGCAGGAAATCTCCCGCCTGCGTCGCATCAAGTCACCTCTGTCTGTCATCATGATGGACATGGATGGATTCCGGGCCCTCAACGAGGCGCATGGCGACTTCGTGGGCGACCAGGTGCTGTCGAAGGTGTCGAACATCATCAAGCGGCAGATCCGGTTCAACGACATCCCGTGCCGATGTGGGGGCGAAAAGTTCGCCCTCATCCTGCCCGACACCCACCTGAAGGGCGCCGTGATCGTGGCCGAGAAACTGCGCACGACGATCGAGACCAGCAAGATCCTGCATCAGGCCACCGAGTTGAAGGTCACCGCCAGTTTCGGGGTGGCGACCTTCGAGATCAACATGAGCCTCGAGCAATTCCTCGAGGCCGCCGACCGGCAGTTGCGCGAAGCCAAGGCCAAGGGCGGCAACATGGTCTGGGGCCTTACCGAAGAAGACGGGGCGAACTAACCCCCTTCCACCGGCTCTTCTGTTGCTCAGGGTGGGAACCCACGACGACCAGTCAGGAGTTCCCCGCTCATCCTGTTTTCCGTCTCGCTGATCGCGAGAACCCCCTGCCGCTGCGCTCGTACACCCCCCGCTTGGATCTCGGCACGGACCGGAATTAAGCCGGCCCGCCCTCCCGGGGAGTTGCCACGGGAGGGCGGGCGCAACGCATGGACAACCCGATCAAGGCCAGGGTTCGGCGGGGGGCGGCGGCGGGTTTTCGAGGTGCCAGAGGGCGGCGGACGGGTCGGTCAGGCCGCGCTCCTGGAGGAGGGCGGTGGCCCCGGACATGGCGAGGTTCCAGGCATTGGGGGTCGGAGGAGCAACGGCAGGGCCAGGGCGAGCCGAGGGGAAGGGGGCGATGGGTTCGGCGGTCTGATCGATGGTTTCGGCCCGCAGCGTGGGATACTCGGCCAACAACCCGGCCAACTGGCCATCGGTCAGATCGACGCAGACACCCCGGGCGGCCCAGATGGCACGCGCATTCGCCCCGCGGCCGGCCAGGACCTTCAGGATACCCTGGGCGACTTCGCCTCCCTCGAGCCGCAAGGCGGCCAAGGCGCGCTCGGCCGGCGGCAGGCCGGCCACCCGGTCCGCCACCCGCTGGTGATCGACCGGTTCGGCCAGGGTCAGGAACCGGGGTCGGGCCAGGTCGTCCGCCGCCCGGCCGGCCGGGGCCCCGAGGGCCCCGGCCAAGACGGTGAGGAGGAGGAACAGGGGCCAGCCCCTGTGGTTGGTCTTCCGAATACCCATCTCAAATTCCCCTGATACCGCTCTAGGTGGGGTCAGGTCTCCCGGTCGGTTCGCAAGCCTACTGGGCGGAGATGCCGGTGACGACTTCCTCGCCGGTGGGCTCGTGGAGGATCTCGTAGGTCTTGCCGCAGACTTCCCAGGGGCCGGTGGACCAGCCGCTGACCTTGGCGCGCAGCAGCTCGAACCAGACCTTGTTGACCTCGAACTTGCGGTTGGTCTTGGTGGTGATGGCCTTGACGCGGGTGAACGTGACCTTGCAGACCAAGGTCGGGGTGCCGTTCATGTTCACCTGGTATTGGGGCCCGACGTTGAGGTCCTTGATGGCGCCGCCGGTGGCGAGGCCGGTTAGGATCTGGACGATGTCGAGGGTGACGACCAGCTCGACGTTCCAGGTGGTGGTGATGCTCTGCTCTTCCGATTGCCAGGTGTAGCCCTTCAGCTCGCGGTCGATTTCGCGGCCTTTGCGGTACTTGTAGCCGGGTTCGGCATAGCCGTAGCCGGGGAAATATTCGGCGAATTTCTCGGCCGTGAGCGGGGGCTTCAGCTCAGTGGTGATGGCCGTTTTGACTATGCCGAGGGCGGGATAGAACGCCTGCCGGGAAATCGGGTCGAAAGAACGGTAGATGTCGCTGATCACCTCGACGGTCTCGTACTCGCGATCGAGGCTGGCCAGCATAAATTTCCCTAGTTCCGCGCTCTGCTTTTCGTAAATCTCACAGGCCTTCAGGTAGGCGGCTTCCATTTCCGGAGTGGGGCTTTGGCTGACCTTGAAAAATAGGTCGTTGACCCTCCAGAAATGCCCGACCACACCAAAGACCCGAGTCTGGAGACGAAAGTGCTTATGCTCCGGGCCATACCCGTCGAACGCCCACGTGCCCGACGCCATGCAGCCCACCACGAAGCCTGCCACTAGGGCGAGAACAAAAGATCGTTTGTGCATTCTCTTTACTCCTCCTCAATTTGACTGCAGAACACTCTCACTATAGCTCCCGCTTCGGGAAGTGGCAACGGGCACCAGAGATACACTTGCGGGCCACAGGCGTGCTTCTAGGGGCGCCGATCGCGGGACCGGGCGAGGGGGTTTGTTGCAGGAATTATGCGGCCGCCCAAGAACGACCTTACAGAGGGGTTTGGGAGGCCGCCCCGCTATAGGATCGCTGTCCAAGGGCAGGACAGGGAGATGGCGACACCGCCGAACATCGACCGGGTCTTCTTCCGCCGGACCTTCACCGCCGGAGTCACTGACCGGAGGATCTTCTGCAACCGCTGGATCGAACTTTTGAAGGCCCCCACGTCGGTTTCCGGGTCGAAAACGGTTTGCCAGACGGTGTGGTACAACGCATCGACATCGACGGGGTGGGGGAGGGCAATCAGAAGCTGGGACAGGATGCCGTGCGGAATCGACCCGGGCTTGAGCCAGGCGACGTGCTCCCGCCAGACGAGAAGGCCGGCCGGGCCGTCGAAGATGAGGCGGTCGCGGGGGTACCGGCGGCGCCACGCCTCGTAGTCCTCGAAGTGGATGGGCCGGGTCAGACCGTCCTCGAGGCAGGTGAGGAATTCGGCGGCGCGCAGCCGGCGGGCTTCGACCTTCTGGACGATCTTGCCCAGGGTACGGTGGCGGGCGAGCAGCCCGTTCAGCATCGAGGAGGGCGTCTTGCGCAGGTGGTATTCGATGAACCGGCGCCCGCCCGGACTTCCACGGTGAAGCAAGGGTTCGGCGAGAAACGCCCAGAAGGGTTCGTAGGCCTGCGAGTCGAGGAAACTGGCAATTTGCTCGTCGAGGTCAGCGTGGGGAAACCGGTCGGGGAAGAACAGTGCTCCGAGCAACCTGATCTGGGCCACCTGACTGCGCAGCGGGAACCGGGCGAACCGACGTTCGGCTTCGACCAGGGTATCGGCGGCTCGCGGGTCGCCGCGCAGCGTCTGGCAGAAGGCGATGCCGTGCAGGCAGTCGCCGCCTTCCACGTCGGAGCTTTCGGCGCGGTGGGCGGCGTCCAGCATGCCCTGGTAGAGCTTTTCGGCGGCCAGGAACTCGCCCTTGAAGAGGGCGGTCATGGCCCGGACCCCGGTAATGACGAAGCGGGCCCGGGGTTCGAGCGGGCGGCCGTCGAGGTCGGGGATCATGTCCCACCAGGCCTTGGCGGCGGCAGGATTGCCGAGCAGCTCGCAGAGCCAAGCCAAAAGGGCGGCGGTCTCGAACACCCCGCTTTCGTGGTGCTGCTGGGCCTTGAGAGCGTGACATTCCCGCAGGGTCCGCATGGCCTTGGTAAACTGGCCCATCTTGAGAAAGACCTTGCCGAGCGACAGTTCGGCGATGGCCTGATTCCAGGAGTTTTTCAGACTGCGCTGCAGGCTGACCGACTGCTGCAGGAAGAGGGCGGCCCGCCGGAAATGCCCGCAGTCATATTCGACAAGACCGAGGTTGCCCAACAGGGAAGCCTGGGCGGCCCGCTCCCCCAGTTCCTTCATGACGGCGAGGCCGGCGAGGTAGTGGCGGCGGGCCTCCTGCGGGACGCCGCGCGCGAAGTAGAGGTTGCCGAGCGAGCAGTCGGCCGTGGCGAGGCGGCGACGGTCGCGGGCGACGGCGAAAAACTCGCGGGCGAGGATCAGCTCGGCCATCGCCTCGTTGGTGCGGTTCATCAAGCGGAAGACGTTGCCGGCGACGAAGGCCAGTTCCCCGCACTCGAGCTCGGCGTGCTCGCGAGCTTCGTAGATGGCCTTGCCGCGGTCGATGATGGCGATCGCCTCGTCGAAGCGGTCCTGCCGGGCCATGGTGCGGGCGGCGATGACGTAGAAATAATGCGGCAGGGGGCGATCCTGGGCGAGGTAGCGGCCGGTCACCCGGTTGATGAGGTCGAACCGGCCGGCATTGAACAGGTTGTAGGCCTGGAGGGCGAAATGCTCGATGACCAGATCGTCGAGACCGATCAGGGTGCCGAGGTGGAGGGCGGTCTCGACCCGCCCGATCGAGGGGGCGGCAATGTTGTGCTTGATCCAGTCCTCCAGGTCGGCGCGGCGACGCTGCAGGAGGTCGGGGTGACCATCGAGCCAGCGGTTGAAGCGGATAGGGAAGGCCCGCGGCCGGGCCGGATCGGTGTCCCGGCCGAAATGATCGACCAGGAGGTCGTCGAACCGGTCGGCCGGCAGTCCCAGGAAGAGGGTTTCCCAAAAATCGTCGAGCGCTTCGGAGGCGGCATCTCCGAGGATGGGGAGGCGCCCCTGCGCGGCGATCCAGTCGCAGAAGGAGGGCAGGCGGCGCAGCTCGGTCCAGGAGGTGATGTCCGGGTCGAGGCCGGTGGGCGGCGCGGGCAGGGGCAAGGCAAGCAGGGCGGTGGGAACCTTCAGGAAGAACCGGTTGTCCCACTGGAGGCGCTCCTCGCCAGAGCGGGGGTCGAGCTTGACGGGGGTTCGCTTGAAGGCGGGGAAGGGGATCTCATCGATGCGCACCCGGCCCGCCCAGGCGGCGAGGTAACAGGCTCGCTTGAGCACCGTGTCGGAGACCTGGCGGGCCATGGTCAACAGGGAGGCGGGGCTGTACGGCAACCGCACGAACAGGGCGGCCAGTTCGGGGAGGGGCGGCGCGTGGTGCAGGTCGGTCAGGAGGTCGAGCAGGGTCTTCTCGAGAGTGGAGACCGCCAGAACGGTCTTCCCGAACGAGGCGGTCTGGGTATGGCGGGTCTTCTCCTCGGGATGGAAGACGAAGACCAGGGGGTGGGCGCCAACCGTGCGGTTGCGGCGCCGGCGCGGCGAAACCGCGGTGAGCGTCGCCGGCAGCTCGGGGATCTGCCCGAGCAGGAAGAGCGCGGTCTGGTGGGAAAGGTATTCCCCCTCGAGCTCCATCAGCGTTTCGAGTTCCTGGAACAGGGAGTTGGCGGGCTGGTGGCACGGCATCAGGTGCGGCCACCCCCAGGCACCCTTCGGTCAGGGGGCGGGAAGACCCGGAGCGTCAATCGCGGGCTGGCGGGGGCCGCCACCCGATGGCGGGGCCGCCGCCCAAGCCTGGAAATGAGGGCCAGGCGGTGGCCGGAACGATGCTGACCCCTGCCGAGAAGCGGAACCGCGCCGGACAACGGTCCGGCGTTTTCGTGGGGGGCCGTCCTGGCAAAGGCGATGCTGTCCACGGCGAAGCGTTTCTAGTATACTCGCAGGCGGTGTTCACCGCCACCGCCCGCCAACTTTCCCGTTCGGATCTGAAAATGCCCCGGCGAGTGGCGAATAGTCAACCTTATGGACGCCATGACCGAACCTCGAATCGGGCCGGTCTGGCGGGGGGGTTTTCTCGGTCGCCCCAACATGGTAAACTGGCGACATGCAAAACCTCCGACGCGCGTTTCAGGTCTTTTTTCTGGCCGCGGTAGGGATTCTGACCTTCCGCAACCTGTCCGGATTCACCAAGGCCCATTGTGAATCCTATTGCCCAAGTGGCGGGCTCGAGAGCATCGTCTTCTACCTCAAGAACGGGGCATTTTTGTGCGCCACGTCGGGCATCAATTTGATCCTGTTCTTGGCCATCCTGGGCGGCACCATTGTGATGGGGCGGGCCTTCTGCTCTTGGGTCTGCCCGGTCGGGGCCCTGATGGAAGGCCTGCGGGCGGCTGGCCGCCGGGCAAGTATGCTCTGGGAGGGGTTCTGGTGGACGACCGGTGGGCAGTGGCTGGGGCGATTGCGATATCCGATTCTGGCGGCCATTTTGTACTACACCTACCAGGTCACCGACCTGGTGTTCCGACCGTTTTGCCTGTATTATATCGGGTTTTCCGGCCAAGATCACGAGGTCGCTTGGTGGTCGAAGTGGTTGATGTTGGGCCTGGGACTGGCATCGCTCTTTTTGCCCTTCGTCTGGTGCAAGGTGATCTGTCCGTTGGGCGCGGCGCTCGGCGTGACACGGTTGCTGGGCCCGGTCTCGCCGGTGATCGACGAGGGAAAGTGCACCTCCTGCCGGGTTTGTTCGCGCGAGTGCCCGCAGCAGATCAACGTGTTCGAGGAAAAGCGGGTCTGGTCGACCGACTGTACCAAATGTTTGGTCTGCCTTGACGCGTGCCCCACACAGTGTATCCACCTCGGGATCGGGTATGGCCCTCGTCCGGTCGCCAGGGGCGGGGGTGGTGGCGGATCGGGAATGAGCCTGCCGCGGAAAGCCTTGCCCTGGATGGTGATGGTGATGATGGGGTCAGGGTTCCTGTTCGCCTTTCGCTACCCGCTGCCAACGATGTCGAAAACGTTTCCCGCCTACTCCAGCGGGGCGACGTTCGCCCGGGTCGACCTGATCGTGACCGGTTTGCGGTGCCGGGGCACGGCGAACACCCTGTCCTGGATCCTCGAGGATGAGCCGGGCCTGGCAGCTCTTGACACCTACGTGGCGGAAGCCAAGGTACGGGTGTTGTACGACCCGACGCTGACCGGCCCGCAGAAACTGGCGGACCGGATAAAGGCGGGACGTTGGTGGACGAACCCCAAGACCCAACAGGTCAGGCTGCTGCAGCCCTTCAAGGTCGAGGAGGTTCGTCCGCTTCCTTGACATATTTGGTGTAACGTTTGCGGCGCCCCCGGTCATGAACGGGGGCGCCGACGCTTTGCGGGAGCGGGTTTGTCCGGGCAAGATCTCTGCCGGGAGGTGTTCCTTGTGGGAAGGCCCCCTACAGGGCATTTTTGAAGCATGAATCGAACGAACGCCTGCTTGGCCGTCGTGCTCTTTTTGCTGGTCGCGGCGTGCGCTTCCGCCGTTCCCTATGTGGCGGGGCCGTACACCGTCGACGT
>CALLCO010000218.1 GCA_937998695.1 Candidatus Ozemibacteraceae bacterium
GCTGACCTGCCCCCCCACTCTCCCCCAGACCCTCGAGGCCCTGGAGCTGTTGCCTCCCCAGGTCAACGTCCAGATCTCCGAGACTTCCCCGACCGAACCGGTCGCCTCCCCCAGCCAGCCGGCGAGCGAAGCCCCCTGAACGCATCGGGGGTCCTCGGGTACCCACCTTCCCCGAGCCCCTCCACCACCTCCCACCGCCCGCCCCGCACGCTCAATCCCCCAAGAGCGCTCCCCCGGGGGCGGTTTCCATTGGGGCACCCTTCCCACCCCTGTTCTCCCCACCTTGCCCCACACCTGAGCCGTCGCCCGGATTTCCTCCTTTCCACCCCGGATCCGCCCCGGGGTGCTGGCCCAATGCTGCTATGGTTGGGTTCCCTGATGATTTCCGTTGACTTGCCTGGGTCACCCCAGTATAAATAGAGTGCCTATGGATCCCTACACCCAGAAACTGATCGAATCGTTCCAGCGCGCCAGCAAGGACAAGAAACTCGAGCTGCTGCTCGAGGTCAGCCGGGTCCGGGATGACGCCGTCCTGCAGTTCCTGATCAACACCCTCGGAGATGAGCACTGGATCGTGCGCAAGACGGCCGCCGACTACCTGCTGGCCTTCCAGGAAGCGGCTCTGCCGTGGTTGTCGGCCGCCCTCAATTCCTACAATGAGGACATCCAGCACTGGGCGCTGCAGGTCTTGACCCGCATGGGCTCGAAGGGGGCGCCGTCCATCCTGCGGGCGCTCAAGAGCCCCAACGCCGACGTTCGGCATTTCGCCGCCACCGCTCTGGGCGAGATCCGCGAACCCCAGGGCGTCATGGCCCTGATCCGCGCTCTCGGCGACGAGCGCTGGGCCGTGCGCAAGGCCGCCTCCGAAGCGCTGGTCAAATACGGCGACGAGGTCATCCCGATGATCGAGCAGGTGGTGACCCGCTCGGTCGATGAGGACGCACGGTTCTGGGCGATCAAGAGCCTGGGCAAGCTGGGCCCCAAGGCCCAGAAGATCCTGCTCGAGGCCCTGCGCACCGGCGACAAGCAGTTGCGCTACGTCATCGCCGCCGCCCTCGGTGAATCGGGCGACCGCCGGGTCATCAAGGTCCTGATCGACAGCCTGGCCGACCCCGACTGGACGATCCGCAAGAGTTCGATGACCGCCCTCGCGGAAATCGGCGAAAACGCCTTCGACCTGATGATCGAATCGCTGAAGGACACCAACGAGGACATTCGCGACGGCTGCCTGAACGCGCTGATTCGGTGCGGCGACAAAGCGATGGCGCGCCTGTTCGCCTATGTCGAGTCGGTCGACGACAACCAGCGCTACGTCATCCGCAAAGGACTGACGAAGATCGGGGCCCGCGTCGTGGAGCCGCTGATCCGGCTGTTCAAGACCGGCAAGGCCTCCATCCTCAGCTTCGCCGCCGCCACCCTCGGCGAAATCGGCAGTCCCAAGGCAGTGCCGGTACTGATCGAGGGCCTGTCGAACCCTGACTGGAACGTTCGCCGCAGCTGTGCCTACGCCTTGGGCGAGATCGGCGAGAAGGGGGTCGATCGCATCGCCGAAGCCCTGAAGAGCCCCAATGACGACGTGCGGTACTGGGTGACCCGCATCCTCGAATCGATCGGGGAAGCCGGCATGCCCTACCTGGTTAAAGCCCTCCAGGACAAGAACAAGAACATCCGGTTCTTCGCCGCCAAGGCCCTCGGCTCCTCGACCAGCCCTGAAGTCATGCGCGATCTGGTCAAGGCCTTGTGCGACCCCTCCTGGAGCGTACGCAAGGCCGCCTTCGGCAGCATCTGCAAACTCGAGCACCTCAGTGTCGACCAGATGCTGCGCAACCTGGCCAACGACAACGAGGACATCCGCTATTGGATGGGTCAGGTCATCGAGCAAACCGGGGCCCAGCATCTCGAGGCCATTCACGAGTGCCTGCGTACCGGCGACCCCGAGCTGCGTCTGTGCGCCTGCCAGGCTCTGGGCCTGATCGGCCGCAGTGAATCGACCGACATCTTGATCACCGGCCTGCGGGATGACAACGAGTGGGTGCGCACCTACGCCGCCATCTCGCTCGGCCGCATCGGCGACGTCCGGGCCATCATTCCCCTCATCCGGGGGTTGTCCGACCGCAACTCCGAGGTCCACCGCAACATCGTGCGGGCCTTCCAGAATCTTGGCCCCAAGGTCTTCGACACCCTGAAGCAATGTGTGGAAAGCGACGATCACACCCTGCGCCGCAATTCCGCCGTGGCGCTTGGCGAACTGCGCGAGGAACGCGGCATCGACCTGCTGGTCATCCTCCTCGAAGACCCCGAGGAGAAAGTGCGCCAGGCGGCTGCCGAAGCCCTGGGGGTCTTCCCCGGTCTCAAAGCCCAGGCCGTTCTGGCCGGCGCCCTCACCGACAAGTCCTACCATGTGCGGAGTGCCGCCCTGACCTCGCTGGGCATGCACGGACGGATCGAAGGCATCCAGATCCTGATGGACCACCTGGGCCGCTGCAAGGAAGAACGCGAGACCCGCGTCACCAAGCGCCAACTGGCCGTCCTGGCCCAGAAACTGCCCCTGGCGTTCGTCGACCTGTTCAAGCACGAGTCGGCCGCCGTGCGGGCGCTCGCCGCCGAAGCCCTGGCCGGGGTCGGCTTGCCGGTCGTCCCCATCGTTACCGAGGCCATGGCCGGGAAGGACGAGACGACCGTGTTCTGGTGCCAGAAGGTCATCAAGCGAATCCGCAATCCGCAAGAGCCTCTCGCCGATGGCTGACGCCCCTGCCCGCGATCCCCGCCTGCCCTGGCTGCGCCTGGCCGGCATGGCCTGGCTCGGCGACACCATCAAGGCCGGCCTCATCAAGGAGTTCGGCTCGCCCGAGCGCGTGTTCGCGGCCCGTCCCGACGAACTGGCCCGCGTCCCCGGCTGGACCTCCGCCCGCCTGACCCGCTTCGTCGAGCAGGCTCCCCGCGCCACACCCCTCTGCCCGCCCGATCTCCTCGACCGCACGGGAGTGCGCCTGGTGCGATTCACCGACGACGACTATCCTCCCCTGCTTCGCCAGATCCCTGATTCCCCGGTAGTGTTGTTCGTCAAGGGCACCCTGCCGCCTCCCGACCGGCCCTGCCTGGCCATCGTCGGAGCCCGCCAGGGCACCCAGCTCGGCTTCGACATCGCCCGCGATTTCGCCCGCGCCCTCGCGGCCGCCGGCTTCGTCATCGTCAGCGGCCTGGCCCTGGGCATCGACACCTTCGCTCACCTCGGAGCCCTCGACGCCAACGGCCTCACCGTCGCCGTCCTCGGCAACGGGCCCGACGTCGTCTACCCCGCCGGCAACCGCCGCATCCGCGAGCGTCTGTTGCAACGCGGCGCCCTCATCTCGGAATACCCGCCTGGCACCATCGCGCGGCCGTGGCATTTCCCCGTGCGCAACCGGGTCATCGCCGGCCTCTGCCACGGCACCCTGGTCGTCGAGGCCAGCGCCCGCAGCGGCTCGCTGATCACCGCCCGCCTCGCCGCCGAACAGAATCGCGACGTCTTCGCCATTCCCGGCTCGATCCGGTCGCGGGCGGCCGAGGGCACCATCGCCCTCCTGCAGGACGGCGCCCAGGTCGTGGCCCGCCCCGAGGATCTGATCGCCCACTACGCCCACCTGTTGCCCGCCCGCCCTGAGACCGACGTCGACGAAGCCGACCAGGGCTTCGACGACGAGGAATATGCCCTGCTGTCGGCGATCGCCGATGAACCCGTCCCCCTCGACCGCCTGTTGCTCGACGGCCGCTGGAGCCGGGACCGCCTGTTTTCGCTCCTGCTCACGCTCGAGATGCGCGACGCTCTGGTCAAGCTCCCGGGCAACCATTTTCAATCCAAAACCAAGACCCCTCTGGGGAGGTGACCCATGAACAGCAACAACCCCCTGACCACGATCATGAAGATCATGAACCTGTTCCTCAAGAACATGGGTGATTCGCCCGCGCCGCCGCCGCAGGATTCCCCCCTCGTCGACAAGCTGGTGAAGAAGGGCTTCCGGCCGGAGGATATCGCCACCGCGATGCGCTGCCTCGGCCTGATGGCCGTCCATTCCGGCGCCGGGCCCGGGCCCGACCCCACCCCGACCGACTCCGGCGAACTGCGCGCCACCGGCATCCGACAACTGCACGCCACCGAGGCGATCCGACTGACCTCGGAAGCCCAGCACCTGCTGCTCGGCCTGCTCGAGGGCGGCCAGATCAGCCCTCTCCATTTCGAGAAGACGATCGAGTACATCTGGAAGAACGACCTGCGCGATGTGGGCGCCTCCCGGCTGCAGCTCATCCTCTACATGAACGACCCCAATCCCGGCCGCGGCGAGATGCCCTTCCTCAGCGACCGCGTCGCCAAGCCCGAATTCCTCAACTGACCCTCCCGCCGGCCCGGCCCCGCCTCCCTGGGCCGGCCGCTTCCCCTCTCCAGGAGCCGCCATGTCAGCCAA
>CALLCO010000219.1 GCA_937998695.1 Candidatus Ozemibacteraceae bacterium
GGGGCCGGCGCGGGCATAGATCACTTCTAGCACGAAGGGGGCGGTGGTCATGGCACCTCCACCCCCGCCAGGGCCGCCGCCCGCCGGTATTCGTCAGCCAGGAAGGTCTTGGGCACGCGGAAGTCGATGAAATCCCAGGGGAGGGGAGTAGCCAGCGGGATCGGCCGGGTGTATTCGGCGGGGTCGAGGCCGGTGGCCGCGAACGCCCCCATCCAGGCTTCGCGCGAAAAATGCTCGTTCCAGCCGTCGAACCGTGCCCCCCGGCGGCGCGCTTCGGTCAGCAGCGCGCCCACGCGGGCGTCCCCCCGGGCCAGCACCGTTTCGAGCTGGCACAGGAACTCGTCGCGCCACGAGACCTTGGCGCGGGTCTTCTTCAGGGCGCTGGTCACCCGCAGCCGTTTTTCGCGCAGCACCTCGATCGGGTCCTGGCCGGCCCACTGGAACGGGGTGAACGGCTTGGGCACGAACCCTGACAGGCTGACCGAGAACTCCTTGTGCGCCTTGGCCCGTCGCGCCGCCTGGTCGAGGCGCGCGACCAGATCGGCGATGGCGTCGACGTCGGTGTCGGTCTCGAAGGGCAGGCCGATCATGAAATAGAGCTTGAGCACCCGGTAGGCCGAGTCCTTGGTGGCGGTCACCACCTCGAACATGTCCTCCTCGGTGATGCACTTGTGGATGATCTCGCGCAGGCGGGCGCTGCCCGCCTCGGGCGCGAACGTCAGGCCGCTCTTGCGCAGATCGGGCAGGCTGTTCAGCAGCCCGAGCGTGTTCTGGCTCATGCGCAGGGACGGCACCGAGAGCGACTGGTCGGGGAAGGCCTTGCGCTCGGACAGCAGGCGCAGCAGGTGCGGCAGTTCTCGATAGTCGCTGGTCGACAGGGAGATCAGGCCCAGGGCGTCGCTTCCCGTCGCCCGCAACAGGCTCTCGCCCCACTCGGCCAGCTTCTCGGGCGGCCGCTCGCGCTTGGGCCGGTAGAAGAACCCGGCATGGCAGAACCGGCACCCTTGCACGCACCCCCGGAAGATCTCCAGCGGGGCCCGGTGGTGGATTGCCTCGATCGTCGCCACCAGCGGCCGCAACGGGGGCGGGGATCCCGCGAACCCCTGGAACACCCGGCGTCGCACCGGCCCCGGATGTGAGGGGACCCAGAACCCCTCGATCGTCGCGAGGTCGGCGAGCAAGGCGTCGCGCGAGAGGCCAGCCGCCTTGCCGGCGATCACCTTCTCACACAGCTCGGGCAGGGCCTCTTCCCCTTCCCCGACCAGGATGGCATCGAAGAAATCGCCGAGCGCCACCGGGTTGGCCCCCGAGGGCCCGCCCCCGATGACCAGCGGGAAGCCCTGGCGGGCCCGCCGGTCCGTGGGAATGCCGCCCAGCTCGAGCATGTTCAACAGATTGGTGAACGTCATCTCGTAGGGAAGAGTGAGCCCGACGACGTCGAAGGCCGACAGGGGCCGCTTGGTCTCGAGCGAGAACAAGGCAACGCCTTTGCGGCGCAGCAGCGCCTCGAAATCGATGGCGGGAGCGAACACCCGCTCGGCGGCGATGCGTGGGTCGGCATTCAGCAGTCCATACAAAATCTGGAGGGCGATATTGGACATGCCCAGCTCATAGAGGTCTGGAAACCCGAGGCAAACACGCAGACTGGCCCCGGGTTTGTCGGGGGCCTGGTTGACCTCACCGCCGAGGTAGCGGGCCGGTTTTTCGATCGACAGCAGGTCCCAGTGGGAGAGCCCTGGGATCACGGCCGCCTCCGGACGTGGGGCAGGTTCTGCCGGTCGAGGGTGAAGAGCAGGTCCATTTCCCGGCCGTGGAACTCCGCGTCGAACGTGATCGCGGATGGGGCCACCCCCAGGTGCTTGGCCACCTCGCGTTGCAGGGATTCCATCCAGGCGATGGTCTCGAGGGGCCCGAGCTGCAGGCGGTCCTGCAGGATCTGCCATTTGACCTGCTCGAGGGGGTTCTGTTTCAGCTTCGGGGGCAGAAGTTCTTCGTCAGTAGGGGGCGTCGGAACCCGGGGATCATGGACCACGGTCGCGTTCCAGCAGTTTCTTCTCGGCCGCCTCGGCCTTGCGCCGGGCATAGGAGTTGGTGGAATCGACCCCCAGGGCGGCGTTGTAGGCGGCCAAGGCCGAGGCATACTCACCTTTGGAGAAATAGATGTCCCCCATGTTGATGTAGGAGTCGAGATGGTCGGCCGCCAGTTCGGTGGCCCGTTTGTAGTGGAAGATCGCCTTGTCGAGCCAGTTCCGGCGATGGTAGGCGGCACCCAGTTGATAGTGCACCTGGGGGTTCTTGTCGTCGATGCGGGCGGCTGCTTCGAATTCCTTGAGTGAGGCGTCGGCCTGATTGGCCAGGAGGTAGAGTTCGCCCAGCGCGATGTGCACCCGCAGGTCGCCCCGATCCTTGGCCTGGTAGGCCCGGAAATGGCGGATGGCATCCTGCACCTTGCCGTCGGCCTGACACATCTTGCCCAAGGCGAATCGCGCCTTGAGATGGTGGGGATCGTGCTTGATGCAGGTCTCGAGCAGGGTGATGGCATCGGCTTTCCGGTTGTTGTCGAGCATGAAGATGGCAAGGTTGTAGTAGGTCTCCGCATACCCCGGGTCGAGGCGCAAGGTTTGCATCCATTCCCGCACGGCATCATCGATCCGGCCCATCTTGTAATAGGCCAGACCGAGGTTGTGCCGAGCCTCGATGAAGTTCGGTTCCTTGGCGAGGGCTTTGCGAAGGTGTTCGACCGCGACCTGCAATCGACCATACTGGCCGGCCAGCGTGCCGTACATGTAGTCGTACCGAACTTTCTCGTTGACCTCTTTCTCGCCCTTGCCGGAGCGCCCGGTGGTTTTCGGAAGCAAGGCGGACAGGGGGATCTGCTTCATCTCTTCGGTGACGCTCATGCGGAAACGGGACCGTTCCCGGCGCTGCGAGGATCCGCTCTTGCATCCTCCGAGCGTGATGGCGGCTGCAAGGCAGAGAAGGATGGCTGGAACCAGCCGGCTGGTGATCTGTCGCACTGCGGTGCCCCCTGCGTGTATTCGAGTCGGGACGATCATTCTAGCACGCGGGGCCCGGCCTGCCAAGAGCTCTCGAGCACCGACTTCCGGCGTTCCAGCAGGACCACCCGGTGGTTCCCGGAATCGAGCAGGTAGACGGCCCGTGGGGTGACCACGACGTCGGCGGGGGCCCGGAAGCGGTCTTGCTCGGAAAACCCGGCGCAGAAATGGACCCGCCGGCCATCGGGTGTGTAAAGCCCAAGCTCGTTGGTCTCCTCGTCGCAAATGGCCACCAGCCCGTCGGGGTCGATGCCGACGCCGACCGGAGATTTCAGGTGATCGGTGATCACCCCCTGGAACGACCCGAGCCGGTCGAATACGCTGATCCGCCGATGCCCGGGGTCGCTGACGTAGATACGGCCTTCCTGATCAACCGCGACCTGCGTGGGATCACGGAAATTCCACTGGCTGGATCCGTATCCGCCCAGTTCGAGCATCTTTACGCCGGCCGGGGACAACTTCAGGACGCGATCGTTCCGGGAATCGACCACCCACACATTGTTCTCGTGGTCGATGGTCAGGCCCCGCGGGCGACTCAGCCTGCTCCGCGGTTCCCCTTTCTTGGGGAAGAAAAGACCCTTGTAGCTCTTGTAGGCATCGAATTCGCAGATCCGGTCATTATTCTGGTCGGCGACATAGAAGTTGGAAAAACCGCCCGGGGCGACGTCCCATGGGGCGGACAGGCTGTCCTCGCGCTCCTCGGAGGGATCGCCGAGGGTGAGGCCGAAGCCACCGTACTGCCCAATGAAGCGCCCGTCGGCTGCCAGGCGGACGATGCGGTCGTTGCCGGTGTCGGCTACGTACAATTCCCGGTGGCCGGCGTCCCAGCCTAGACCCATCGGGCGGATGAACTGCCGCTCCCCCTTCCCGGTCCGGCCAACGGCTTGCCGCGGAATGAGGGAGACCGAGAAGCATTCGATGGTCCCGGTGCGCGAGGCCACCCGACTGGCCTCGAGGGCGATGGCATGAGCTCCTGAAGCCAGCCAGACAGGCCCCCAGAGACGTGTCGTCTCGCGTCGGCCCGCTTGTTTGGCCAGGACGCTCACGCAACCAGCCTGGGGCAGGGAAAAGGAAAAGGTCGCCATCCGGCTGCCGAGCTCGAGGTGGAGGGCAAAACCCGGGGGCATTGCCTGATCGGCCGCCCATGCCGGAGTGCCCCCGTGGGTAACGAAGGCCAGGAGCAGTAAGAAGCTGCGGAGAAGCGATCTGCCTCGAGATGTCATCAGTCGGGAATACCTCCTGGCCTGGCCCCTGATTGGCGCCATTTGGCCAGAGCCACAGGCCTTGGAGCCTCGGGAGTGCCAGAAATTTTCGAGTAGGGTCTGGGCATACCTCGCCGGTCATTATGCGGCAAATCCGATCGGAGGTCAAAATTAGGAGCTTGAGGAAAGGGCCAGGTGTTCAAGAAATTCGGATATATGCACCGGAAAGTGGAAAAGATCGACAACAAAGCTTGGGAGTTGACCTAGCTAGAACCCTCGAAAACGAGGTCCATTACGAGGCGAGGCAAGAAAAAGAAAAAAGTGATAAATATATCAAATTTTTATAAATTATAAATTGATCTTTTTTGTATTATCAATAAATTTGTTATTTTGACATTTTTTTATTCATAGCCTGGCAAGTAATAGACTAGATATTCATGAGGTTATAGAATTTGGCTACGTCTTCAAGGGTGCCGGTTGATCAGTGCAATTGGAATTCCTGGGGAGCTGGGATGGAGGTATTACTTCACCAGAGATCGGGGTTTTCTGCTATTCGCCTGCACGCCGACCAAGGGTTCTACCTCATCCAGGGGTGGGGTCCCTTCGCCTGGTTCCTTAGGTGGTCCTCTCCGTCTCACCCCCTCGGCCCGTGGACCTTCTCCTGAGAGGTGCAGTCGGCATTGCATGCCTCCAGGTAGAGGCAAAGTCAGTGTCTGCGAAGGAACGAGGGAAACCACGCGCAGCGATTCGGTCTGACGCACGTCCGTTGCCTCCACCCTTGAGGCGGCCGGATCTGCCGCACCTGGGACGGAAAAGGCCAGGACTACCTACAGGCTCAGGAAAAGCCGTTCAACGCGGCGTGTTCTGGGCATTGTGTTGCCGGCGGCGACGTTCTTGGAAGAACAGCCGCTTCGAACGGTCGTGCTCGGCGAGGGTCCGGGAGAAGCGATGGCCGCCTGAGGCATCGGAAACGAAGAACAGAAAATCCGTCTCCGCGGGAGAGGCCACCGCGGCCAGGGCCGCTTTGCCAAAATTGGCGATGGGGGTCGGAGGAAGGCCCGGATTTTGATAGGTGTTGTAAGGGGAATTGACCTTCAAGTCTTCGTTGGTCAACCGTTCCTTGAATTCGGGAAGGGCATAGAGGACGGTGGCGCAGGATTCCAGGCGCATCCGGCGCTCCAGTCGATTCAGGAAAACGGAGGCAACCAGAGGTCGTTCCTCGGCCAGGCGGGCTTCCCTCTCCACGATCGAGGCCAGGATACACGCCTGGTAAGGGCTAAGTCCCAGGGGGAGGGGGCCGCTGGCCACCCGTTCCGCGGTCAGCCTGGTAAGTTCCAGCATGGTGCGGGCGATTTCCTCGGCCCGCATGCCCGGCGTGAACTGGTAGGTTTCCGGAAAAGCCAGGCCCTCCGCATGCGGAATCGGCCCCCACGTCGGGAACACCGAAGCGAGCAACGCGGGGGAGTTGATCGCGGTGGTGAAGCTGGCGGCGCTGACGATACCGTTGCTTTCCAGGATCAGGCCGATGTCCCCCAGGGTCAGCCCTTCAGGAATGGTGACCCGCTCTGTGATCGTCTGGGGCTCCAGGAGGGCGCCGATGACCTCCTCGGGGGTTTCCCGGCCGGAAAAGGTGAACGATCCCGGTTGAAGGCGGTGGGCTACTCCATACCAATGGATGAGCGCCCGGAACCATAGGGCGCTTCGGATAACCCCCGCTTCCCGCAGGGCTGAACCGATCTGGCGTGGGTTCATCCGGGGAGGAATGTCGATGTGAATGGGGCAGGCGGGAGCTTTCGGGGGGGGCTGGCAGGCTTCGAGATACCACCAGAAGACACCGCCACCTGCTCCGGCGACCAGCAAGAACGTGCCGAAGATGGTGACCGCCAGGGTGCGCAGCAGGGGGTCGCCTCCGCCGAAAGACCGCTACTGGGCGATCTTCTTGAAGGTCAAGATCACGTTCCGGCTGTTGTCGAGGACGAGGATCTCCCCGGACGGTTTGGCGACAATGCCGCGGGGATAGAGGAATTGTCCTTTGTCGCTGCCGAAATTTCCGATCTTGGACAAGAGCTTCCCTTGGCTGTCCAGCATGACGACAGGGACTTCGCCGAGGTCGAGCAGCAGAAAATTTCCCTGTCTGTCGATGAACAAGCCGGAGGGCCCCCGGATTTCCTCGTAGTCGCCTTTCTTGTCATAATCGGCGACGAACTCCCCCTTCAGGGTGAGCTTCAGCACGCGGCGGCCGCCGTAATCGGTGACGAAGAGGTGATCATCGTGGACGAGGATGGATGTGCCGAAGACCAGGGCGGCTTTGCCGGTGCCGCCGATGGTTTCGAGAAAGGTTCCCGAGATGCCGTCGAACTTGTAGATCTGGGGTTGCTTGGACATGAGGACGTAGATATCGCCGCGCCGGTCCACTGCTACATCGATCGGATATTTCATCCGGTCTTTGTCGACGATCTTCAGCAGCGGGGTTCCCCGCTTGTCGAACTTCACCAGCTTGTTGCCGCGCAGATCGCAAACCCAGATGTCCCCGTTCGAGGGGTTGACCCCCAACCCGGACAAACCCTGGACCTTATAGTGGGTTGTTCCATACTCGCCGGCCTGGAGTTTGGGAGACCCGTCCGTCGCGGAGAGAATCTGGATCCGGTGGTTGCCCGAATCGCAGATGACGAGGTCACCATCGGGGTTAAGAGCCATATCCGAGGGGCTTCGCAGTTCTCCTGGGCCTGAGCCGGACTTCCCTAGCTCAGAGTCGAACGTGTATTTCTCCGGGACGCAACCTGTGAGGCCCAACAAAAGAACGCACAAAACGGCAACAAGGGAGCCTTTCATGCCGCCATTATAGGGAGGCCCCCCAAAAAAGGCAACAGAAAAATGAGGAAGCCCGTGCGAGGTCCTGGGCATGGACCTTCCCGCATCGCTTCCCCTGATTCCCGGATGCCGGGATGGTGAAAGGGAATGGCCCTGGGAACCTGGACGACAATGGAGAGGCGTCTGGACTGAGGCCTGGGTTATTGGGGAAAACGGGGAACAAACAATCACTTGCCCTTTGAAGTCTTTGGGGGTAGAATGAGGATAGAGGAAGATATGAAAACACCTACCCATGGATTCACCCTGATCGAACTGATGATTGTCATTGCCATCATTGGCATCCTTGCTGCCATGGCCCTGCCCTACTTCGCCAAAATCCGGGAGCGGGCCCGAACCAACAAATGTTACGAAAACTCTTCCCTCCTAACCCGGATGTCCGAGCTGTACAACATCGAACACAAAGACTACGCCAAGAACGTCGAAGATCTAGCCGCCGGGATGGTGGGCCAGCGTCTCCCCCTGTGCCCCACCCATGGTACCTATCGATGGGTCAGCGGCACCGCAGAAGGTGTTCCCTTCGGTCAGAAGGTGGAATGCAATATCCACGGGTGTGCCACCGCCACGTTTGGCGGCTGATGTTTCCCGGCTCTTGCCTCCTACACCCCAGGCTATCCCCGGGGGTGCCTCATTTCTGAGGCATCAAATTTGAATGCATGGCTGCACCACCGAGCGCATGACGATGGGGAAACCCCTCCTCAGTTGGTGGCGGAAATCAGTGGTTCGAACCTGGTGAGGTGGGCATTGAGGGCGACGTGTCCTTTGATGGTCTCGACCTCGCTGCCATTCACCAGGATGCGTACCTTGGCCTTGCGATCGAGTTCGGTCAGGGTGTTGACCACCGAATACGCGGCCATGGCTTCGTCAAGCACCCCCCCAGGCGCGTTGTCCAGGAATTCCCGGCTGAAGTCGGCGTAGAAAGTCCCTTGGTGGAAAAACAGGCCGCGCAATCGGGTGCCACTGGGAATACAGCTCCGCGCCTCGGGGGTGAACGGTCCGCGCAGCAGTTCCCGCAGGAGGCTTTCGCCCTGACTGAGGAGGAGCTTTTCCGCCTGAACTTTCCTGAGTTCCCGCACCAGTTTGGCCTCCCGGCGGGACGGGAAATACAGGGTGATCACCTGCCCGTCTCCATCAGGCATTGGGGCACCACTGTCGGGCGCGGCCATTGGTCTGGCCCCGTTCTCCGCGGTGAGTGCCGCCGCCGACCCCTCCCCTCCGTTGCCCAGGGTGCTGCGGGGACGTGAGCCCGACGACAGGCCCGGCAGGATCTTGTCGACGAACAGAAAATACCCCGAAATGATCAGCCCGAGCAGGATCAGGCCCATCAGAACGAACAGGAAGCTCTCCTGTTTCTGGCGGTTTTTCTTGGGAAGGCTCATCCGGACGCTCCTTGCAGTCAGGCCGGTCAGGGATTCAGGCGGATCCCGTTGAAGAAATCGACGATGCCGTTGGCAATCGCCTTGGCGGCGGCTTCTTGGTAGCCCTTGGTGGCCAGTCGGGGGCCTTCCTGGGGATGGCTCAACATGCCGACTTCGATGGTGACTCCCGGATAGATCAGAAATTGGAGGGGGAGCAGGGGAAGCCCCAAGGCGCCACGGTCTTTCGCCCCTAAGTGGGAGACCAGGCGATCCCGGATTTTTTGCCCCAGGAATCTGGCCAGGTCGAAGCGGGTCGTCTGCGCCCATTCCGTGAAGACCAGTTGCGGCGACAGTTTGCCGCCGGTATCGACTTCGAGGTTGATTCCCTTGGGATCGTACCAGAAACAGGCGGCTCCCTCCTGCCCTTCGTCGGCGCTGGCGCCGACATGCAGGGAAACGAACAGATCGCCGCCTGCCTTGTTGATGGCGGCCTGGCGGCGATCAGCCGGGATGTCGGTGTCGCCGGAGCGCAACAGGAAGGCCGAGAACCCCATCTTGCGGAGGGTGCGTTGCAGTTCCAGCCCGATGGCCAGGGTGATCTCTTTTTCGCTGGGGAGGCCCGGTACGGTGGCGCCCTTGTCGTTGCCCCCGTGGGCGGGTTCGATGATGATCGCCCGCCCCTGGAAGATCGATCGGCTGAGGGTGGCCAGAGGTACGTCGATCGATATCTCCGGGAGGGGCTTGGGTGCCTGGGGAGACAGGGCGGTCAGTTGCGACGGGGCGGTGACCAGAGAGGGAACGCTGCTGGCGATCGCGGTCTTCGGCATGGCTGGGGCGGCGCTGGCCACCGCCGCGACGGGGGTGGTCCCGGTCGCGATGGCGGGGGTGGCGCTGGCGGGAGTGGCTCCGGCCGGACCGTAGAATGAGAGGATCATCCGGAAGGGGTTGCCGACGGTTTCGATGGTCGGGGGCTTCCCCCCTTCGTGGAGATCGAAGTTCACCACCAACCCCTGACGGTTGGGGCCGCTGTTGTAGGAAACCCCCTTCAGGTCACGGCCGACCGGATTGGAGCGTTTGGTCGGGATCAGGTTCCGGCATCCGTTGATCCGCAGTTTGAACTTGCCGGGGCCGGGGGTCTCGGTCGTGAACGACACGTTGCCGTCGAACTCGAGGACGACCCGGGTATGGTCTTCCCGGATGGAATGGCGGGCGGTCACCAGGATGGCCCCGGTGCCAGCCTCGGGGCCGGCCTCGGGGCCGGCCGGCGGGGCCGCCGGGGGCGGTCCGGGGTCGATGATGGTGGCTGGCGGGGGACCGGGCGGCGGCGGAGGGGGGGCGATCGGCCCGGGCGGGGGGGGCTGGGTGGAGGCCACGCCGAACACCTGGATGATCGAGCGGGCGGGCACCATGACCTGGCCGTCCTCGAGGCGGGGCGCCGACGGCAGGGTGAAAGGCTGGTTGTCGACGACCGCCTGGGTCTGATCGACGACGAGGCGCATCAGGCGCGTGCCCTTGGTCAGCACCAGCATCTTTTGCATCGGGAACCACTGGTAGGCGATGCCCTGGGACTCAGCGAACTCCCGGGCATTGATGAAGCCCCGGCTTCCCTCCTGGCCTTGGGCGGCGGTCAGGCCTCCCAGGGCGAGCAGCAGGGCGGTGAGGAACAATCCCTTCCCGAACCTGTTCATCAGCGTCTCCCACTCAGTTCGCGGTCCATTTCGCGCTTCAGGTCTTTTTTCGCGATGGTCTCCCGCTTGTCATACTGGGCCTTGCCCTTGACCAGAGCGATCTCCACCTTGACCCGGCCGGCCTTGAAATACATGCGCAGCGGCACCAGCGTCATGCCGCTGGTCTCGACCTTCTGGCCCAGCTTCAGGATCTGCCGTTTGTGGGCCAGGAGCTTGCGGCGCCGCAAGGGGGAGTGGTCGAGCCGGTTGGAAAACGGGTTCGACCCGATGTGGGCCTCGACCAGCCACAACTGCCCATCGACCACCTCGGCATAGGCGTCCTTCAGGTTGACCTTGCCTTCACGGCAGGGGCGCAGCTCGGAACCGACCAGGGCGATGCCGACCTCGAGCTTTTCCAGGATGTGGTACTCGTGGAACGCCTTCCGGTTGGCGGCGATCAGTTTGAGGCCGTCTTCACCGGCGGCCGGCTTGGACTTCAACGAGGTCTCCTTCCCGCACGCCCCGGTCGAATTCGCGCTGGATCAGGACCCAGCTCGAGCGGGACAGCACCTTGGTCACCAATAGTTCGCCGCTGGTCCGGTCGGGGGCCCGCCCCAGCGGGCGGCCCGTGCGGGGGTCGGTGACGGGCTCGCCCGTCCGGAATGCGCGGAACCTCAGGGTATATTCATCGGCAAGCTTCAGTCCGTTTTCCAGGCCGAGATCGACGAGCGCCTGGCCGCGCTGGACCCGCACCACCCGCCCCGCTGCCACCGGTTTCTCCGGGGGGGCCTGTTCGAGGCTGTCCAGGCGTTGTTGCAGGTCGGCATCGTCGGGGAAGCGCTCGAGCAGGGCGAGCAGTCCGCGGCGGGCGGGCAGGCGGGCCCCCACCATCAGGAGCCGGTCGATGGCCTCGAGGGCGGTCTCGCGGGGAAGGCCGGGCAGGCTCAGCAGGTCGCCGTACCGGCGGGCCGCGCCCTGCAGGTCGGCCTGGTCCCATAGGACGCGGGCCAGGAGTTTGAGATACTCGGGGTGGCCAGGGTAGAGATCGACGGCCGTCTTCAGTTCGGCCAGGGCCCCCGACCAGTGCCCCTGCTCGAGCAGGCCCCGCCCCTTGCGCCAGGCCTCCTCGGCGCGCCGCTGGCGGTCGCGGGTGGCGACGATCTGGCTCTCGGCCGGGTATTCGTTGTCCTGCACGGCAAGGGCCAGACGGCGTTGCCGGATCAGATTCTGGAGCCGGATGACTTCTTCCCAATGGAAGATCGATTCTCTCAGCTGGCCCAGTTCGCGGTAGACCTTGCCCAGCCAGTAGTGCGCCTTCAACAGGTTGGGCTCGTGCTGGAGGGCTTCCTGCAGGCGCCGTTCGGCCCCGCGCAGGTTCCCTTCCCGGTAGAGGCGGTAGCCGTCTTCGTAGGCCACCAGCGCGGTGTCGAGGCTCCGCTCGCCCAGGGATGGGGCGCCTTGGCCGATACGGAAAGAGCCGGGGGCCGCCGCCGCCGGCGGGGTCGCCCCGACCAACCCGACCAATCCGGTCAACACCACCAGCAGAACGAGGAAGCGGGAACAGGAGGGCAGGCGGTCTCGCATCAGCAGCGCCTCCGTGTCAGGGAGCCCGCCGGTCGGGCGGTCAGCGCCCGGGGGCCGGCAACAGGGTCAGCGGGTTGACCGAGCGTCCCGCCCGCATCACCGAGAAGTGGAGGTGGGGCCCGGTCGACCGCCCGGTGGACCCGACCAGGCCGAGGAGCTGCCCGCGCCGAATCCGCTGGCCGACCGCGCACCGGTAAGCGGACAGGTGGCCGAAATACAGGGTGAGGCCCGAGGTCGTGCGGATCTTCACCATGCGGCCCATGCCTCCTGCCCGGCCCACGCAGGTCACCACCCCATCGGTCGGGGCGATGACCGGGGTGCCGGGCCGGGCCAAGATGTCGATGGCCGGATGGAAGGAGCGTCGCCGGGTGATCGGGTGGTGGCGCATGCCGTAGCCTGACGAAATCCGCCCCTGGACAGGCCAGAGGAGGGTGGTGGCGGGTAACCGCGCCAGGGCGGGCGCGGGGCGGAGCCGTTCCCCCGGACGGGAGGAGTGGACCGCCACGATCCGGAAGGAGCGCACCGGCTCGGCGGGTCGCCGCACGACCAGGGCCAGGGGAGACCGTACCAGGGTCGCCGTCTGGCGGGCCAGGCCGGCCACCACGGCCGCGGTGGCCGCCCGGTGTCGGGCCTCCAGGCGCACGGGCCGGGTGAAGTCGGCGGACAGACTGTGCGCGGCGGGACGGGGGTCGGGGGCCATGCCCTGCAGGACGACCATCGCCACGATGGCCACCAGGAACCGGATTGTGGGGGTCAGCGGGGAGCGGGGAGGGGTCATCCGGCCGAGTTCTTCCCGGTGGGTTTGTAGTGGGGGTTGATGAGGGCCAGGAACTCGGCGTTGGTCTTGGTGGCGGAGATGCTCTTGACCAGCATTTCCACGACCTCCTGCGGGTTCTTCTCTTCAAAGGCCCGGCGCAGGATGATGACTTTGTTGAGGTCTTCGGCGGGCATCAGCAACTCTTCCTTGCGGGTGCCCGACAGTTTGACGTCGATGCAGGGGAAGATGCGTTTGTTGAAGAGTTTGCGGTCGAGGTGCAGTTCCATGTTGCCCGTGCCCTTGAACTCCTCGAAGATCACTTCGTCCATCTTCGAGCCGGTGTCGACCAGGGCGGTGGCGATGACCGTCAGGCTGCCGCCTCCCTCGATCTTGCGGGCCGCGCCCAGGAATCGCTTGGGTTTGTGCAACGCGAAGGGGTTGACGCCACCGGTCAGGGTCTGGCCGGCCGAGGGCACCGAGATGTTGTAGGCCCGGGCCAGGCGGGTGATCGAATCGAGCAGTACCACGACGTCGCGGCCCAGCTCGACGTGCCGCTTGGCTTTCTCGAGGAGCAGCTCCGAGACTTTGATGTGGTGGCTGATATGCTCGTCGAAGGTCGAGGCGACCACTTCGGCATCGACCGACCGACGCATGTCGGTCACTTCTTCCGGGCGCTCGTCGATGAGCAGGATCAGCATCAACACCTCGGGATGGTTGGCGATGATGGCGTTGGCGAGGTTCTTGAGCAGGGTGGTCTTGCCCGCCTTCGGCGGGGCCACGATCAGGCCGCGCTGTCCCTTGCCGATCGGGCAGATCAGGTCGAACACCCGCACCGAGATGTCATTTTCGGTCGTCTCGAGCCGGAACCGTTCGCGCGGGAAGATCGGGATGCCGTGCTCGAAATTGGTGCGCTTGCTCAGGGCCTCCACCGGCAGGTCGTTGACCGCCTCGACCTTCAGCAAAGCGTGGTAGCTCTCCTCATCCTTGGGCAGCCGCACCTGGGCGATGACGCTGTCGCCGGTCATCAGCCCGTAGCGCTTGATCTGCGAGGGCGACACGTAGACGTCGTCGTCGTTCTGCACGTAGCTGCGGGTCCGCAGGAAGCCGTAGCCCTCCTGCATGATCTCCAGCGTCCCTTCCGAGAGGGCGAGCCCCTGCTTGCTCAGGTGGTGCTGCAGGATCGCCCGGATCATCTGGCTCTTCTTCATCTTCTCGGCGCCGGCGATGCCGAGTTCCTTGGCCATCGTCTTCAGATTCTTGCTGGGCACGTCGCACAGCTGGAGATACGACAGGACCGATTCTTCCACGATTGCGCTCCATCTGCGGGGTTGGACCCGCGTTGCGAAAGTTCAGGATGGGTGACTTGCCTGGGGTCGGGGCTCCGGACCTCAGCGCCGCCGGGGAGGCGGCACGATGGCCTGGGACAGTTGCTTGAACAGAATGTTGCCGATGCCGAGGGAATAGCTGCGCGACCGTTCCTGGTCGAGCATGTCCGTGAACACCTCCTCGGCAAACCCGCCGTGGATCAACTTGGCCTTGTTCACGGTCTTGCGCATCTCCTTCATCAGCTGGAACACGAAGATCGATTCGAAATCCTTGCAAGCGGCGTTCAGCTTGGCCAGTTCTTCTTTTTTCTCCGCCGGGAGCTGCTCATAGTCGTGCACCATCGACCGGGTGTTGAGGTCGAGGGCGGCGGGACGGGTGCCGGGAATACGCATGCCGGTTGTCGTGCCTCAATACAGAGATTTCTGCAAAGCCTGATACCGTTCGTTGTGCGGGTCGAGCTGGAGGGCCCGGTCGAGATTGGTGCGGGCGGCGCGCTTGTCGCCGACCGCCACCTGGGCCTCGGCCAGGGCGAAGAACGCGTCGGCGTCGCTGTAGTACATGCCGAAGCTGTAGTGGTGATCGATGGCCTCGGTGTCGTATTCGACCGCCTTGGTCAGGAACTCGATCGCCTTGTCATACTGTTGCATGAAGTGGTAGCTGCGGCCGATGAAGTAGTGCCCTTCCGCATACCGGTCCTTGCGCTTGATCAGGTGCGAGTAATGGTCGATCACCTTTTCGAATTGCTGGTGAGCTTCGGTGCGCTGCCCCAGCTTCAGGTAGGCCGACCCGAGCATGAATCGCGCCATCAGGTCGCCCGCATCCTTCACCAGGGCCCGCTTGAGGTTCTCGATCGCCTCGCCGTACATCGACATCTCGAGGTAGACGAAGCCGATCTTGCCGTAGATCTCGTAGTGCTTCGGATCGATGCTCAGGGCCTTCTGCAACTCGTAGAGGGCTTCCGAAAAACGGCCGACCTGGGCGTAGGCGCATCCCAGATCGAAGTGCGAGTTCTCGATCTCGGGCTTGAGCTCGCAGGATCGCTGGAACATCTCGATCGCCTTCTTGACCTGGCCCTTTTTCATGTAGAAATCGCCGAGCTTGTTGAACGCCTCGGCAAATTCGGGGTCGAGGGCGACCGCTTTCTCCATTTCGGAGATGGCCTCCGGAAGCTTACCCCGCAGATCGAACGACAGGCCACGATCGAAATGCTGGTTCGCGAGATCCCGGTCCTCGAGAGAAACTGGCATTTGGAAATGATCCTCCTGGGACCAAGAGGGGGGGGATAGATCGGGGATGGATGCATTCATAGCATACCGCAGAGAAAAGATCAAGCCTTGGGGCACGAATTTTTCCCCCCGTTCCCCTGCCTACATGAACCGGAGTTCCCCGTGCAGTGCTCCCGCCGCTTCGATAGCCTGGAAGATGGCGATGATGTCCTTGGGAGTGGCTCCCACGGCGTTCAGAGCGGAGACCAGATCGTCCACCGTGGTTTCGCCCTTGATCGCGATCAGGCTGCCCTTCGGGCTATCCTGCCCCCGGGCCCCGCCGGCGCCGGCGGTTCCGGTGGTTCCCGCCCCGGCGCGGCCGGCGGCCTTCTGGCCATCGACCTCGAGTCGGAGAGCGCCCTGGGAGATGACGATCCGGCCGATTCGCACCCGGTTGCCGACGATGATGGTGCCGGTGCGTTCGTTGATCACCACGCGGTTGGGTTCGTCGATGGAGAGAGGCAGTTCTTCGATGGTGGCGGCGAAGCTGACCGGATCATCCCGAAAACTCTGGGGGATTTTGACCTCGACCGTGCCGGGGTTGACCAGGCGCGCCCAGCCCTCGCCGAATTTGCGCTCGATCGCCTCCTTGACCCGGCGCGACAGGGCGGCATCCTTGCGCTGCAGGATCAGGTGGAACGAGCCGCCGCGGCCGAAGGAATCGCCCACTTCCCGCTCCTGGATTGCCCCGTTCGGAATCCGGCCCACGGTCAAATGATGCTTCTGGGCGGCGGCCCCGGCCGCGCCGGCGGCGCCGTTGCCGGCCTGGATGCCGCCGATCGAGACGTTCCCCTGGGCCACGGCGTAGATCTGGCCATCGCCCCCCTTCAGGAGCGTCGGCAGCAGCACGCCCCCCTGCAGGCTCTTGCAATCGCCGATCGAGCTGACGACCACGTCGAAGCTCTCGCCCGCCTTGCCATAGGGTGGAATCATCGCGGTGACGACGACCGCCGCGCAGTTCTTGCTCTGCACTGCCGTCTTGTCCAGGTCCATGCCCATATTCTGCAGCATGCCCCGCACCATCTCGAGACTCATCGGGGTCTTGTCGCCGGTGCCGTCGAGACCGGTCACCAGCCCGTACCCGATGATCTGATACTCGCGGCTGCCGGCCACCCGGGCGATGTCTTTCAGTCGCACCTGGGCCTGCCCGGCCGCCCCACGGGGCAACCCGAGTGTCAGGGTGACCGCCAGCAACCACGCCAGCGGCAGCGCACGGACGGGGGAGCGTTCGTTCACGGGAGGGTCCTTCTGGTCAGCCGCATCGGCATCTTCTGCCCTGGAAAATCCATCGGCAAAAACCTCCGTTCCATAAACCTCATTTTCCATGTGGCTCTGGATGAGGGCTGGCAGGACCCAATGTGTCCCGGCGACCAGCCCGGTGCCGTCCGAAGAGGGCACGGGGTGCAAGTGGACGGGGCAATTTTCCGCGACTTCCGCATTTTGACAGAAACCTTCAGGGAAATTTGCGGGAAGGCCGAAGCGGGGAAACACCCCATGGGGCCCTCGAGCTGGTGGCAGGAGAAAGATTCCTATGGTTGGGAAAGAGGACCGGGAAGAGCTGTCCGTTGGGATGCGCACGTATCCATGCATCAGGAACGCACCTCGGGCGGATCTCAGAAGCCCAGGCGTCGTGGCCGGCGCCCGGTCAGGTCGGACCCCGGTGACGGGACGCGCGGTTTCCCACAGGACGTGTCACTGGGTCACTGCAGCCTTGAGAAGGGGCGGACGTCAAGCAAACCTCAGAACCGGGCAAGGAAGCGTGGAAGAAAGCAGTGGAGGGCGGTTCTCCCCGAGCCTCAAAGCCAGCTGTGGGGTCGGGCCTCAGAACAGGAAGTTGGTGATCTGGGTCATCAGGCCGGGCTTCTGGGTGGCGCCCACGGAGCCTTTCCCGTCATACTTGATCTCGGCGTCGGCCAGGAGTTTGGAATCGACCGAGTTGCTGGCATCGATGTCCTGGGGCCGGACGATGCCCCGAACCTTGAAATGCTGGGTCTCACGGTTGACCCGCATGGCGCGGCTGCCCTCGACCAGGAGGTTGCCGTTGGGCAGCACCTCGAGGACGGTGGCGCTGACCGTGCCGGTCAGGCTGCCTGAGCGGGTGGTGGTGCCGCTGCCCTGCCACTTGTTCTTGACCTCGTTCTTGCCGACGAACCGGTCGACCACCTTCTTGAAAAAGGGGATCTTCGGCGTCGACTTGATCTCGACCTGGGAATCGTCGGCGGTATCGGTCGTCGCTTGCTGTTTGGCCGTGGCCTGCTCGGCGATCTTCACGGTGATGATGTCGCCGGGCTTGAATTCGCGGCCGCCCTGGGTCGAATACAGATCCCGGCCGCCCAGCCAGAGGGAGCCGGCGGCCCAGGCCCCTGGGGTGGCGATCAGCAGCAGGGCGACCATCACGCCGGCCAGTCGAAGCAACTTGCCAGGCGGGCGTTCAGAACTCTCGGAACTGCCTGATGGCGGGGTCACCCCTCCGCTGGTGATCCATTCAGTTGACGCCATATTCCACCTTCCCTTCGGCGGTGACGATGCCGGTGATCTGCCGGTTGTTCTGCAGGTTGAGGAGCCGGATGGATGCCCCGAGGGCGCCGCCCTCGAGGGCCTTGGCGGGCACTTTGAGACTGAGCCCGCCGCTCTGGACGAAGAACTCGACCTGGTCGCCGGGGCGGATCACCCACGACCCGGGGTCGGTGCGGTTCGCTTTGGGGGCCGGGGTCGCCTGGCTGGCCGGGCGGGCTCCTCCCGGCCCTCGCCGGGCAGGTTCTGCCGTCCGGCAGGCTTCCAGCGAAACGTCTCCCGCTCGCAGCATGGTCCCCGGGGATTTGTAGGTGCCCAGGCAGCGACCAACCGCCTCCTCGAACCGGAGCAGGGGGGTGGCGGAGTCGGTGCGCTGGGTGACGGTCACTTCCTCCAGGTCATCGGCGGTGAGGGTCTCGCCTCGGCGAGCCAGCCGCTTGAGGCGGGCTGCTTTGACGCGGCGGGCGACATCGGCCTGGACGATCTGGCGCCAGGTGCCCCCATCGCAGCGGGCGGTGATGGTGAACAGGCGCAGGCCCAGGCGGTTCGACGAGATGGGCTCGAGATCGAAGGATTGGAGGGGCCCGGGCAGCACGAAACTGCGGGGCAGGCGGGCCGTGTCGACGGTCAGTTCCGCCGCCTCGGATTCGGGAAGGCCATCGCGGCAGATCTGCTGAATTCGTTCAAGGACATCCTGCCCGGCGAGCAGGTTCCCCCGGCGTCGTATCTGAACACGGTGGGGCAGGGTCAGCCTGGCTGCCAGCTTGCCCAGGCGGCTTTCGAGGTCGCTGCGGTCCAGGGAGATCAGGCCCAGCGGGTCGAGGATCTGGCCGAGGGGGATGCGGGCCAGAGCCTCGCGCAGGTCGGGGGGCGCGGACTCGGGGACCAGCACCGAGGCATCCACCCGCCCGGCATCGACGAGGATGGCGGAGCGGACCGGAACCGCAGGCGTTGCCGCGGGGGCTGGGGGTGTGTTGGTGATCCGGGCCACCGCCGCGGACATGGCCGAAGCCAGGGTGGGGGACGGCGTGGCCGCCGCCGGCCGGCTATTGCCGTCCGCCAGCGCCAGGGTGCAGGCCAGGGCCAGCCCAAGCACCACTGGGCGCCGGGACAGCGCCCGGCGGGCGGCATCGTTCTGGCCATAGCCGGCCGGCTGAAGGCCGCTGGCGATGGTGCCCGACGATCGCAGGCGATCAGGATTCCAGGCGCGACGCATCATCATCTCCTCA
>CALLCO010000220.1 GCA_937998695.1 Candidatus Ozemibacteraceae bacterium
CCCACCGCCACCACCTTCCCCCCCACAGCGGCCCCTCGCACCGCCACGACCCGCCACGGGACCCTTCCCGGCCCTGAGAACGATTCCGCCCCCGGGACCCAGCCCAGCCCCGGAACCGCTTCCAGCCCCGCAGACCCTGCCAGCGCCTCAGCCGGCTCCCGCACCCCTCCCGTAGTGACTTCCGCCGACCTGGGCGAGGTCGATCTGTTCAACTCGGGCTCGTTCCTGGCCGACGACGAGATGCCGCCAGCCGTGCGGGCCCATGTCTTCCGGCGGTTGGCCCAGCTCGACCTGCGCCGTGTCGTGATCGAGTCACGCCCCGAATTCGTCACCTCCGCCTCCCTGCGGGAAGCGTCAGTGCTGCCACCCGGGGTGCTCGAGGTGGGAATCGGCCTCGAGAGCGCCGACGACCACATCCGCGAGGTCCTGATCCGCAAGGGGTTCGACCGACCTGCCTTCGAGCGGGCGGCCGCCGTGCTGGCCAAGGCCGGGGCGGGCCTGCTGGTCAACGTGTTGCTCAAGCCGCCCGGATTGGCTGACGACAACGCGGCCGTCGCCGACGCGCTCGCCACCGGACGCTATGTGGCCGACCTGGCTCGGCGGCTCGGCCTGCCCGCCCGGCTCGCCCTCCAGCCCGTCTTCGTGGCCCCCGGCACCGCCCTCGAAGCCGAGTTCCGGGCCGGCCGCTACCAGCCCCCCAGTCTCTGGGCCGTCGTCGCAGCGGTGCGGGGCCTGCATCCGCTCCTCGACACCACGGTCGGCCTCAGCGATGAGGGGCTGGAACCCCACCTCAGCCCCGCCGGATGCGGTCGGTGTGACGAACCGCTGCGCGCCGCCCTGCGAGACTACAACCGCACCCGTGACCTGTCGGGGTTCGACACCCTGTCCTGCCCCTGCCAGGGAGACAGATAGCCACCAGCACAAGCCAGGTCCTCTGAGCCATTCCCACACCCACCCTGGGCCGGCAACCGCTTGTCAAGGGACACAAAGCCGTTCTCAAACCCGCTCTCCGCGGGCATCTGAAAAATAGGTTTGTGGAACGGGTTATTTCTCGGTGATGGTGACCTTCTGCAGGACCGGGGGCACCTTCGGCTTGCTGGGTTCGCCGCTGGGGCTGGGGCCGACCTCGACGTTGCTGATGGCCAGCACTACGTCCATGCCTTTGGTGACCTTGCCGAACTGGGTGTAGTTGGGACGGCTGTCGAGGCGCTTGGCGCCCGCCCCGTTGCAGATGAAGAACTGGCTGCCCTGGGTATTGGGGCCGGCATTGGCCATGGCCACGATCCCGGGTTCATAGGAGTGCTTTACCGGCAGTTCGTCGTCGAACCGGTAGCCGGGGCCACCCATGCCGGTCCCTTCGGGGTCGCCACCCTGGATCATGAAGTCCTTGATGATGCGATGGAAGATGGTGCCGTCATAGAACCCCTCCCGGGCCAGGAAGACGAAGTTGTTGACGGTGCGCGGGGCGTCCTTCACGAACAGCTCGATCTCGATCTCGCCCAGGCTGGTTTGGAGCGTAGCCAGGTAGGTCTTCGCCGAATCGATGTTCATGGCCGGCGGCGCCGGCCAGGATTTCTTCGCTGGAGCCGGGGGGGGAACCGGGACGGGCGCCGGAGAAGCGGCCGGCGCACCGGCGGGTTCGGCGGCGGCAGCAGGGTCAGGCGTTGCAGCCGGAGCGGCGGCAGGCTCAGCCGAAGCGGCAGCGTCAGCGTCAGGGGCGACCGGCGTTTCTTCGGCCCGGACCGCGTGCACCAAGAGAAGCAGAGCCAGCCACACAACCATCCACCATTTCGTCATGACCACGTCTCCTTCTATTGTCAGCAATGGGGTCGACCCATGCCGGTCGACCGTTCTCTTTAATGGCATATCCCGCCGCTCCGTGCAACCCGGGGGCGAACTGCTCGCCGGGCAATCGCAGGTGGATTTCTGCTCTGGCAGACGGCTCCTTTGCAGCGCTTGTTGTACGCCTGGAAATTTGATGCGGGCCCCATAAAGAAGCGGGGTATGACCGTCGGCGTCAAGCGCCCGAACAGGCGAACTCCCAGAACGGTCCTGTTTCGTGCGATTGCCCTGCAACCTGATAGCCCTTCCCTCGCTTCTGTCCATGGATGTTGTCCCAATTCGACTCCCCGCCCCATTCACGACCCATGCCGTGGGCAAGCTCCACCTCCCTATCATGTCGTTCCTTCGTCCCGGCAAAAAATCGCGGAACCCGCCTTTCTGGCGGGTTCCGTTCCGGCAATGCGGGTGAAAGCGGGAGAGTCAGGCCGTCTGTTCGCTGGCGACGCGGTAGACGATCTGATAGGGTTCTTTCTTCTCGACGCAGCGTTCGTGGATGATGACCTTGGCGATCTCGGGGTTCGAGGGGATCTCGAACATCAGGTCGAGCATCAGGTCTTCGATGATGCGCCGCAGGCCGCGGGCCCCGGTCTTCTGCCGGATCGCCTTGCGGGCGATGGCGTGCAGACCCTTGGGGGTGATCTCGAGGTCGACCCCCTCCATGCGCAGCAACCGTGAGAACTGCTTGACCAGCGCGTTCTTGGGCTCGGTCAAGATGCGCACGAGGTCATCGACGCCCAACGGGTCGAAGGTGGCGATGATGGGCACACGCCCCACGAATTCGGGAATCATGCCGAACCGCAGCAGGTCTTCGGGCATGATCTCGGCGAGCAGTTCACCGACCCGGCGATCGCGCTTGGACAGAGGATTGGTGCCGAAGCCCATCGATTTCTGGCGGGTGCGCGACTCGATGATCTTCTCGATGCCCTCGAACGACCCGCCCAGCACGAACAGGATGTCTTTCGTGTTGAGTTGGATGAAATCCTGGTGGGGGTGCTTGCGCCCGCCCTGCGGCGGCACGTGGGCGACCTTCCCCTCGAGCATCTTGAGGAGGGCCTGCTGCACGCCCTCGCCCGAAACGTCGCGCGTGATCGAGAGGTTCTCGCTCTTGCGGGCGATCTTGTCGATCTCGTCGATGTAGACGATGCCCTTCTCGGCTTTCGAGACATCGTAGTCGGCACTGCGCAGCAGATTCAGCAGGATGCTCTCGACATCTTCCCCGACGTAGCCGGCTTCGGTGAGGGTAGTGGCATCGGCGATGCAGAAGGGGACGTTGAGCAGCTTGGCCATGGTCTGGGCGACGTAGGTCTTGCCCGACCCGGTCGGGCCCAGCAGCAGCACGTTCGACTTCTGGACCTCGATATCGTCTTTCTTGGCCCCGGACAGGGCAATGCGCTTGTAGTGGTTGTAGACGGCGACCGAGACGATCTTCTTGGCGCGTTCCTGTCCGACGATGTACTGGTGCAGGAAATCGACGATCTCCTTGGGTTTGAGGACGTTCTTCATCTCGGAGGCCGTGTCGCTGTCGACCTCTTCGAGCATGATCTCGTTGCACAGCCCGATACATTCGTCGCAGATGTACACTTCCGGACCGGCGATGAGCTTGCGGACCTGGTCCTGGCTCTTGCCGCAGAAGGAGCAACGGTATTGGGGGGCTTTGGCCAGCATGGTCACTCCTCGGTGGGTTTGGCGGCGGCGACGGCGGCCGGCACGTTGCGCCGGACCACCTCGTCGATGAGGCCGTAGTCCTTCGCTTCCTGGGCCGACATGAAGAAATCGCGGTCGGTGTCTTTCTTGATGCGCTTGAGGGGCTGCCCGGTGTGGTGGGCCAGGATGTCGTTGAGCTTCTCTTTGTTGCGCAGGATCTCGGCCGCCTGGATCTCGATGTCGCTGGCCTGCCCCTGGGCTCCGCCCCACGGCTGGTGGATCATGATGCGGGCGTTGGGCAGGGCGTAGCGCTTGCCGGGCGTGCCGGCGGCGAGCAGGACGGCGCCCATGCTGGCGCATTGCCCGATGCAGATGGTGCTGACGTCGGGCTTGATGTACTGCATGGTGTCGTAGATGGCCAGGCCGGCGGTGATGACCCCGCCGGGGCTGTTGATGTAGATCGAGATGTCTTTCTCGGGGTCTTCGGACTCGAGGAAGAGGAGCTGGGCGATGATCAGATCGGCCAGATGGTCCTCGATCGCCCCGCCGATGAAGATGATGCGATCTTTTAAGAGGCGGGAGTAGATGTCATACGCCCGTTCCCCGCGGCTGCTTTGCTCAATGACGATCGGAACCAGCGTCACCTGAAGCTTCCCCCTTGTTCAATTCGGCTTCCTTCACCATATCGTAATGAACTTCGTTGTTCTTTAGCAAAAACTCCTTGATTTTGCGCGTCCGGATGGTGTGACGGATGTCATTCTCCACATCGGAACCCTTCACCGAGCTCAGGAGTTTCTCGACCGGCATGTTGTACTCCTTCGCGCGCTGTTCGATCTCCGCCCGGAAGTCGGCATCGCTGACCTCGACCTTTTCCCGCTCGGCGATGGTATCGATGATCAGCATGACCTTGGCCTGCTGAATCGCCTTCTCGCGGAAGCTCTCGCGGAACTCCCGCATGTCCTTGTTCGATTTCTTGAGGTATTCCTCGATGCTCGTGCCGAATAGGCGCCAGCGGTGGTCGATGCGCTGCACGAAGTAGTCGATGGTGCGCTTGATCATGGCCTCGGGAATCTTGACCTCGAGTTTCTCGGCCATCTTGTTCAGGATCTCGTCGAACGCCCGTTCCTCGGCATCGGTGCGCGAGCGGGTTTCAAGATCGCTTCGGATCTTGGTCTTGAGGGCGTCGAGGGTCGGATAGTCACCGACCTCCTTGGCGAACTCGTCGGTCAACTCGGGCACCATCGGCCGGGAGATGCGCTCCAGCGTGACCTGGAACTGCACCGTCTTGCCGAAGAACTTCGAATCCTTCTCGGTGTCGTGATCGAAGGTGTACTGGTAGGACCGCGACTCGCCGATCTTCAGGCCCTTCATCGGGGCGAGCATGCGGTTCTCGTCGACCATCTTGTGGTACCCCTTCTCTTCGGTCAACTCGGGTTCAGGTTGTCCGTCGATGGTCGCCTGGATGTTGGCCAGGAAATAGTCGCCCACCTGCAGCTCGCCACTCTCGATCGGCGCGGTCTTGCTGAACTGCTCGCGCAACTGCTGCAACACCTTCTGAAGGCTCTCGTCATCGACGATGGCCTGCGGCACGTGGATGTGGTGTCCGGTGTACACCAGGTCACCCAACCGCGGCTTCACCTCGAAGACCGCCTTGAACGTGAACGGCTCGCCTTCCTTGAGGTTCGACTCCTCGACCGTGTAGGGGCCGACCGGCTCAAGCTTGGCCTCGGTCACGGCCAACGGTACCATTTCCTCCAGGAGCTCTTCCTCGATCTGGCCGCGGACGGCGTCAGGACCGAGGAAGTTGGCGATGATCGGCCGCGGGGCCTTCCCCTGCCGGAAGCCGGGAATCTTCACCGAGCGGGCGGCGCGCTGGAAAAAACTGCTATAGGCTTCGGCAACCTTGTCCTTCCCCACCTCCACGACGAGGGCGACTTTGTTGGGTTCCAGTTCGGTGACCTGGGTCTTCATACGCTTCCGGGGCTCCTTGCAGTGAATTCAGCGATGGGGAATGGGGGATCGGGAAAAAAGGAAGAAAGCGGGAGACGGGACTCGGACCCGCGACCTCCTGCTTGGAAGGCAGGAGCTCTACCAACTGAGCTACTCCCGCAAAAACTGTGTCCGGTGCGAGGAGCGGGACTTGAACCCGCACGGTGGGTACCACAAGATCCTAAGTCTTGCGCGTCTGCCAGTTTCGCCATCCTCGCAGCTTGAACGGACAGCATGCTACCAAATCCCGAGCGAAAAGACAAGAGAGGGCCGTTCAGGCGCAATTCTCGGTGAGCCGAAAAAACCATGAAGATCGACTCGGGCGGCTGATTTGCGGAGTCATCCATGGCCGAAGGGTGCTCCCATGATCCAAACGACCGACCACACAAACCCGGTGGCCGGACTGGGGGTCGGGCGACCCAGCGGCGGGGCCAGGAAGCGGCTCGGCAGGGATCCCGGGCGGCGCGAGGAGGAGTGAGGGAACCACGGTGAGAAAACGACGGCTGGATGATGGAGCAACTTGGCCGCCCGCTCCCCGCAAGCGATTTCAAACATTGGGCGTTGGCCGAGAATTGCTGGTCCTTGGCCGGAGATTTGCCGCCCCCGAGAGGCTGTGCTAGGGTGGTGAGAGAGAACGTTGCGCATGCCATTCATCTTGGTCACCGACCATGCGGCCGTCATCGCCCCAGCCGCCAGGAATGATCTATCCTTTCCAGATCCCCATCGTGCCGCCGCCTTCCCTTCTCGTGCCCGCCATGGCCACCGCGGGGTGAGCCCACCCCCTCCGTGATCTCCCTCGACCGGTTCGAGCGGCTGGCCGCCCGGGAGGTCCGGCGCATTCCGCCCCGCTTTCGGCGCGGCGTCGTGGCCTTCTTCGTCGAACCCCGGGCCTGCCGGCACCGGAAGGGTCTGCCTGGCCTCTACGTGCTGGGCCACTACCACCGCCATTCCCATCTGCAGGGGCCGACGGTGACCCTCTACTTCGGTTCCTTCCGCAAGGTGTTCCGGGGGGCAGCCCCCCGCGTCATCCGCCGCGAGATCGCCCGCACCATCGCCCACGAGCTTCTCCACCACTGGGAGGCGGAATCCGGCTACGACGCGCTCGGCGACGAAGACCGCAAAAAACTGCACCACTGGGCCGCCCGGATGGGGTATCATGACGGGGAGGCTGTGAGACATGACCTCGCCGAGGCCTTGCTGTTCCTCTTCCTGGTATTCCTGGGGATCGCCGTGGCCAGCCGAATGATGGAGTGAACCGAATGACACCCGACCACCGGAAAAGCCACCCCCCCGCGACCGCCCTCGAACCCGAGAACGACGAACAGGCCCTCGAGCGCCGCCTGTTCGAACTCGAGACCCGCCTCGCCCACCTGGCCCGCTTCGTCGAGGAACTGAACGAGGTGGTGACCGAGCAGGCCGGGCGCCTCGAGCGGCTCGAACGCGAGAACGCCCACCTGCGCGGCCATGCCGGCCCCGGCGCGGGAGCCGGGCCGCTCGGTAGAGGCGCCGGAAGCGGGGCCCCCGATCCTGAAGGAACCTGATCCGCGCCCGTTGGAGGACCGCCATGAAACTGGCCACGTTGTGCTACCTGCGGCAGAACGGCAAGACCCTGATGCTGCACCGGATCAAGAAACAGAACGACATCCACGAGGGCAAGTGGAACGGTCTGGGCGGCAAGTTCGAACCCGGCGAAACCCCGGAAGCCTGCGCCCGCCGCGAAATCTTCGAAGAGTCGGGCCTCAAGGCCCGCCGCCTCGACCTGAAGGGGTTCATCACCTTCCCCGAGTTCGCCCGGCTCGAAGACTGGTATGTGTTCGTCTTCGTCGTCCCCGAATTCGAGGGCGAGATCAAGGTTTCCCCCGAAGGCGTCCTCAAATGGATTCCCGACGCCGAATTGTTCAATATTCCGTTGTGGGACGGCGACCGCATCTTCCTGCCTTGGCTCGACCGCCCCGGCTTCTTCTCGGCACGCTTCTCCTACAGGGCCGGCCGCCTGGTCGACCACGCCGTCGAATTCTACCGGGAACCCCCGCCCCCGGCGTATTCCCCGCCGGTCAGCGCGGCCACCCCGCCCCTTCCGCCCGTCCCCCCTGAACACGCCCCCGCGCTCCCATCACCCCGGGCCGCTCCGAACACCCAGG
>CALLCO010000221.1 GCA_937998695.1 Candidatus Ozemibacteraceae bacterium
TTCCCCGGCCGGTTTGGCCGGGTAGACGGTATCGGGAACCTCCGCCAGCCAGGGATACCGCTCGACCGGTCCCCCCAGACCACGCACCACCGCGAGGGGAGTTCCCCGACAGGGACACCCGGTCACCCGGGTCATCCACCCGGCGAACCACTCGTGCAGACGGATCTCCACGGGCGTGGGCCCGCCCCGGGGACCGCCCCGCCTCCCCTCGCCTTTCGGCATTCCCAGTCGCGGTCTTGCGGTCATGACGGAGCCGGCGACCGGATCAGGCTCCCTCCGGTTCCGCCTTTCCCGACGCGGCGCGGGCCGCTTCCTCCCGGCGGCGCTTTTCGAGGAACTCAAGGAAGAAAGCGAGGAACACCCCCAGCATGCCAGCGGTGATGCCCGACAGGATCACGATCAGAGACCGTCTGGGCTTCGATTTGCGCTCGGGCGGACGGGCACGGTCGATGATCTCGAACTGGCTGCCCTCTTCCGCATCGGCGATCTTGGCTATTTCGAACTGCTCGGTAAGGGTGCCGAACACTTTTTCCTTCACCTTCAAATCGCGCATCAAACGCGTGTATTCAAGGGTCAACTGCGGCACCCCCTCGAGCTGGCGGGTCACCGAGGCGATCGCTTTTTCCAGGCCGGCCTGGCGGGCTTGCTCGCTGACCTTCTGGGCCTCCAGTTTGACCAGCTCGGGCACGTTGCCCGAGGCTTTCAGCAGGCTGTCCTGCATCTTCAGGGCGATCTGGCTCTCGACCTTGGCCGCCTCGAGCTTGACCAGGTTGCCGATCAGGGCCTTCGCCTGCTCGTCCAGGGCCACCAGCTGATTCTTGTCCTGAAAAGCCTTGAATGCCTGTTCGGCAGCCTCCAGTTCGATTTTGACCTTCTCGAGCTGGGCTTCGACGAACACCCGCTTCTCGCGGGCCGGCCCCTTCGCGAAAGCCTTCAGGAAATCGAGGTAGGATTCGGCGATCTCGGCCGAAAACGTGGCCGACTTCGTTTCGACCGCCACGGTGATCAGACCGTCTTTGTCTTTGGTGATGGTCACCATGTCTTCGACGGCCTTGAGAACGTCATCGTACCGCAAATCGGTAGGCAATGGATCCCCGAGAACCAGTGTACTAGTGGCCAGGTTGAATCGCCGGATGATCTGGTCGGTGATGGTTCTGCTCTTCAGGGAGGCCACGAGGTATTCGGCGGACCCGCCGCCCAGGCCAACCCCGCCCAGCAAGCCCCCCAGGGCTATGCTCGAAAACAGACTGCTCATCGCCCCACCGCCCTTGGCATGCACGAAAATGGTCGTCTGCGCCTTGAAGAAATTGGGCATGGTCAGGCTGTAGAGCGCGACCACCACCGCCACCAGGAACGGCATCACGAAGACCAGCCGCCAGTGCCGCAGCAACACCTTGCCGAGCTCGAACAGATCGATCTCGTCGTCTTCGATGCCCATCAGGATCTCCCGTTTCAGGAGTTCCTGCTTGATCTCCTTTTTCAGCGCCTCGGGGTCGATGTCCGGATCGGCACCGATACGGGGCTTGTCGTGCGGAGTCATTCTTCGATGATCTCCACGTTCGCCCGGGGCAGGATCATCCGCTCACCCGAATCGAGCAGTTCGATCTCGACGGTGCGAACCTTGGCCTCGGTGGGAATATGGGCCGGCTTTTCGGGCAGGCTGGCCACCTTGGCCACCGCGCCGAACTTCGGCTGCCGGATGATGCGCACCAGGGTTCCGGGTTTCATGCCCATGTTCACCCCACCGCCGAGGTCGGCCTCTTTCACCCCCTCGAGGGGAATGACCACCTCGGGCCGGATCACACCCGCCCGGATCTGTGTCGCGCCATTGATCGAGGTCTTCTTCCCTTCGTGCGAGGCCAGCAGGTCGAACGTCTTCTTGGCCATGTTGATTTTGCCGAAGCCCTCGGTCACCACCAGGGTGATGCCCTTGTCCTCGGTGCCGGTGATGGCCACCCCAAGATCGTAGCCGAGGAACTCCTTGAGATCGAACGCGTCGTAGCCGCCGACGATGACGCCCTTGACACCGACCTCGATCGCTTTGGCCAACGCCGGCGCGGTGACCAGGGAGCCGCCGACGACGATCTTCCCTTTGTGCTCGGGCAGGATGTTGGCCGCGTCGAGCACGTCTGAAGGGCCCTTGGCCACCATCTTCAGGGGGGCCACGACCTCGCCGCCGATGCCAAAGATGCCCTGGATGAAGGTGCCGAAGGTGGCCACCCGGATGCCCTCGTCGGGGTAGACCTCGGCGACTTCACCGTCGACGTAGCCATGCACCTCGACTGGAATGGGCGGCTCCCGTAGGATGACCTGACCCGTCACTGTCGAGACGTTTTCGAGAGTGCCGGTGATGGCGGCCTGGACCTGGGTCTTGAAGAAACCCCACAACCCGGGGGTCTCGGCGATGACCTCCCCCTTCTTCAGCTGGTCTCCCTGTTTCTTGACCATGAAATCGGAAATCTCCTTGGGCTCGCACCCGAGGATGTTGGCGACGTTCATCGGGGTCACGTTGCCGGGCAGGTGGGTCGAGGCCACCACCATCTCGGCCGTGATGCGGTCGCCCTTCTTGACGTGCACGTTGCCCTTCATGGGCAGCTTGCGGTCTTTTTCGAAGCGGGTCTTGCCGACAATCTTCAATCCTGGGGTATATGCACTGGCCATGATCGAGCCGGTCCTTTCGTCAGTTCTTTTCGTCAGTTCTTTTCGTCAGTTCTTCGGGTAGAGGTTGAGGGCGGCGTTCCAGCTCTGCAGCTTCTTGATCCGCTCGCCGTCATCGGTGGGCAGGTTCAGGGGCCGGCCCCGGGTGTCGAAGATCAACCCGACCACACCCCCGTGCACCTCGGCCTCGATGGCCACGCCGTCACCATTGCCCATGTCCAGGCCGTAGGTCGGCTTGAGGCGCGCCCGGGCGGTCTGCCCGACCGGCAGCGGCACCACCTCGAGGTCGCCGAACTTGCAGGTCTTTTTGACGGTAGAGCCGTCGGGCATGGTGATGGTCGCCTCCAGGGCCACCGCCCCATCTTTCAATACCCCGGTCGGCGAGATGCAGGTGCCGAGGTAGATCAGGCAGTCCTTGTCGAAGACCGACAGGGCCGCCTGTTCATGCACCTTGGCCAGCACGCCCAGCTGCGGCATCATGAAGATCGAGTCGACCGTCAACTGCGTGATGCCCTCCGGCAGGAAGGCGTCGATCATCATCATCGCCGACTGCTGCCGCCGCGGCGCGTGCGACAACACCCCGCCCGAGCCGATCAGCATGTTCAGGTCCTTCAGGTTGACCAGGGTCTGCCCAGTCATCGTCTGGTCGAACACGTCGCCGATCGTGCGCTCCTGCTGGATGCCCTTCAGCCCGACGGCCAGGGCCCGGTGCTGGTCGAACGACAGCCGCAGCGCCTCGCGGGCGCAGGCCTGCTCGACCATCAGCTCCTCGAGCAGCGAAGGAATGGTGGTCGGCCGGATCATCTTGTTCTTGACGCGGTTGCGCAGGTCGCGCTCGTCCATGGCGAACGGCACCCAGCGCATGATGTTCTCCAGGCCCGCCTCGGCGAACACGTTGCTGATCGAGTAGCTCATCCCGTAGTTGGCCGAGACCGACTTGTTGTAGATGCCCTGGAAGACCGAGAAGACGTCGGTGGTGGCCCCGCCGATGTCGACGCCGACCACGGTTAGCCCCTTGCGGCGCGAGATCAGCTGCATGATGTCGCCGACCGTGCCCGGAGTGGGCATGATGTCGACGTCGGTCATCTTCATCAGGTTCGGATAGCCCGGTGCATGACTCATGACGTGCTCGAGGAACAGCTGCTGGATCTTGTGCCGCGCCGGCATCAGGTTTTCCTTTTCGAGGGTCGGGCGCAGGTTCTCGGTGAAATCGAGGGCCACCTTGCCCTGCAAACGCTCCTTCACTAAGGCCGCGGCGTCTTTGTTGCCGGCGTACAAGACCGGCAGTTCGTACCCGATGCCCAGACGCGCTTTCGGGCTGGCCGCCGCGATGATCTCGGCCAGCTCGGTGACATGCGAGGTGGTGCCGCCGTCGACCCCGCCCGACAGCAGGATCATGTCGGGCCGCAGATGCCGAATCCGCTGGATCTTCTGGTGGGGAAGGCGGCCGTCGTTGGTGGCCATGACGTCCATGACGATGGCCCCCGCCCCCAACGCGGCGCGGGTCGCCGACTCGCCCGACATCGTCTTGACCACACCCGTCACCATCATCTGCAGGCCGCCGCCGGCCGAGCTGGTCGAAACGTAGAGGTCGACGCCCCTCCCCGCTTTGTCCCGCGGTTTGATGAGGTCGGTCTGGGCGTCGTTCAGGATCTGGCGCCCGGCCAGCTCCTGCACCTCGGCCACGGCGTTGAGCACGCCCTTGGTGACGTCTTCCACCGGCGCCTCGACCGTCGTCGGCGCCTCGCCGCGCACGATCAGGCGGAACTCGCCGTCCCGCTTCTCGATCAAAATCGCTTTCGTGGTCGTGCTGCCGCAGTCGGTCGCGAGAATGCTCTCGATCTTGTCAATGTCCACGCGATTCACCTTCCTTGTCGGGTGCCTTGAAGTCGGGAAGGTCGCCCCCCTCGGGCCCGAGGGCCGCGGGGCCGTCCTTCTCCAGGGTCTCGATGGCGACCAGGAGCTGCTCGATGCGGTCCCGGTCGGCCAGAATGCAGGTCATCTTGTCCACTTTCAGGGGGTCGAACACCAGGTCGAGTAGGGGGCTGAACGCCACCATCGAGCTGTAGCCGAGAAAGGCCACCGGCTTGCTCAGTTCGAGGGCCATCACCGCCGGCACCGACATCCCGCGCCGGACAACGGCCCGGGCCACCGTCGCCACGAAGGCGGTCAACTCCTCGTCGGAGAACCGCCCCTCGTTGGCGGGGTTCTTGGGGATATCCCACATGCCCACGGTGGCGCTTTCTCCGTCACAGCAGGCGCAACCATTCTCCCAGCAGGAACTGGAAGCGTCCGATCAGGAGGGAGATACGGCCCATGACCGTCGAGCCGAAGGCCGCCCCGAAACTGATCATCAGATACCAGATGCCGATCCGCGATACCGTGCCGTAGAGCGGGCCGCGATGCTCGGTGCTGAAAAAGAAGAAGAACAGACAGCTGATCGAGCCGATCACCAGCACCCAGTTCGACAGCGAAGCCAACAGGTCGCCGTGCACGAACAACGGCACGATCGCCTTCTTGATTTGAGGCAGCAGGCTGGTCTGGGTGGTGTAGACGATGGCCAGGCCGGTCGAGACGCCCATAACGAAGGCGAAGGAGTAGCGGCTGATCCAGGCCAGGTTCGGGCTCAATCGGAAGAAGATCAGAATGCCCATGAAAGCAGGGATCAATAGGTGGAGTTCGGGGGCGTTGAAGGCGTCCTTCCCCACCGCGAACGTCGCCGGCATGACCTTGCTCAGCAGGTTCGGCTTGAGCGCCTGGTGGAACCCGATGGTGGTGAACAGATAGCCCGCCGAGACCCCGACGAACAGGTGTTCGGCAAACCGGTAGAAGGGGTTGTCTTTGTACAAGAAGCTGAAACAGCACAGGGTGATGAACGCCCCGAGCCAGACGGTGATCGTGGTCATGATCGGTCTCTCCTAGGCTTTCTTGGTCTTCGACAGCTCATACAGGTAGGCGATGTTGCCCACAACGATGAACAGCATGATCACGAGGTGGGCGATCGACTGCGGCGCCATCCCTCGCTGGGCTGGCCCCTTGTACTGGATGATCGACTCGCACTCGGCCGCCCCCGGCAGACCGCCCACCATGCCGACCAGTTGCTTGGTCTGCAGGTAGGTGTAGAACTTCGGGATGTTGACCGAGGTGCACGAGGCCGCCATCGGCCGCTTGTGCTCGCCCCCCAGGCCGATGTAGACCTCGATGCCGCCCGTGCCAGCGGTGAAACTCATGATGATGCCGGCGTCGGCCAGGGTGAACTTCTTCCCGTTGCCGAGATCGAAGATCGGCATGTCGCCGGTGGGGTTGCCGTCCTTGTCGATGGGATACGGTTTCAAGTAGTCGTGGATCAACCCTTTGATGTGGGCCATGCCGCCCGGCTTGTACCCCATGTTCACGTAGTCGACCCCCTTCTTCAGCTCTTTTGTGGGGGGAACCGGCTTGCCCATGGTCTGGTAGAACTCGTCCGGGGTTTCTTGGAAAATCTTCAGGGCTTGTTCCAAGGCGTTTTCGGCCATGTCGCCACCGACCGGCCAGTTGGCCATGCAGACGGGTTTCAACTGGCACCGAAACATGTGAACGAGCACCGCCACCGCGGCTGGCTGCAGTTCGGGAGCCGAGGCCGGATCGTAGTCGAACGAGAGCAGGGTACGGGTGCCCGCCGGCAGCTTGTCGAGCTGGTCGAACAGCCCTTTCACCGGCCGGCCCGGCACCACCGGGAAGCTGAGTTTGAGCAGCATGGGACCGGCCACCGCCAGGGCGATGAACACGAAGATGATCCGCCGGTCGAGATCCTTCAGTTGCAACAGGAAATCCATGACGTCAACCTCCTCAGCCTTCGCCGCCGCCGAGGTAGGTCCGCTCGACGCCGAGGATGATCTTCAGCGAGGCGGCGATGTACCCCAGGGCCGCGCCGATCAGGATGGCGCTCTGCGCCGCGGAACTCGGATACATCATGATCCACTCCTTGAGGGCGGGGAAATCGATGAACCCGAGCCAGATCTTGTCGAGCAGGGCGGTCAGCATGTTGCCCACCGGCACGTTGCCCAGCATGACGATGAAGGCCGCGCCCATCAGCAGGGCCGCTTCCTTCGATTTGACGCGGAAGGCCCGGAACGAGGCCGACGCCACGAAGAACGCCAGCAGGGAGAACATCGTCGCCTGGGCGGCCTTGAACACCCCGTTGAACAGCAACTGCTGGAAGGCCAGCAGCCAGGCGTTCAGGGAACCCCGCAGCTTGCTGGTCTGGACATCCTTCTCTTTGCCGTCGTCATCCTTGATGGTGACCGAGGAGATGTACTCCACCTCGCGCGTCTGCTTGGTGTGTTCATCCTCGATGCTGGCCTTTTCGCGGTTGACCTTCAGGACGGTGACGTAGTGCCATTTCTGCGCGGCTTCCTCGTAGGTCCACAATTGGTTGCCGGGTGTCAGACGATCGTCCGAGCCTTCGAACCCGGAGAAGAACCCCAGGATCGCCATCGTCAGGAAGCCGGCCACCAAAACGGCATTGAACCCCCAGCCGTCGACCCGGCGGGAGATCTTGACCAGGTTGATCTGCAGGAGGCTGACCCCGCCGAGGACCATGGCGAAGGTCATGGTGATGCGGATCCATTCCGGGGCTTCCTTGTCGAGCATTTTCAGGGTCGGCAGCCCGGGACCGCTGAAGAACGCCAGGATCATGACGACCCCGGAACAGAAGGTGATGATCAGGGGCAGCGTGCGTTTGAAGAATAGCATGGGTTATGCCCTCACTCGATGCTCAGGAACGACATGTACTTCTCGGTCGCCCGCTTCAGCCAATAGGAGTGTTCACCCCACTGCGACTGGCTGACGGTCACCAGGAAGGTGCCGATCAGGATGGCCAGGATGATGATCAGCTTCGACATGTCGGAACCCTTCAGCGAGCCCACTTCCTTGGGGTTCTTCGACAGGTAGGCCGAGGCCGCGAACAGCTCCTCGCCGATCAGGGTGTAGTCGCAGGCCGCCACGAAGAACGGGATCTGCGACGGCTCGGCGGTGCCGGCGATCTGGATCGCCCCCACCGAACTGCCCGTCTCGGCCAGGATCAGCGACTCGGCGAAGAAGCAGCCGAGGTAGAAACAGGCCGCCGGTTTCTCGCGCATCATGATACCGCCGACGCCGGCTACGTAGCCGAACTGGTCGTCGGTCAGATAGTTGATGCGGTCGGCCCGGAAGGCATCGGCCCGGCCCTTCTCGAGATACGACTGTTTGACCACCTCCTGGGCCACCGACATGACGAACGAACGGGTCATCGGGGCGAACAGGGGGGTGTCGTATTCGGCGGTCTTCTTGGCCACGTGGCCCAGGATGGTCACGCCGGCCACGGTCTGGATGTCGTCCATGTCCCAGATGCCGGGGATGTACAGCACCCCGCGGCCCATCTCGGTGGCGCGGCCGACCGCGTCGTCAAGGGCCGACAGACCGCTGATGCGGCGGATGAACATCTCTTTGCCGCGCTGGGCGCTCAGGGTGAACCAGGTCACCAGGCCACCGATGATGGCGATGATCAGGGCGATCGGGGCCCGGGTCTTGTCGAACCACTCCGGAGCCGCGGGAGCCGCCGCCGCGGCGGCGGGGGCAGCCGCCCCGGCCGTGGGTTCGGCGACCGGGGGCGCGGCCGGTTCTCCGGCGGGGGCCACGGGCGCGACCGGAGCTTCCGCCTGGGCAGCCGGGGTCACGGCAGCGGCCGCCGGTTCAGCCGGGGCAGCCGGTGCGGCCGCGGCGGGAGGCGTGTCAGGCGAGGCTGGCTGGACCGGCACCGGAGGAACCGCCGGCTCGACGGGAGCACCCGCGGCAGGCGGGGGCTCCGGAGCGGGGGCGGCCGGCACGGGAGCCGGCAGGGCACCCGATTCGGGCGCCTGGGGAGCGACAGCGCTGGGAGGGGCATCGGGGGGTGACCCCGCCGGGGGTTCCTGGGCAAGAACGGCCATCAGGCCGTACACCCACAGAAACGCCGCCAGCAGCCCCAGCCCCTTCCTGAACAGGAGCCTGGACACGCTCATGGACGGACCTCCAAATGGTGAGGGTAAGGGACGGAAAACAACGAATTATACCCGCGACCCCCTGTCAAGTCAACGAATCCGTGCCCCCCAACAGGGCATTTGATTCTCGGTGCTTGAAAGGTTAAGAGACGGGGAAAGGTATCCCGGAGCCTTAGGCCGGATGTGCGGGAAGATCATCATGAAGCCGGCCGAATCGGTCCGAAGGCGAGGCGGATGGCCGCCCCGCCGCATCGACGTCCCGCGAGGCCAGGATGGCCGGGGCCCCCCAGGCGGGGCCGCGGGCGGCTCGCGCCTCGCAGATCGCCATGGATGGCGGGGGCCGCCCAGGCATTCTGCGAGGTGGAACGCCGATTCGAGCTGAGCCTGAGGCAACGGGGCCGCCATCGGCCGATGCGAGCCGGCGGAATGGGATCTGGTGGGTTGGGGTGCGGAGGGCGGGACGAAGCGGCGCTCCGCCCCGGCTCATACCGCCTGGGTTGATCCTCCCCGCCAACACCGGACCCGATGCCCCGGATGAA
>CALLCO010000222.1 GCA_937998695.1 Candidatus Ozemibacteraceae bacterium
GGAGCCAGGCCGCGCACGCAATCGAGATACGTTCGGTAGGTAGCGATCAACTGCGCGGTGGGGCTCGGCGGTGCACAAGCCAACTCCCCGCGTTCTGTGAGGTACTGCACCAAAGACCGAGCCAAGGCGTGTGCCATATGGGCGGTCGCCCTCGCCAGGGCGATCGTTCCCCTCGTCGCTTCGCCCAATCAGGGCCGAGGGTCGGAGCGGGGAACCGTGGCCGACCCGGGCGCCCGTCTCGGCACCGGTCTCGGCGCCCGTCTCGGCATCGATCTCGGCACCAACCCCGGCGGGGGTGGCAACCACGTGGTCGGGGGCGAGGGCCAGGGTCATCGGGTCACTCCATCGAGCGAGCGATCGGATGCCAGACATTCTACACCAACCCCGTTGGGCGCGCAGCACGTGCCCAACGGGGCATCCACCCAGCCGGTCAGGATGCACAACCGCGTGGGGCAGGGCGAGGAGGCGATCCGCACGCGGCCCGCCGCGTCCCACTCGATGACCGAGGGGCCGAGCACCCCCTCGATGGTGATCGGGGTGGGGGAGGGGGCGGGGAAGAACCGCTGGCGCTCCGGATGCCCCGCCACGAAGACGCGGTAGCCCCCCCCGCCGTGGCCGGCCGGCGTCGCGCCCCGCCACCAGAGCACCGCCGTGCCGATCAGCAGGGCGGCCATGACCAGGCCATCGATCGGCGTGAAGAACCGGCGCTCCAGGTCTCGCATCTCAGGGGCGGACCCGGTCGAACCAGGCGGGGCCGGCCGCGCTCATCCAGACCGGGCCGGTCGCCGGCAGGAAAAGGGTGGGCAGGTTCTCGCGGTCGGCCACCGCCCGGGCTTCGGCGGGCGACATGGCGAACAGGGCGGTGCTCCAGATGTCGGCCAGCAGCGGGGAACTGGCAACGACGGTCACCGAGCGGAAATGGTCGGCGGGTTCGCCGGTGCGCGGGTCGAAGATGTGGTTGATCCGGCGGGTGCCGACCATCAGGAACCGCTCGTAATCGCCCGAGGTGGAGATCGCCACCGGCTGGACGCTCTCGATGTAGGCCAGGGTGCCGCCGTCGCGCGGGTCGCGCACCGCCACCCGCCAGGGTTGGCCGTCGGGCTTGGTGCCTTCCATCCAGAGGTCGCCGCCGTCGTCGATGAAGAAGGCGGGACATCCCGCCTCGCGCAGGACGTCCGCCGCCCGCTCGATCGCGAAGCCCCCGGCGATGCCCCCCAGGTCGATCTGGGTGCCGGAGGCGAGGGAGACGAGCAGACCGCCGGCCCTGGCCGGGTCGGGGGCGAGGCTGACGAGTCGCGCCCACCCCACGCGCGATAGGCAATCCTGCAGCTCGGCGGCGGAAGGAATCCGCCCGCGTTGGTCGTAGAATCCGTAGGCCCGTTGCAGCACGGAGAAGGTCGGATCGAAATACCCGCCGGTGCGGCGGACCGCCTCGTCCGCCTGGCGCAGGAGTTCGGCGAACCAGGGCCCTGGCTGGTGACGCCCCCGCAGGTTCAGGAGCGACAGTTCCGAATCGGGGCGATGGAAGGAGGCCAGGCGGTCGACCTGCTCCATGGCCTGGAACGCGGCACCGAGAGGATTGGGAAGCCGGCTGCCCGGCCACACTTTGAGCGTGACCAGGGTGTCCATCATGATCCGGGTTTCCACGGCGGGGCCGGCGGCGGGCGGTGGCAGCAGGCCGAACGCCCAGAGGAAGAGCCCCCCCGCGATCAGGAAGGCGCCGATGGTCAGGGCTTTCCCGCTTCCTGGCGTCGTCCCGGTGGGGGGTGATTCCGTGGGGGGGGTCATGCGGTTCCTGACCTGGTCGGAGGGGCCGCGCGGGCTGGCACGCTGCGGGGTGAGGCGCCGCCGATCAGGCGGGGCAGGAGGTCAGGAACCGCCCCAGGCGCGCCAGGGTGCGTTCGCGGCCGAGCACCGCCATCACCTCGAACAGGCCGGGTGTGGCGGTGCGACCGGACAGGCCGAGGCGGCAGAGGTGGACCACGTCGCCGAACTTGCGGCCTTCCGCTTCGGCGAAGGATCTCACCAGCCCTTCGAGGGGGCCTTCCGTGAACTCGCCTGCCGTTTGCAGACGGTCGATCAGCTTGGCGAGCAGGGCGCGGGCGCCGCCGATCTTGGCCGCCTTCTCGAGCCCCTTGGCGTCGAATGTCGCCGGTTCGATGAAGAACCAGTCGGCCATCGTCAGGATCTCGTTGTAGGTCTTCACCCGCTCGCGGTAGAGGCCGGCCATCTTGGCCAGGGCGGCATCGTCGAAACCACCGGGGAAGCCGGGAATCTGGGCGAGCCAGGGCCGCAGCCGGGCCAGCAGGGTTGCGGGGCTGAACCGCTTGATGTATTCGGCGTTCATCCAGGTCAGCTTGTCGAGGTCGAAAATGGCGCCGTGCGAGCTGACCCGGTCGAGGGTGAACCGGGCGAACAGCTCTTCGCGGCTGAGGAGTTCCTGGGTGTGGTCTTCCGGGGCCCAGCCCAGCAGGGCGAGGTAGTTGCGGAAGGCCTCGGGGTCGAACCCCATCTTCTCGTACTCGATGACCGAAGTGGCGCCGTGCCGCTTGCTGAGCCGGGCCCGGTCCTTGCCCAGGATCATCGGGATGTGGGCGAACCGGGGCAGGGGGGCTTCCATGGCCCGGTAGAGCAGGATCTGCTTGGGGGTGTTGGAGATGTGGTCTTCCCCGCGGATGACGTGGGTGATCTTCATCCCGACGTCGTCGACCACCACGGCGAAATTGTAGGTCGGCATGCCGTCCGACTTGACCACGACGAGGTCGTCGAGCAGGTCGGACGTGAACGACAGGCGGCCCTTGGTGAGGTCTTCCCACTCGACCGATTCGCCCTCGGGGCAGCGCAGTCGCAGAACGAACTTCTCGCCGGTGGCGATGCGGCGTTCGACCTCGGCCCGGCCGAGGGCGCGGCAGCGGCCGTCGTACTTGATGGCGACCTTGCGCTCCGCCTGGTCCTGGCGCATGGTTTCGAGCGTCTCGGCGGTGCAGAAGCAATGATACAACTTGCCTTCGCGCAGGAGGCGTTCGACCGCCTCGCGATAGAGTCCTTCCCGTTGCGTCTGGAAATAGGGGCCGTGGGGGCCGCCGACCTCGGGGCCTTCGTCCCAGTCGAGGCCCAGCCAGCGCAAGCCGTCGAGGATGGCCCTGGTGTAGGCTTCCTGCGACCGCTCGAGATCGGTGTCCTCGATGCGCAGGATGAAGACGCCGCCGTGGTGGCGGGCGAACAGCCAGTTGAAGAGGGCAGTGCGGGCGCCGCCGACGTGGAGGTTGCCCGTCGGGGAAGGCGCGAAGCGGACGCGGACCGGTGATGACATGCGAGGTGTCCCCCTTGGTGAGACCTGCGGCCGATCGGCCGGGAAAGCAGGATACCGCAAGGGGCCCGAGGGCGCAACCAGCGATCCGGCTTGCCACAAATCGTCCGCGCCGGAGCCGGGCTCCGGACGTGCCCATGGGCAACAGGGGCGGCCCGCTCACAATATCCGTTCGGGGGCCGTTGACTTGCCCGGTTGGGTTGTGGTATAAGAAAAATACCACAGGCTTGTAGCTCAGTTTGGTTAGAGCACCACGTTGACATCGTGGGGGTCAGCGGTTCAAGTCCGCTCAAGCCTATTTTTTTTCCCCTGAATCGCGCGCGCATGAGTCAGAAGAAAACCCCACCCTCATTATTGGACAACATCCGGGTCGTCCTGGTCGAACCCCAGGGGGCCCTGAACGTCGGCTCCACCTGTCGGGCCATGAAGAACTTCGGCCTGCGCCACCTCTACGTGGTGCGGCCGGGGTGCGAGCTCGACCTCGATGCCGTCAAGATGGCCCTGCATGCCAAAGACCTGCTGCAGTCGGCCAAGGTCGTGCAGACCATCCCCGAGGCGATCGCCGGCAGTGTGCTGGTGCTCGGCACCGCCAACCGGCGCGGCGAATACCACGAGCCCAACCTGACGGTGCGCGAAGGCCTGGAGCGGATCAGGCGCGATCTCGCCGCCGGCCCGGTCTCCATCCTGTTCGGGCGCGAGGAATGGGGCCTGACCAAAGAAGACCTGGCCTTCACCCACGGCACCATCCGGATCGTCACCGACCCGCAGTTCACCTCTTTGAACCTGGCGCAGGCGGTGATGCTGATCGCCTACGAGTTGTACCAGGCGTTCGGCACCCCCCCCGCGCCGAAGAAGCCACACGCCGACAACCCCTTCGAACAGCCCCCGACGGTCGAGGAACTCGATCGCTTGTACAAGCACATGTTCTCGGTGCTGACGAGGTGCGAGTTCCTTCCCCGCACCAATCCCGACGGATTGTTCCAGATCATCCGCGCCTTCATTTCGCGGGCGCAGGCCCGCCGGCGCGAGGTCAACATCCTGATGGGCGTCTTCTCGAACGTCGACGGGTTCATGAAGAAATACGTCCGCCATCGGGCAGGCAAACCGCCCGCGCCCGGCGAAGCTCCCTTTCCCCCTTCGACCCGCAAAGCCAGCCTGGTGCCAGGGGCGGGGCAAGAAGCCGCCACCCCGCCGACGGAACCTTTCGAGCCTGTGTCGCCAACCGGTTCCCCCGACCCCGATCCGGGGGTCTGAGCGCGGCCGGGGGGCCGGCGTGATCGTCGTCTGGCCGCCCTTGGCTCGTCGTCACCCTGCGGGCGGCGCGTGCTTCCCGTTTGTCCTGCTGCCCGCCCTCGCCTCGTGCTCACCCCGGGGGGGTGCGCGCCTCCCGACCCGGCTGGCTCACCCCTCGCGTTCGCGGGTGGCCGCAAGAACGGGCTGCCCCCCGAGCCGGGCGAGCCACCTGAGCCGGGCGAGCCACCTGAGATCAGGTGGTGGGACAAGCCTCGCCGGGCCCGGGTTGGCGGCTTGTTGGTGATCTGGCCTCAGCGCTTGCCGGGAGGCGGTTCCTTCGGTCCCTGCTCCATCTTCATCTTGAAGATGGCCAGGCGCTGCTGGATCATTTTCTCCAAGGCGGGCATCAGGGCCTTGGCGAGCTGCGCGAGTGCGCTTTCCTGCAGCCGATGGACCTGGACGTGACCCTCTTTGGTGATGACCAGCAGGGCGATCGGGCGCATGAAGCCGCCGCCGCCGCCGCCGATGCCGTGGCGGTCCTTGCTCAGTTCACTGTTGCTGCGGTCGGGTCGATCGGAGGCTTCCTCCTGGCCGACCAGACCCTCGCCCATGCCGAACCCGAGGCCCTTGACCAGGACCGGCACGATCGTCACGTCGCCCACCTTGAGGGGGGTGCCCAGCGTCTGCGAGGAGTCGAGCGCTCCGCTGATCAGGCCGCCCAGCTTGTCCATGGCCGGCAGCAGCATCAGTTCGTCGTTGCCCGCCGCCCCCTGGGCGCCGGCCGCCCACGCCAGGACCAGCATCAACACAAAACCCAGAGCCATTCGTCGCATGTCATGTTCCTCCTTCGGATGGTGCATTCTCCGACAGCCCGGCCAGGCCGGACCGTACGAATCCTCCGGTGCCGGCCAGCGTGAGCAGGCCGGTGAGCGCCCCGCCGACGAGCGGCTGGGCCCAGATCGTGAGCAGACAAACCCCGGACAGGAGGGCGGGGTAGAGCGGGAAGGCGCGACGGGCGGCGCCGGTGAAGCGGGCGGCGATGCCCCCCGCTCCGGCCATCAGGCCGGCAGGGACCAGCAGCAGGCCGAGGCCCGCACCGACGGCGGGCAGCAGCACGAGGCCCACCAGGGAATGGGCCAGCACCGCGATCAGCGTGACGAGCAGCAGGGTCAGCAGGCTTCCCCACCCCAGGGCGCGCGCCGGAAACCGAGCGAGGGCGTCGGCTGCCGCGGCCAGCCGGCCAGGGAAGAAGAACGCCCACACCATGCCGGCCATCCACCAGGCGAGGAGCAGATCGCGGCCCATGCGCCGACCCATGCGCCGGCCCAGGCCGCGGAGCCAGGTCGTTCCTGGGCTTCCCGGCGGTCGGGGGCTGGGCTCTTCTCCGATGATCGCCGCGCCAATCTCCCGGAGGCTGCCCAGAAGCTGACCAACGGAAAGGTCGGGAGTGCCGCTTCCCCAGCCTTCCGTGAGGGACCGCGCGAGGCGCGCCCAGGTCAGGCCGGGGTCGGTGTCGAGGGGCTCGAGTCGCGTCCCCGACGCATCCTGGATCAGGAGATAGCGGGGAGTGAGTTCCAGGCCGGCGACGTGGAGGCCGGCCGTTGCCTGCCCTACCCATGAACCCTGCCAGCCATCCGCCCGGGTGACCACGGTGATGGTGGCGTTGCCGATCCCGAGCGGTTGTCCCAGGAGAAAGGCGGGGGAGCTTCCGGTGGCCGGGGAAAGAACGGTCATGCCGCCAGAGAGGGTGGGGGCCATGGCCAACCCGCTCCGGGCGATGAGCCAGACCGCCCAGAGAGCCACCCCAACCCGCCGAGTTGCCGTCCTTCCCACTTCGAGTACCTCTCTCCTCCAGGGTAGGAGCCCCGTCGCCAAAAGTCAAACCAGTAGCCTGGCCCAAGGCCCTCGCCATGGTGGAAAGCGCTGTCGCCCCTCTGACCCTGACATCCCTAGATGGTGGGTTCCCCTCGGGCGGTGACTGTGGTACGATCGGGTCACCACGACCGATCGCGTTCGGGTGGCCGATGATCCCACCCGCTGATCGGGGATCAGGGACCATTGCACCACCGAACCACCGAACCACCGAACCACCACCCATCATCGATGCCATCCACCGAAGCACGGACGAACACCCTCGAGATCACCCCCGCGGCGCGCCGGATCGCGGTTCTGGCCTCCGTGCTGGGCAGTTTCCTGACGCCCTTCATGATCTCGGCGGTCAATGTCGCCCTGCCCACCATTGGCCGCGAGTTGGGACTCGATGCGGTGTTGCTCAACTGGGTGCCGACCGCCTTCCTGCTGGCCTCGTCCGTCTTCCTGCTGCCGTTTGGGCGCCTGGCCGACCTGTGGGGGCGCAAGGCGGTCTACCAGTGGGGCATCGCCCTGTTCTCGGCGGCTTCGCTGCTGCTCGGCCTGGTCAGCGGGCCGCTCGGTCTCGTGGCGCTCCGCGCCGTGCAAGGCATGGCGTGCGGCATGATCTTCTCGACCGGGCCGGCCATCCTGGCCTCGATCTTCGGGCCGGGCGAGCGCGGGCGGGTGCTGGGAATCAACGTGGCAGCCGTCTATTGCGGCCTGTCGGCGGGGCCATTCCTGGGCGGGGTGCTGACCGTCCAGTTTGGCTGGCGCGGTCTCTTCCTGGCCCCGGTGCCCCTGGGCGCCCTCACCCTGCTGCTCCTCTGGCGCGGCCTGCCCCAGGAATGGCGGGCCCCGGGGCCGCCCCTGCCCTTCGACCGCGGCGGCACCCTGCTCTACGCGGCCGGATTGGTCACCCTCATCGTCAGTCTGTCCTTCCTCCCCGGCCCGGCCGGCTGGGGGCTGCTGCTGGCGGGCCTGGCCGGGCTCGCGGTCTTCCTGTGGTGGGAAACCCGGGTGCCAGCGCCGTTGCTGCCCGTGGCCCTGTTCCGCGACAACCGCGTCTTTGCCTTCGCCAATCTGGCGTCGTTGATTCACTACGCGGCCACCTATGCCAACAGCTTCCTGCTCAGCCTCTTCCTGCAGAAGGCCCGGGGCCTGGCGCCGCGGGAGGCGGGCACCGTGCTGGTGGCCCAACCGCTGGTGCAGGCCCTCTGTTCGCCGGTGGCCGGGTGGCTGAGCGACCGCTGGGACCCGCGCTTCCTGGCTTCGGGCGGCATGGGGCTGACCATGACCGGGCTGGCCCTGTTGGCCTCCTGCACCCCGGAGACGTCGCTCGTCCTGCTCGTTCTGGTCCTCTGCCTGATGGGCTTCGGCTTTGCCCTGTTTTCCTCGCCCAACATCAATTGCGTAATGGGGTCGGTCGCGCCACGCGACTACGGGCTGGCCTCGGGCACCCAGAGCACCATGCGGGTGCTCGGACAGTTGACCAGCATGGCGGTCACCATGCTGCTCTTCGCGGTGCTGATCGGCGCGGTCGAGATCGATGCCGGACGGCTGCCCGTCTTCCTGCAGGCTTTCCGGATGGCGTATCTGATCTTCGCCGTCCTGTGTGCCTTCGGGATCCTGGCCTCGCTGGCCCGCGGCCCGGGTCACGGCGACCCCGCCCGCCGGGGGGCCGATGAGTGGCCGGGAACCCTGTCAGACGCCACGCCGGCCAGCCCACCCTCTTCTTCCACGGGGAACGCCCCCGAACCTGCCACGAGTTCCGGAGACGGCGATGAATGAACACCCCCCTCTGATCATCGGTGACCTGCGCGGCGGCGGCCTGGTCTTCTCGTGGTGCTGTGGCTCGCAGTGCCGCCACTGCCTCTACGGCTGCGGCCCGCACCGCCAGGACGGGGCGCCGGCCGACGACGCGGCCTGGGAGGCCCTGCTTGACCACCTGGCCCGCGTGGCTCCGCGGGCCGTCTGGCATATCGGGGGCGGCGAGCCCTTCCTGCACCTGCAGCGTTTGAAGAGCACCGTGGCCGGCCTCGCCCGCCGCCGGATGCGGCTCGAATACGTCGAAACCAACTCCTCCTGGGTGCAGGACCAGGAACAGGCCGAGCGGGTCCTCGGCGAGCTGCGCGATCTGGGCCTCGGTTCGGTGTTGGTCAGCCTGTCGCCCTTCCATGCCGAGTATGTTCCCCACGGCCGCACCCGCCAGCTCATCCGGGCGGCCGAGACCGTCCTGCCGGGCGGCGCGTTCGTCTGGATCCCCGAGTTCGCCCGCGATCTCGCCGATGTCGAGCCGCGCGCCAAGATGTCCTGGAAGGCCTTCCTGGCGGGGCGGCCGGCCGGGTTCGCACTGGCCCTGGCCGACCGCTACTATCTGACCACCGGGGGGCGGGCCGGGCGCTTCCTGGCCGCGCACGGGCGGGCCTTCCCCTGGGAGAAAGTGGCCGGGCGGGCCCCTTGCCGCGAGCGGCTCCCCGACACCTCGCACTTCCACGTCGATGGGGAAGGGTGGTTCGTGCCCGGCCTGTGTGCCGGGATCGGGCTGCCCGTCCGGCGTTTGCCCGGTGGGCTCGACCTGGGGAGCTTCCCGGTGCTGCGCTGGCTGGCCCGGGCCGATCTCGGCGGCTTGGTCGAGGAGGCCTGCCGGCAGGGTTTCCGCCCGCTGGCCGGCTACGCCTCACCCTGCGACCTGTGCACCCACGTCCGGTGGTTCCTCTTCCAGACCCGGCGGGGGGAATGCCCCGAACTGCAACCGGCAGGATTCTACGACGTCCGCTCCCTGCCCGGCTACGAGGGGGCTGCCCCTCCGCCCTCGGGCGGGCCCGTCTGAGCGACCGATCTCTCTTGGCCATCCCGAAGCCGGCGAGGACGCCTTCGCGGGCAGGCCTGGTTCCAGGTGGCACGACAGTCCAATCGGTCAGCCTCCGATCGGGAGCCAATGGCTGACTGTCCTCGAAAGCGAGACCGGGGAAGCTGTCGCACCCGAAGCAGTTCCCGCCGCATCGCTCCGTCCTTTCTTCCCGGACGGGGCATGGAATCGAAAGCCAGGGACGAAAAACCCTGCTGCGGTTGCCTCTCTGTGAGCCGATCCGCGACGACCGACAAGGGCGGGAAGACAGGCCCGGGCTGTGGTCACGAGGGCCGAGTCGCCACCCCTCCCTCGACATGGACGGCGACGATGGTCACGTCATCCGCGAGCGGGGCACCGGCCGTCTTGGCGGTGGCCCAGCCCCGCAGGTTCGCTTCGGTGTCGGTCGGGGAAGTCCCGAGCAGGGCGGGGAGGCGGGCCGCCAGCCACTCATACCCGATCGGGCTGCCGTCGGGGCGAATCGCCTCCACGAGGCCGTCGGAGAAAAGCACGAGGCGGTCGCCCGGGCGCAGGTCGTGCTCGACCGCCTGCAAGGCCAGCCGTGACAGCAGAAGAATCCGTTCGGAATCAGGGGAGCCGGGGGCCGACCACCCGGCCGAGTTGCGTTCTTGGGCGTAATAGGTCAGGCGATTCCCGGCGGGGTTGTGACTGGTTTCCCGACAGAAGTTTCCGAGGAAATGTTCCTGCAGGTCGAGTTGATACCATCCCAGAAATACGAGGAATTCCGGACGGCCGGTCGGGGAATTCGCTGGCCAGACGCACAATAGGTTGTTCGATTGGCCGAGCCGGAAATCGACCCACCGTTACAGATGCCGGGTGAATTGCCGCAGGAAGGTCTGAGTATCGATGCCGCCGGCGACTTCCATGACTCCTTCCAGGGTTGCGGTGCGGTCTGCTCCCGGGCCGGTGGTCACGGTGTCGGTGGCAGCAAACACCTGCCCAGCCACCATCTCGAACAGCCACTCGGGCACCGGGGCACTGTGGGGGTTGTCCAGGGAGCCACGATGGACGAGGCGACCCTGGGCATCGGTCAAGACCAACAAACCGGGTGTCCTGTTCACCTCCGGTTCCTTGAGACAGGCGATCAGACTGTCGCGCCGTTGAGCCGGCCCCCCGGGTTTCTGCGAGGCGGCACGGAAGGTGGCGGTCTGTCGGTGATAGAGTTCGCTCAACCACCCGAGAAACAGGCGGTCCAGCCGTTGGACCTGGGTGGACAATCGATCGAACCCCTCGTTCACCAGAGTCTCCCGGCGGTCGCGCAGGAAGGCCATCGCCAGCAACAGATACACGCCCAGCGGAAGCCCGGCGGCGAACAGGATCAGGAAGACCAGCCGCCGGCGGATGGGGCGGAGCAGGGGGGGCCAGTCGCCGGCTCCCTGGCTGATCCACCACCAGACCAGAAGGAAAAGGACCCCGGCCCCACACCAGATGCCCGCGGTCGCCACCTGCCATGGATGCGGATCGGGGAGGGGACCATGGACCAGAAGCTGGAGACTGTGCGTGACCGGGAAACGCAGCCACAGGCGTCCAGCCGCTTCCACCGCGCCTTCCCGATCGGGGACGAACCCGGACAGGAAGGCCGGTGGGGAAGCCAACCACCCCATCCGGGCCAGGGCGGTCGCCCACGACTCCCCGGCGGCCCGGAACCCGACCTTCAGGAGCGGGGAAGCGGGCGGCTGGCCCCACGAACGCCTCTTCGCGGTGGGCCCGCTCTGGGGAAGGCTTCCGGAGCCAGAGGGACCGCGGTGCCGCGTGGGGGCGGGGCCGGGGCCATCTGATGCCAGGCTGTCCGGTGACGCTGCGGCGCGGGGCGGAAGAGAGGACGACAGGGTCCCGCGGCCGGGCGTCGGGTCATTGATGAGGCGGCATCGCTGGCTCAAGGCCAGGGTGGGCCAGACTTCGGGTTCGTCGATGTGGGCCAGGACCATCCCGCGTCCTGGCCGGCACCGCACGAACAGGAACGTCTGCTGGCGGGTCTTGCCGGCCACCTGCAGATCGGTGTGCAGCCCGGGGAACCGGACAGGAGATGGCAAAACAGCTCCGGTCTGAGGGGGGAGCGGTTCAGCCATGCGGTGGTTCCCGGGATGGGGCCGGCCGGCGGTTCAATTCCGCGTGTAGACCCACCCGCCGAGGGTCTTGACGGTAGGAGCGGTCGGACGGACGGCGCTGGCTCCACGGGAGTCGTAGGTCAGGGCCTCCCGGAAATGGATGAGCAAGACGAGATGGAAGTAATCGCGGCCGTCCTTGTCGTAGGTACTATGATAGCGGACCTTGACCAGCCCGGGCAGGTCGGCCGGAATGTATGCCCGCGGCAGTTCGACGGGATAGGTGCCCTTGCGCTGCCGGTGCCGCTCGATCCGGGCGACGAGCAGGTTGGCCTGCTCGACCCAGACGGGAAGCCAGTCCTCGGTATAGGGTTCGAGGGAGAAGGCCGCCAGCAGGACTCCGGCGGCAAACAGCCCGGCCGCCAGGAGCAACCCGATTCGGAACTTCACGTCGAACATCGGCCATCCCCAACGACTGAGATTCGCCCCTTCCAAGCCGATCCATTATAGCCCGAGCCGGAGTTGGGCACAATCAGACCCCCCTCGATTTGCTTGGTCCGGGGAAGGCCCGGCAGGGGGGAGAAACGCCCCCGCGGTGGTCGCCTCGCAAGCGACTACGGTGGGCATCGGCTATGTCCAGCATCAGTTGACGTTGGAAGCCCGCTCCATGGACCACACCTGCCCGGAAGTGGTGGAGGCCGTCAAGCGGATCGCCGGCTTCCGCTGAAGCGAAGACCGGAGATTTGACCAAGACCGTCCCCGCCTATGGCGGGGGCGGCGGCGGGATGGCACCCGCCCCCACGAGATCGATCAGCGGACGAAAGTGCCAAGGATCTCCACGTGGTAGGTGCCGGGGAACAGGTCGAAGGCATGGACCTGCTCCAGCCGGTAGCCCATTTTGGTGATGGCCACCGCGTCGCGCCGGAAGGTCATCGGGTTGCAGCTCAGGTAGGTGATCTTCTTCGGCTTGATGCCCGACATGCCGCGCAGCACCCGCTGCGAAAGGCCGGTGCGGGGCGGGTTGACGTGGAGGGCGGCGATGACCCCCTTGGTGAACGGCGTGCCGAAGATCGTCTCGGCCTTGCGGCACAGGAAACGGGTGCGGTTGCTGCCCTTGAGTTTCTGGTTGCGCAGGGCGTCCTGGTAGGAATCCTCGTTGCACTCGACCGCGACCGTCTCCTCGAACCGGTTCTCGAGCAGCAGGGTCTGGATGCCGGTGCCGCAGTACAGGTCGATGAACTTCCCTTTCTGGGCGACCGCCTCATGGACGGTCAACAGCGTGTAGAGGATGGCTTCCGCCCCCTCGAGGTTGTTCTGGAAGAAAGAGCGGGGCGAGATCACCCAGGGGCGCTTCATGAAGACGAACGGCTCCTGCTCGCGCATCAGCGTCAGATACGACGTATTCTGCGCCACGATCTCGAGCCGGCCGAGGGTCGTCTGCTCGTTGAAGAAGGTGCGGAAGGCCTCGAGCGTGGGCTCGTCGGGCGCATCGCGCAGGGTGACCAGGGCGTGCTGCTGTGGGGGCAGGGTGCGTACGGTGATCTCGAGGGTGTTGCGAGCGAGCTTGCGTTCGGGGTCGGCCTCGAGGAAAGCCCGGAAGGCGTCGTACATCGCCATGTTGGGGGCGCATTGCACGATGCAGCCCTTCAGGTTGACCACGTCGTGCGTTCGGTAGCGGTAGTTGCCCAGCAGGACGGTGCCGTCCTCCCGCACCTGCACTTTCAGCTCCATCTTGTTGCGGTAGCGGGTGTCGCCGGTCGGCTCGATCGGGTATACCTTGCGGGGGGCGAACGGCTTGACCAGGAACTCGAGATAGGCCTCCTTCTCCTGGCGCTGGATCTCGGGATACAGGTGCAACCAGTGGCAGCCGCCGCACTCGGGGAAATTGGGGCAGGGCGACAGTTGGCGGTGGGGGGAAGGTTCGACGATCCGGGTCAGGGAAGCCCGGGCGTAATCGGTCTTCTGCTCGAGGATGTCGATCTCGGCCTTGTCGCGCGGCGCGCCGTAGGGGACGAACACGACCTTGCCGTTCAGGTGGCCGAGCGCGTCGATGCCGTAGGTCATCTTTTCGATGGTGATGGTTTCCATGCGTGCGTTACCTTCCTCGGGAAATACGACGAAACCTTCCCGGCCCGTGGAGACGGGACAGGATTGAGCCGGTGGTACGCGGGCCAGGGGCGGGGAAATGGCGACCGTCGTCAAGCGCTTCGTCGGTTGGAGATTGCGGCAACCAGCCCCGGCGGGCCGGGCGCGCTGTCGGCATTATCATCCGCCGCTGCCGGCCTTGTCAACCCCTGACCATCGGGGAAACGCGGTTTTCCGGTGGGGGCAGGGGCCTGCCTAAGTATGACTACCGTATTTGAAACATCCACCCTGGGGCCGGATTCGCCGGAAGACACAAATGGAGCAGGCCGGATCGGTCCGAGGGAGAGGCCGATTCGACGTCTCGCGAGGCCTGGATGGCCTCGCG
>CALLCO010000223.1 GCA_937998695.1 Candidatus Ozemibacteraceae bacterium
GTGGCGATCATCGGGGTGACGATCCAGGCCAGGCCCCCCCGCGTCAGACTGAGCCCGGGAATGAAAAACAGCAGGAACGACCCCACGTAGTAGACGGTCTTGCAGGTGCCGTACGACAGCACGAACAGCCGGCTGTCGCGCTGGGCGGTGGCGTGGCCGGCCATCAGCCCGCCCACCCCCGCCGTCACGATCGGGAGGTAGGCCGCGAAGAACCCGCCCAGGAAGCCGCCGAACACGCCGCGCACGGTCAGCTCCCAGTCGAGGTCGATGTCCTTGCACTCGTGCTGGTGCGGGATGGTGCCGATATTGAGCAGGTTGGTGATCAGCCACGGGATGGCGAACAGCCCGACGAACACCGGCGTGATGCTCTGGAAGGCGAACTCGAGCGGCACCATCGTCTTGGCCATGACGATGAAGCCGAGCAGCCCCGTCAGGAAGAAAGTGGCGAGGCCCACCAGCAGGAACTTCCAGCCTTCCCAGAAGTTGGCCCAGCAGCTTGGCGACTGCGAGATGCCCTTGGGCCACTCCGACAGCAGCATGTAGGCGATGACCGCCCCGAGGATCCAGAAGATGTGCGGCGCCGTGATCGCCTTCAACCCCGGCAGGATCCACAAAAAGACCGGCGCGCAGACGGCTAACATGATCAGCCCGCCCACCGCCCCGACCCCGGTCAGGATCACCGACTCGTAGCCGCGACCCAGCGACACCCATTGCGCGCTGGGCAAAATGTAATACGACATGCTCTCGTCACCCGGCCCGAAATAGGTGGCCGGCACCGTGTTCAGGATCGAGTAGCCGACGATCATGCCGGTCGACATGGCGACCAGCTGCATGCCGGTCATGGCGTTTTCGAATCCCAGCACCATCACCAGGAAGATGCCCAGCACGTTGTAGATATGCAGCGCTGGCAGGAACGAGACCACGCACGAGAAGACGACGCCGAGGCTGCAGAAATAGACCAGGTCGAGGTTCTGCGGGTGCAGTAGCAGGTCGGTCATGGTCACTGTCCTGCCGCCGGCGCGGGGGCGGGGGTGGGGGAAGGCGCGGGCGCTTGCCCCGTGCCGGGTTCGGGAGCCGGTGCCGCCGCCGGCGTTGGGGTGGCGGCCGCCGCGGGCCCCGCCGGCGCCGCCGGGGTCACCGGCGCCGCCGCCGAAGGATGGCCGGACGCCGAGTGGGTGCCTGGGGCGACCGGAGTTCCTGGCCACGGGGCGGCCCCTGGGGCTGACGTCGCGCCGGGGGCCTGGGTGGGCAGCGGCGAAAGGCCCGAAGCGGGCGAGGGGGGGGTCCCCGGTCCCGGCTTCTGATTTGGCGCGGACGAGCCCCAGGGGGTGGGCGTTGCCGCATCGCGCGTCTTAGCAGGTTCGGACTCGTCGCTCTCCTCTTCCCCTTCGTCCTCCTCAGCCCCCGCCTCAGCCGCTCCGCTCGCCCCGGACGCCGTGCCAGGGGCTCGCGGCTTCAGCGACAGGGCCGCGCCGTCGCCCGGGGTGACCACCTTGAATTGGGACCCCGCGGTGACCTCGACCTCGAGCTGGCTCTTGAACATCTTGACCTTGCCGGTGCCTTCCACCAGGTCGCCCCGGCGCAGGCCGCCGGTCAGCCCGTCCCGGACCGCCTCGGGCAGCCACAGGCAGACCCCTTTCGGCAACCCTTCGAACCCAAGAATCGTGCCGCGCGGGAAATTAACCGCCCGCACCACCTTGCCGCGCACCGTCACCGTCTTGCCGAGGTGGTCGCGGGTCACCTGGTCGGGCGCGAGCGGCGCCTCGACCACCTGGGCGGGGGCGCGCCGCACGATCTTCAGGTGCTCGGGCGCGTTGATCAACAGGCTGGGCGAATCCTTCTGGAACCGAACCGTTCCCTCGACCGAGACGATATCGCCGTCGGCCGGCACCAGGTGCTTCTCTTCGATTTCCTTCGCCACCTTGGAGTAGGCGGATACCCGCATGGTCACTGGTTCCCCAGCTTTGCCGGGTTGGGTCATGGTGAACGCGAGCGATTTCCACTGCTTGTGGATGCCGTAACTGCGTTCGACCTCGCCGACCAGGCGCACGTGTGCGAAGTTGCTCAGGGGGCCGAGATCGGCGATCTTCACCTCGGGCGTCTGAATCGTCTGCGCGTAGAACAGCAGGATCAGCAGCCCCACCGTCGAGGCCAGCACCGAGATGGCCTTGAACACCCGAATCGACAACCGCTTCGGGGTCAGGGCCTGGCAGTACGGGCACCGCTCGAAGACCCCGATGAACCGGCCGCAACTGGGGCACTCGGTCTGCTGGCGGTACACCTCGTCCTTGATCAGGGGCGGAATCGGTTGCCGTTCCATGACGGTTGCTTCGCGTTCAGAACTCCTGCTGGAGCGCGATGCGCAGGGCTTCGGCCAGCCGCTCGGGGGTCTGGGGCGGCGGCAGGGTGGGCAGGCCGACCACCACGCAGGTGGCACCCATATGCCCCAGTTCGTAATCCGAGCCCGCCTCGACCCGTAGGGCCAGCGGAACCCGGTCGGCCGCTAAGACCTTCTTGACCGCGAGGGCCAGCGCTTTTCCCCTGCCGCCCCGGTGGTAGTGGCGCATGACCAGGGTGGGAGAGGAATCGGGGCGGAAGGACAGCACCAGGTCGAGGTTGCCCAGGGTGTTGGCCTGGAGGACGGCGGTATGTTCCGGCTTGTCCTGGTCTTCGGGGAAACTCAGACGGGTGGTCTTGACCCCGACCTTCATCAAGGCCTTGACCAGGGGGCGCACCCACGGATCGTGCGCCCGGGCGGCCATGATGCCGATGCGTTTTCCCATCAGGGCGGGGGCGACCGGATCGACGACGAACCGGGCACGGGTCAGCGGCTCCGCCCCGGCCCGCACCCTGCCGTCGATTGCGGGATACCCGGCCGGCGGCTGAATTTTGAGGGCGAGATTGCGAAAGATGGCAGGAAACTCATAGGCGAAATACCCGCCGACCGTGGTCTGGATGGTATGGCGGCCGGCCACCTGGACCCGCGTCTTCTCCAAGCCGGCCTTGGTGGTGCTGCAGAAAACCTGGCCGAGGACCACGTTGCCGCGCGGTGTGGCCACGGGGATGGTGGTGCGGGCGATCACCTCATTCTCGGCAGTGACTTCGACCTCCTGTGGCCCGGTCTCTTTCCCGGTCAGAGGCAAATGGATCACGGCTTTCCCGTCCGGGCCGGTGATCCCGGGGATGGTGAGACCGTTCCACCGGGCCGTGAACCGCACAGAGCGTGGGTTGATCCGGCCTAGCCCATCCTGGAGCACCAGAACCAGCGGGAAGTCTCCGGTCAGGCCGGGGGGGATGGTCGAAACGACCGGCTGTAGAACGCAGCCCTTCAAAGGCAGTTGCAGGTCGATGGGCAGACGAATCTGGCGTGACACGGTCTGTCGGTTGAAGAACAGCATCGTGAGCGTGAATTTCCCACTTGGAAGAGGGCGGGTGTTGTAAAGGGTGTACACCGTACCGCCCAAGGGCAGCCGTTCGAAGGCGAAGTCCACGTCCTGGGGGGGATCGAGCCGGATCTGGGCGCGGTCGATCGGCTGATTCGAGGTCAGGATGAACCGTGCGAAGGGGGTGTTGACGAACGCCGGTCGCGTGGCGAACACCTCTGCCTGGATCAGGGGATTCTGGAAGGCCTTGCGGATCGCCATGCGCAGCGCCTGCGCTTCGTTGGTCAGCCCCTTGGCGCTCTTCAGTTCACGCTCGATGGCCTTGACGCTGATGTATCCAGCCTCGGTGAGGACGGCCGGGGCCGGGTTGTTGCGCAAAACGAAGAACCCGCCCGGCACCAGGGCGGTGTCACCGTCCCCCTTGCGGGGCACGAAGGCCTCTGCCATGGCCTGCCCGACCAGCAGCGAAACCCCCCGGTCGAGGGCGTTGTAGAAGATCTCCGCCCGGTTGGTGACCTTCTTCTGCAGCGAGGCGTTGTGATGGATCGAGACGAACAGGTCCGGGTTGATCTGGCTGGCGATGGCGACCCGATCTCTCAGGGAGAGGAACTGGTCGCCCTCGCGGGTCATGTGGACGGTGGCGCCGTCGGCCTGCAGGAGCATCCGCAGGTAGGTGGCGACCCGCAAATTGGCGGTCGATTCCTTCAGTCCGGTGGGGCCGATCGCACCGGGATCGGACCCACCATGCCCGGGGTCGAGCAGGATGGACAAGCCGGTCAGGGGTTTGGGGGCGGCGCTGGCGGCGCTGGTAAAGGTAAGGGCCAGAACCACCACGACACCGGTACACAAGAGAGATGGTCGCGACAATTGGTTGGGAAACATGCTCAACCTCTTCAAGGCATCTGAGATGGGAACCACGTCAACATACTCATGATTCCTGGAAATGTAAACCGGCTTTCTTGGCGAAACGGGCGAAGAGCAGCCGGGTTTCCGGGGTCAACGACCGGGGAAACTCGAGATCGAGTCGGACCCGCAGATCGCCCCCGCCCAGCCCTCGCTTCGGGAAGCGCAGAACGGTTCCGGGGGGGGTGCATTCGGGGATCTCGAAGGCCAGCTCTTTGCCCGCCGGGTCGATCAGGGTCTTTTTCCCGCCCAGCAGGGCTTCGGCCAGGTTGAGGGAAAGGGTGGTTTCGACATCCTGACCCTTGAGGCGGAAAGGCGGGTCGTCTTCGATGGCCAACCGGATGCGGAACGGCCCCTGGGGCGTCTGGACGGTGGCCACGGACCCCGCCGTGGTACCGACCGGAACGCCCAGCACGTAGGTGCCCCCGGGAAGGCCGGTGACGTGCACTTCTCCACCCGTTGCCGCGAGCCGGAGGGGCACCCTGACGGTGGCGGAATGGGAGGATCCGCCGCTGGTGGGAAATGCCCCGGTCGGTTCCTTGGGGGGCACCCCGCCGAATCGCCAGGAACGGGTTTTCCGATCGACATTTCCCGCATGTTCGGTGCTCTCCTCACTGGGTCCGAAGGTCCAGGGGCGCTGTCGGTCGTAGTCGCGGCGGCGGTCGGGGTCGCCCAGGACCTCGTAGGCTTCGGCAATCTCCCGGAAGACCGCGCCGGTGGGATCCTTTCCCAGGCCTAGGTCGGGGTGGTGAAGCTTGGCCAATTTTTGGAACGCCCGCTTGATCTCCTCTTGTGAGGCGGTTGGAGCCACTCCCAGGATGGCGTACAGGTCTTTCATGGAGGGAATTATAGCATAAGGGGTTTTCTCCCCCGCCCCCCTGGTTCGGTGCCTATAATCAAAATATGCCGACCATTCACCAAACCGTTGCAGGAAATCGGGCAATCTTGGGCGGGGTTCCCAGGGAAAGCATCATACAGAGCCGGTTCTCTGCCCGGGCGGGCATGGCAGGCAAATTGCTTCAGATCGCTGCATCCGAATCCCACCAGGAGAATCGAGCATGAAGAAGCTGTCGCTGGGGTTGTTGATCGCGGGCCTGGTTCTGGGCCTTACTTCCTCCGTGGTCCTGGCGCAAGGCGGCCGCGCCAATGGCCCGCAATGGATGGATGCCACCCACATCTTCGACGCGCAGGTCCAAAAGCTCGTCCAGAATGTGAAGCTCGAGACCAAGGCCGCGTTTGCCAAGCGCACCAAGGCCCCGCAGCCCAAGCGCAAGGAATACGCCCTCGGCGACGTCGAAAAATTCTGGACCAAAAACATCAAGGAAGACAAGTTCGAAGAGACCCCGGCGACTCTTAGGGCCATCGGCACGCATTGCTACGTCTTTGTCGAAAACGGCAAGAATGTGTCCGATAAAGCCGTGGCCAAGGTGCAGAAATCGTTCGACGAGACGATCTACCCCATCAACACATCGACGTTTGGCTCCGAATGGAAGCCTGGCGTCGACGGCGACGAACGCATCTTCCTGCTCATGTTCGACATCAAAGACGGCTACGACGGGTCTGGGGGGTTTGTTGGCGGGTATTTCTTCGCCGGTGACGAGTTCCTCCAGAGCCAGATTCCCGAGAACGTCCCGGTGAAGTCCAACGAACGCGAGATGTTCTACCTCGACATCAACCCCTCCGATCCCGAAAGCGATACCTATATGGCTATAGTGGCCCACGAATTCCAGCACATGATCCACTTCGCCAACGATCCCCGCGAGGCCACCTGGGTCAACGAATCCTGTTCCCAGATCGCCCCCTACCTCTGCGGCTTCGGCCACGCCAACCAGATCGTGTCCCTCCTGAAAGAGCCCGACAACAGCCTGACGGCGTGGGCCGAAGAGCGCATGCTCGCCAACTACGGCCACGTCTACCTGTGGAACTACTACCTGATGAACCGCTTCCTGCGCACCGATGCCAGCCGCGCCAGCTTCTTCAAGAACCTGGTGGCCGACAAGGCCAGCGGCATTGACGGGTTCAACAACGCTCTGCAAGAGTTCAAGATCGACTTCGGCCGGGCCTACTCCGACTTCGCGCTGGCCAATTTCATCAATGACCCCAAGCTCGAAAAGGGCAAGTTCGCCTATGACAACAGCCTGGGCCGCCTGCGGCTGCCCCCCTGCCAGACCATCAAGACCTTCCCCGGCGAGGTGAAAGACCAGGTCTTCCTGTGGAGCGCCGACGCCATCAAGGTTGATCTCTCCTCCGCCCGCACCACGGTCAAAGTCGAGTTCGCCGGCGCCTATGCCAAGTTCACCGACAAGAAGTTCAATTCCTTCATGGTCGCCGCCGTCCTTTCCGACTCCCGCGGCAAGGTCGATCCTACCCTGCAGTATGTCCAACTGCAGCCGGTCGCCGACAAGAACGTCCAGGTGGGAGCGATCGAACTTTCCACCTCCGGCAAATTCGACACCCTGATGATCGTGGTCAGCGCCCAGGCTCCCGGTGGTATTCCCGACCAGGCCTACGCCAAGGCTCCCGGCCTGCCCTACCTCGTCCGGGTTTCCGACAGCGGCATCATCCTGGCTGGTGCCACCACCTCCACCGGGCGTCGCTCCATCCGCCCCTATGCCGAGGAATACGTCCGCTCGGCCGGCGACCTTGGCGATGCCGACGAGAAGATTGCCTCCCTGGCCTTCACCAACGTCGAAAACATGTCCTTCGAGATCACCAAGTCGGTTCGCCAGCAGCTCGACGAAGGCTCCTTCGAAGCGGTCGACGAACTGATCACCCTCTCCACCCAGGAAGGGAATCGCGACGCTCTTCGCCCCCTGGCCCGTCGTGTGGCCGACCAGCTCAAGTTCGCGGCCGGCAATGGCGACAACCCCGAGTTCGCCAGCCGCATCAAGGCCCTGACCTCGTTCTGATCTCCCCACGCGGCAACAACCCCGGAGCTCACGACTCCGGGGTTGTCATTCCCGGCCTGTTCTTTGCACGCTGTGCCTTTGCCGTCGCTTGCCTGCCATGATAACCCCCTGAGCGCCCTCACTACCCATCTCGAGATGAACTCCGTTCTTCGCTCGCTTACCCCACGAAGGTCCTCCTCTCAGACAGGGAGGAACAGAAAACTTCCTCCCTCACCCTGGCGGGCAGGGGAGCCTGATTGGTATAATCGAAGAAATGCCATCCATTGTGTCCTGAGGAGCCGTCAATGACCATTTTGAACCGCTGCATCCTGTTCGCCCTCCTGGCGGTCGCTCTCTTCATCCCCCGGCCGGTAGCCGCCGAGTGGGTCGATGCGACCCACCTCTTCGAAGAAGAAGTTCGTTGGCTGGCCGAGAACGCCCCCAAGGAAACCGAAGAGGAATACCTGACCCGCACCCGGGGCATCTTCCAGTCGATCGACCGACGCCCCCCCCAGGTAGGTGATGAGGTCCTGTTCAATACCTTCAATGTCGCTACCATGGAGCGGTTAAAGGTGCCCGGTATCTTGCGCAAGATCGGCAAACACTGCTATGCCTACGTCGAAAAGGGCCGCCATCTTCCCCCTGCCACGATTGACAAGGTGGTGGCCGCCTTTGACGAGAAGATCTACCCCACCAATACGGCCATTTTCGGCTCGGAATGGAACCCGGGCATCGATGGCGACCCCCGCATCACCCTGTTCTTCCTCGACATCCGCGACGGCTACGGCCAGAACGGCAGCAAGAACTTCACGGCGGGCTATTTCTACGCTGGCGACGAATATCCGACGCGGGTCAACCCTCACAGCAACCAGCGCGAGATGCTCTACCTCGACATCTCCCCGTCCGACCCGTCGAGCGACCAATTCCTGAGCGTGCTGGCCCATGAGTTCCAGCACATGATCCACTGGCATCACGACCCCAAGGAACACACCTGGCTCAACGAGGCCTGTTCCCAATTGGCGGTCTTCCTGAACGGCTTCGACCATCCCAATCAGGTGTTCGCCTTCATCCGCAACAGCGACAACAACCTGATTGCCTGGTCCAACGAGACGGCCATTGCCAACTACGGGCAGGTCTACCTGTTCGCCTACTTCCTTGCCAACCGGGTCTGCGCCAACGTCCAGGAGCGCAACGCCCTGTTGCGCGCCATAGTCGCCCACAAGGGTCAGGGCATCGGCAGCATCGCCGACGTGTTCAGACGGCAGAAGAAGCCCTACGCGTTTTCCCAGGTGTTCGATGGGTTCTGCGTGGCCAACTTCATCAACGACCGCACCATCGCCAACGGCTTCTACGGCTACGATAAGTATCTCTCGAAGCTGAAATTGGCCCCGGCGCGGCGGTTCACCGGCGCCCCCTTCTCGGCCCATTCCACCGTCAAGCCTTGGTCGGCCAAAGGATACCAGTTCGACCTGTCGGGGTCGGTCGGGCCCATCCGGGTCGCCTTCGCCGGCCAGAAACTGAATGCAGGTCCCCTGCTTGCCAACATCTTCGATGTCGCCGTGGTGCTCTCCGACAGCCAGCAACGCGCCCCGACCCAGATCGAATGGCTGAAGGTGGCCAACCACAAGGCAGACGCCGTGCTGAGGCTCCAGGCCGGCCGGCATGACACCATGCACCTGATCGTCTGCCACCGCGGGCCCATCGCCGCCAAGATCGAGCTGCCCTTCGCCCAGCGGGCTCCGGCCGCTGAGTTCTCCTTCACCGTCTCGGTCAGTCGCGGTCGCGCGCCCCAGGCCGTGGTGGCCTCGCGGCCGGCCCGCCGGGTCAGTTCCCGCACCGCCCGCTCGTTGATGGAAGACATCGCCGGCCACGGTCCCCTCTCCGATGACATGACCCGCATCCTCGGTGAGGCGGGGGTCATGGCCACCAGCATGGAGGCGGCCTCGCCCTCGAATGCCACCATAGAAAAAATCGTTGCCGCCGAGGAAGACCTGTTCGAAGCCATCCGCGACGGGATCGAGGTGGGCGATCTCGAACTGGCCCGCGAGTTCTTCGCCTTCTACGCCCAGGCCTCCGAAGAAGGGAAACGCAACCTCGCCCCGCTGCGGGCCCGTATCGTGCACGTCATCCGGTTCGAGACCTCCCAGAACCGCCGCGCCGAGCTCGAGGATCTGCTGAAGCCCTAGCGGCCTGTCACGATCGAACAGGTCCGGATCACCAGCTCATCAGCCGGTCTCCGGCGGCGCGCAACCAGACCCGATGGCTCTTGAAATCGGGGCAGACGCTGCGCACCACCTCCCAGAAACGCGGTGAGTGGTTCAATTCGCGCAGGTGCGCGAGTTCGTGGGCGACCAGGTAATCGATGATCCAGGGCGGAGCCATGATCAGCCGCCAGCTGAAACTGAGATGGCCCTTCGCCGAGCAGCTCCCCCAGCGCGAGCGGGTGTCTTTCACCGTGATGGGGCCGGGCGTCACCCCCAGCCGTCCCGCGAGGTCGTTAACCCGGATCTGGAGATGATGGCGGGCCTGGGCTTTCAACCACCGCTCGGCCAGGTGACGCGTGTGACCGGGCACCTGGGCAGGAGGAACACTGCCCGGGATCTGAATCACCAAAGCTCCCTCCCGTTCGAAGACCCGTTCGAGAGGAAGGGGGGACCGGACAATCTGGAGAGTCAGCTCTCTTCCGAGATACGGGATCTCCCTCAGGGGGCCGAACGAGGGGCAAAGGTCGCCTCTACCCATATGTGAGGGGGCAGCCCCTGATCGGGCGGGAGGTGTGGCGAGGGGTGTCCGCTTCTGAAGGTTTGGAGAAGCTCCGATCGGGGCCGTGGCCCTGGTCGTGAGGCCCGCTGAGAGCCCACCGGAAACCATCCGGGACCATGGCCGGGTGGGCACGGAGAATTCAGACCGCCTCCTCGAACTTGCCGCCGCCGGCGTTGACAAGTTTCTTGAACCCGTGCTTCTTCAGGTTATCATCGGACAGAATTTTCTTGTCCGAGGAGTCGCGGACGGTCGGGGTGGCGTGGAGGATCCGGACAACGGCCTTGCCGCATTCCGGGCAGGTGCTCAGGGCCGCGTCATGGATCTTCTGGAACACCTCGACCCCGTCGCGGCAAGCATCGCAGGCTTCCTCGGCGACACGGCAGCGATAGACGTATAGGGGCATGGCGTTCAACCTCCTGGTGAGTGTAATGATGTGGGGCTGCGTTGCACACTCCATACAAACCCTTTTTCCCGCATGGCGTCAAGGGCTTTCCCCCATTCCTGGGAAGTCTCCGCCGCGAAGCCGGCGGCCTGGCCTGCCTCTGGAAAGGATGCGGGAGAAAGATCGAGATCGACGAACGCCAGGACCAATCGATCGATCAGGG
>CALLCO010000224.1 GCA_937998695.1 Candidatus Ozemibacteraceae bacterium
GCTCGAGCTGGCCAAGAAGACGATTCCGCGCCCCCAATACTGGGACAACCCCCAGTTCCATACGATGCGCACCGAGGCGGCCCAGCTGCCCGGCGAGTCGGCCACCGCCTACATCCTGCGCAAGATCGACGAGATGGAGCGCAACAAGGTCAAGAAAGACGAGATCCGCGCCCGGGTCAAGGTCGGGTTCGAGAAGGCTGCCATCGAAGCCGGGAAGTATCTCAAGGAGCGGGTTCTCGAGATCATCAACGACCCCGACATGGGCGCGTTGATCGCCATCGATTTCCTGGTCGCCTTCGAGAAGTTTCTCAACCGGTTCCCGCGCGAGGTCGCCTTCCGCAAGGAGGAGGAGATCAAGAACCGCCAGCTCAAGGAACAGCGCGAGTTCACCGTCATGAAAGACGCCCTGGTCGCCCGCCTCAGCTCGATGTATGGGCTGGGCGGCAAGCTGCTCGAACTGGGCACGCTGTTTTCTCTGACCAACATCCACGAGGAGTACAAAAAACTCGAGAAGAAGGCCGCCGAAGCGGTCGAGCTCGAATACGACCGGTTCTGCCTCGCCGCCACCTCCGACTTTTTGAAATTCCTCGCCGTGCAGGTGAGCAACGTCAAGCGCCAGGTCGAGGAGTTCGCGCGCAAGCTCGACGCCATCAGCAAGAACGGCTTCATCGAGCGGTCCTACGAGGCCTGCCTCGACCGCATCAAGCCCTATTCCAACATCCAGAAGTTCGTCGGCACCTTCATCTTCGAGGAGCGCGACATCGACCCCTTCTACAAATACCTGCTCGGCGAGCTGACCAACAACGACATCGAGCGGGCCTTCCTGGTCGAGATCAACCTCGGCCGCAACTGGGACGCCTACACCAACCCCGAGAGCGACTCGCTCGAGAACGACATCGTCACCTACTGTCGCAAGGTCGTGGCCCGGCGCATGTTCGGCGGCATCGAGGAGTTCATCCAGTGGAAGGACTCGGTCCGCAAAGGGTTCAAAAAGAGCCTGATCGAGAGCATGATGAACCAGTCGGCCCCCCTGCTGACGATCAACGATCGCGGCAACAACCAGCCGGCCCGCATGAACATCATCACCCTGGGCATCGCCGACGAGAGCAGCCCCCTGGCCGGCGAGATCAAAGAGACGCTGCTGAAGGCGGGCCTGGGCGTGACCATCGCCCCCACCCGCAACCCATTCTCGATCAGCCTCGTGCAGACCCTCCATGGCATCTGCCCCTACAACCTCAGCGCCATCACCCAGTGGCACGGCCTCTACCGCAAGAACAACGCCCGCATCAATTGCCACGCCATCCTTGCCAACGATGCCTATCCGGTGCTGTGGTCGAGCTATGGGCTGATCCCCGCCAAGACGCTCGAACAGCTCTACCTCGTCTACGTGCTGCTGCGGTACGAGTTGTTCGCCGACCCCGAGAAGACGCGCCACGGCATCGAGTACAACGACGAGCTGGTCCAGTTCGAGCTGCACTATCAGCAGGACAAGCCGCAGCCCATCGGCCGCACCGTCGCCGAACTGTTCGACTACCTGAAGAACAACACGATGGGCATCTACCTGATCAACACCGTCTACAAGGAATTCTGGCTCGGCCTGCCCCTGCCGCAGCAGAACGCCATCGTCAAGAAGTTCCGGCCGCTCTTCGCCGACAAGGTCCGCGCGATCGAGGCCGCCATCGAGCAGGAGATCCGCACCAACCACGAGGTCTCGACGGCGAGCGACGAGCTGCTCTCGCTCAAGAGCGGCATCCTGCGCATTCTGACCGACCTCGACGAGTCGTTCGACCGGATCCTCAGCCAGCGCCCCGCCGGCGGGTCCTGACCGGAGGCCGGCCGATGTCCTTCCTCGCCGTCGTCCAGACCCCGGGCGGCTGCCTGCCGCCAGGATCGCGCCGGGGATGGCGCTCACCGGTGGCCAGGTCCTGCCCGCCGATCGCCGGTCCCCTGTCGCACGTGACCGGTCCGCGGAAGGATGCTCGACGGGGCGAGGACCACCAACCTTCCCAGGTACGGGGAGCCGGACGACGGGTCGAGCCGGCACTCCGCCGGCCGGCCCTGAGGTCCCGACATGGTTGAAGTCAGTCCGCGCAGTTCGCCCATTTCCATCCGGTATTGGCATTACCTGGTCTTGCTGATGGTGCTTGTCCTGGGCGGGCTGATCTGGTTGTGGTGGGCCCTCGGCTCCCAGTGGGGGGCAGGGAACAGCACCATCGAGACGTGGCGGCCTTATCTGGCGGGCGGCTCCCGGGCCCCGAGGGGGGCCAAGCAGGTCGACAATCTGAACCAGGCGCTCCGGCTCCATCGCGTGCTTCGCCTGGGCGAGAAGCGGTATGCGGTGCTGTTCTCGGTCACCGATGCCCAGGGGGCCCCCATCGTCGTGGTGCCCCCGGGTGATGTCCAGATCTCCCTCGCCGATCCCACCGGCCGCCTACAGCCCGTCACCGTCGAACGGGTCACGCCGTTGCACCAGATGGCCGCGTGGGGCGAGCGGGCCCACTTTTCCTGCGTCCTCGACTGGTCGGGTAGCATGTTCGCCAATGACCTGCAGGCGTTGAAAGACAACTACAGCAGTTTCCTGAAGGCGCTCACCCTGCCGTACGCGGGGGCGGTCTACAAGTTCCAGACCGATGTGCGGCAGATCATCGGCCTGTCGTCCGATCCGGTGGCGCTCGAGAATGCGGTCCGTCAGGACATCCCCCAGGGCAGCACCGCCCTCTTCGCCGCCATCGACACCGCCCTGGCCCCCGTGCAGAAGGCGCCCTGGCTGCGGTTGCAGATCATCAGCACCGACGGCATGGACAACGTCGGCGGGGCCACCCTCGACGATGTGGTCAAGCGGGCCCGCCTGCACGAGACCTCGTTGTTCGTGCTGGGCTTCGGGTGGGTCCACGTCGACGTGCTCGAGCGTCTGGCCGAGCAGACCGACGGCTACTACGTCTATGTGCCCGACAGCCGCGATCTGGCCACCTGGTTCCCGCGGCTGGCCGGCATCGTCAACAACGTCCAGGTCGCCGAGGTGGCCGCGCCCTTCGATCTCGCGCGACCGGGCGGGATCGAACTGACCGTGCGCGCGGGGGCGGCGTCCCTCAAGCGTACCCGTTGAGCGGCCCGGAGAGGCGGTCGACGACATGATGCACCGATCGGAACGCGCGTTCGAGGACCTGGCCGACTTCGCCGGCGACGACCGGGGGGATGACCGCACGGACGGCGGGGCCGGGTCGTCCGAGTTGCCCGAATTCCCTGGCCCCGGCGGCCTCGAGGAACTGCTGAGCCGGGCCGACGACCTTGCCCGCTGGGTCGAGGTGGCCCACGCCACGGTGCGGTCCTTCCCCGCCCGCTTCGCCGATCTCGATCTGTCGGGCCTCGAACTGGGGCTGGTCCTGCTGCGCGACCGGCTGATCCCGGAGGCCCGCGCCGGTCTCGAGCTTCCCCTGGTCGGCCTGCTCTGCGGCGGCACCAACGTCGGCAAGTCGACCCTGGTCAATTCGCTCGCCGGGCGCGTCGTCAGCGAATCGGGCAGCACGGCCAGCAAGACCAAGCGCCTGATCGGCCTGGGGGCCTACGACCGGCTGAAAGCGTTGGTGCAGGCCCACCCCGCCTTCGCCCTGCTGCCGGCCACCGAACTGGCGCGGCCCGACACCCGGCGGCATGCGGTCTATCGCTCCGACCAGGGCGACCTGCCCGACGATCTGCCCCTGCTGCTCGACACTCCCGACATCGACAGTTCCGACACCCGTTGTCGGGATGCGACCCGCGATGGGCTGCGGTTGGCCGATTTCGCCATCTGGGTGACCACCCAGCAGAAATACAAAGACGAATCGGGTATCCGTTTCCTGAACGAGGCCATGGCCCTGATGCGATGCCGGTTCGACGTGTTCAACCAGGCCCTGCCGCGCCATGCCGAGGCCCTCGAGGACATGATGCGCGATTACGGCGAGCGCTGGCCCGAGAACGAGCGGGCCATCTTCCGCGTGGCCGAACACCCCGATCTCACCGAGGGCGAGGGGTTGTTGCCCCCCGCCGAGCTCGAGGCCCTGCGACAGAAGCTGCGCGACGTCCAGGCCGAGCGGCGGCGGGTCAAGGCCCAGGGAGTCTTGCACGCCCTCGGCCAGGCTGGAGGCCGCCTCGCGGCGACCGCCCGCTCGATGGTCCACCGCCAACGCGAGTGGCGCCGGGTCATCGCCGCCACCCAGCAGCGGTTCGAACGGCATCTGTTCGATCCTCTGCGGCGGCTACCCGGGCACGAAGCGCCCTTCGAGTTGCAGGGGGCGATCATGCGGGTTCTGGGGCCGCGCATCCAGACCCCGGTCAGCGATCTGGTCAGCCAGATCAACCGGTCGGCGGGCGACGCCCTCACCTGGACCCTCCGCAAACTCCCCTTCGGACGGCTGTTCGGCACCGGGGATGAACCCCCCGACCCGGTGACCCGGCGCGACGACGCCGATCTGCAGAGGGCCCGCGAGATTCTCGAGAATGCCCGCTACGATCTGCTGGAGTTCGCCCGCGAGCGGGCCGAGAGCGGGCATCCGCTGCTGGTCAAGTTCCACCAGGAGCTGAAAGGGGTCGAACTGCCGACTCCCGAGATGCTGGCCGAGCGGCTCGACCGGCATTTCCAGGAGGCGGTGCCGCGGCAGCTGCTGCCCGTCATCGTGCGGTTCGAGAACGACCTCGAGCGGTTCTGCGACGACAATCCCTCCCTGATCACCGCCATGAAAGCGGTCATTCCCGGTTTTTCCGCCCTGGCCGCCCTGGCCGCCGCCGTCCTGTCGATCCATACCATGACGTTCCTGCCCGGGGCCACGGAATACCTGCTGGGTGGCCTGGCGCTGCCTGTCTTCGAGCGACTCAAGGGGGTGCTGCCCGAAAACCTGCTGCAGGTCTCGGAATCGCTGGCGCGCGAGCCGTTCATCCAGCGGGCCCGTGACGACTTCGCCAAGACCCGGCGGGCCATCTTCCTGACCGCGGCCGACTGGCTGTTCGGGCCGGTGGCCCCCTTGCTGACCCCGATCGATCTGCGGGTGAAGGATGTGGGGCTCGAAATCGCCCGCCTGCAAGACCTCTGGAAGGAGACGTTCCGCGATGACCTCTGAGGCGGGTCGACCCTTCTGGGGTGTCCCTCCCTCCGGGACTGCACAGCCCGGTGGAGCACCCGGGGTTCAGAGCGGGCGACAGGATTCCTGGCGCATCGAGGGATTCGCCCCGGGTGGCTGCCCCGCTACCGATCGAATGGGAACTTCGCGGGGGGCGGCCACCGCGAGCCGCCGCGGCTCAGACGCCATCGGAGCGGCCGGAGCCGCGGGGCCCGTATCCCAGCCTCAAGGCCGGGAGGTCCAAGGGAGGTCCGAGCCGCCCCTCGACGGGGCGGTTGGCCAATCCGCGGGTCGGTCCGGGGATCCCTCCCGTCGCGATTCGGAAGGGGCCTCGGCGGGGAACGAGGCAGGGTTGCCCCCCTTCCCCCCGTCGGGTGCCGAGGAGGACCCCGCATCCGCCGGCCGACCAGGCGAGGACGAGGCGGAGCTGGCCCCTGGCCTGTCGCTGGCCGCCGACCTGGCGCGGCTGGTGCGGGAGGCCCGGCGGCTGTGGGGCCGCCCCCCGGCCGGGGTCGAGGCCGAGGTCGGCCGCCGCCTGGCCCTGCTGCGGCAACGCGAGAAGTCGATCTCCGACTGCCTGATCGTGGTCATGCTGGGCGGCACCAAGGTCGGCAAGACCACCCTGGTCAACGCCCTGGCCGGGCGCGAGATCGGGGAGTCCTCGGCCCGGGCCTGCTACACGAAACGCCCCGCCGTTTTCGTCCACCAGCGGCGGGAGGGGCTGGCCCGCACCCGCCTGGCCGGGCTGCTGCGCGACGACGACATCTTCGTCGTGCACGCCGAACCGGCCCTCGAACGGATCATCCTGGTCGACACCCCCGACCTCGACGGCATCGAGCTCGAGCACCGCGAGGTGTTCCGGAAGGTCCTCGAGCGGGCCGACCTGGCCCTGGCCGTCGTCACCACCCAGAAATACGACTCCCAGATCCTATACGAAATTCTGGGTCGCGAGATGGGGTTCCGGCGGGTCGTTTTCGTGTTCAACCGCATCGACGAAGGCATCCCGTTCAGCGAGAAGATCCGCCAGGATCTGCTGGCGAAGGTCACCCCGCTGGGCTTGCGCCCGCCCGAAGGCGAGACCCTGCCGCTGTTCACCGTCTCCGCCCGCAACGCCCTCCTGCAAAAGATGGGCGGAGCGGCCAGCGGCCCCACCGGCCAGTTCGCCGCGCTCGAAGCCCTCCTGCGGGAACGGCTCGACCAGGCGCTGGTGCGGCGGATCAGCGAGGAGAACGTGGCGGCCATGCGCCGGGAGACCGCCGACCATGTGGCCACCGTCTGCCGCCTGGCCGCCGCCCGGGAGCTGGCCGCCGGTCTCACCGCCTGGGCCGAGGAACGGGTAGGGGAGTGCCAGGCTGACCTGGAACGGGCCATGGGCAAGGCGTTCCGGGGGTTGACCCCAGAGATCATCCGTCGGCGCGAGGCTTTCGCCGCCGAGGGGCTGGGCGGACCGTTCGGGGTCTATGTGCGGCTGACGCTGGCGGTCAATGCGCTGGCCGGGCGGTTCCAGATGTTTCTGTCGGGGGCCGGCGGAGATCTCGAGGGGGTCATGGCCCAACGCCTGCTGGAAGATCTGCAGCCGGTGGTCGACGAGCACCGGCGGCGATTCCGGCGGGCCCTGGCCGAACGGGCCGACCGGGCCGATCTCGACGCCGGGCCGCTGCTGGCCCGGCTGGGCGACTGCGAGAGCCTCGCCCCCGCCGTGCGCGGCCACATCCAGGAGCAGATCGGCGAGTTCGTCTGCGCGCCGAAAGCCTCGGCGGGAGAGGCTTTCCTGCTCAATCTGGGCCCTCTGGTCATCATCCTGTTGCTGCTGCGCTACTTCGTCTGGTCGTTGCTGGCGGCCCAGGAGCCTGGCGCCGGCATGTTCCTGGGCGGGGCGATCCTGATGTGGGTGGTCTGCCATGTGCAGGCCTCGTTCTGGCTGAAGCGGAAGGGCGGCTCGCTCGAACCGGCCATCCGCACGATCGCCGACCTGTTCGCCGGGGAGGTCCGACGTCGCCTGGTCGAGCCGGTCCGGGGCTGGGCCGACGAGGTGGGGAAGATTCCCCCCGCCGTGCCGCCGGCTGGGGAAGGCCCCGCCGCATGAGCGGGGTGGTGGTCCGGGCCGGGGCGTGGCCCGCTGGGAAGATCGCGAATGCATGCTCGGAGAGCCCATCAGGGGCCCTCCGGTCTGGAGGAAAGACATGATACCTGGATGGCGTTGGGTGTGCGCGGGCCTGCTGGTCCTGGGGCTGTGGGGAGGCGTCTGGGCCGCCCCGGTGCAGGCCGAGACGATCGACCTCGATTTCGGACTTCCCCTCTTCGGGCTCGAGGAGATCCGCCTCGAGCGCGAAAAGGCGCCTGATTTCAATTTCACCCTGCTGAAGAAATACCTGGCCGAGAACGAGACCAACAGTCTGGCGCAACTGGCTGCCCTGATGCGTTGGATGGCCTTGATCCGGCTGTCCGACGAACAGAAGGCGGCGACCCTCCGCCGGCTCGTCCTCGACCACTTCAAGGGAAGCGATATCGCCAAGCGCCCTCAGCGCGAAGTGCTGAACGAACTCTGGATCCGAGGCCTGTTGCTGGCCGCGGACAAAGATCCCGATCCCAAGAACCTCAAGGACATCGAATTCGAGGAGTTCCTGCTGAAGGCGGAAGACGTCCTGGCCGGGCAGCCCGAATACCAGATGGTGAAGGGCGTCCTCTTCCATGCCCTGCGCAACCGTCCCAACGGGTTCTTCAGTCCCATGCGTCCTCTCGAGGACCTCAAGAAGGCCCTGGGGCTCGGGCCCGCCCACGACCCGCACTTCTTCTTCGCCATGGGGCAGGCCCTGCGCCTGCTCGGCACCCAGGAGAACAGCCTCTACCTGGCCATCGGGGCGTATGAAAAAGCCTCCGCTCTCATGCCGGTCAACGGCAAGCTGCAGAACACCCTGCTGGGCATTTACATGGGCCTGCACGAGAGTTTCCAGGCGATGAAGAAACCCGAGCCCTTCTGGCTCGAAGAGGCCGTCTACAAGAAGATCCTGACCCTGTTCCCCAACAACCCGCATGCCCTCAACAACCTGGGGTTTCTCTACGCGGAGTTCGGCCTGCACCGTGAACTGGCCCAGAGCCTCTGCCAGCGGGCCGTCGACCGGATGCCGGACAACGCCTCCTTCCGGGACAGCCTGGGATGGGCCGCCTTCAAAAACCAACAATACGAAAAGGCCGAGACCGAGCTGCGCAAATCGATCGAGCTCAACCCCGACGCCTACGAGCCGTACTACCACCTCGGCACCTTGTACTATGTCACCCGTAAGTATGAGCTGGCCATCGCCAATTATGAAAAAGCCCTGCAGATCAAGCCCGAGGCCCCCGAGACGCTCAACAACTACGCCTATCTCCTCGCGGAGCTCGACCGGGACATCGACAAGGCCCAGGCCATGGCCGCCAAGGCCGTCAAACTGGAGCCCGCCAACGCCAGCTATCTTGACACCCTCGGCTGGGTCTATTTCCGGCTGGGCCGCTACGATGAGGCCCAGCGCTACCTGCAGAAGGCCCTGCAGCTCACCCCGGACGTCGGGGAAATCCTGGTCCACCTGGGCAAGGTCTTCCTCGAACAGGGCAGGTTCGGACCGGCCCTGGACTATATCAAGCAAGCCCACCGGGTCGATCCGCGGCTCGACAACATCGAGCAGGATCTCTATCTCGCCATCACCCTGAAGGCCCAATACGGGGCTCTCGAGGAATATCACCGGCTGTTCGGGGCCCAGGCCGATGCGGACAAGATCAAACGCATGCTGCTGACCATCGTTGGCATCTACCAGAGCGAGGGGCAATTTTCCCATGCCATCCGATTGACCAAGATGTGCGAGGCTCTGCAGCGCCGAGAACTCGATCTGGCCCGTCCCCTGTTCGATTTCTACCGGTTGGATGCCGCCTCGGCGGCGGTGGCCGTAGGCAGTTCGGCCGCTGTCCTCGCTGATGAACGGCCTACCGAGGCAGGAGGGGCTGGTGAGGCGGTTGCCGCCCCCGTAGGGGAGGAGGAAGCCGAACCCCCGATGCCGACCGCCCTGCCTCCCGTGGTCAAGGCGGGACTGGCCGTGCATATCGGGCCCGTCTTGTTCGACGTGGTGGCCTCGCACCTGTTGGCTTTCCCTGGGTTCGAGCAGATCGCCCTGACCCTGGTCGTGCCCGACCTCCGGTCCCCGGCCGCCTCGGCCTGGTTCGACCTGCAGATGCCGGGACTGGAGACCCGCGACCCCCTTGGGGTCCTGGGCTATTCCCTGCGATTGTTGGGCGCGGATGATGTCCCGATCACGTCGGCTTCCGAGGCCCGCCGCCTGCAGGCCCGGCTCGGCCGGCTCGATGTCTGGGCCGTCCATCAGGCGGGGCACCTGGTGATGGGGTTCGGCAAGGAGATCCCGCCGGTCGATGTGGCTGCCCTCGAGGCCACTTTTCCCTATGCGGCGGATGGCCTGATGGGGCTCTTCCTCGACTGGCCCGCCTGCACCGAGGCGATTCCCCGCCTGGTGCGTCCCTTCATCACCAATCCGGTGGCCCCGTTCCAGGTCGTCCTGTCGCGCTACTCTTGGACTGACGAGGGGTTGCGGGAAAGTTCGTTGCTGGTGCCGGGCGCCGAGGTCAATCCCGGGTTTTTGAAGAACCTGGCCCGCGATCTGTATGCGTACAAGGTTCTGCTCCTGCGCCTGGGGTTCACCCCGACGATCCAGGTCAAGGCCCGGGATGGCCTCATTCTTCTTGAAGCGGGCTACGGCGGCATTCCGCAGATGTGGGTGGACCGTTGGGCGATGCTGCAACCCCTGCGTTTGCTGCTGCAGAGCCGGTTGGATGCCTGGGCTTGCACCCTGCGCCGGGTGTTCTTCGGGGGGCCGCTCGACGCTCTCGACAGGATCTGCCCCGCCGGTGGCCAGATCACGGTCAACGGACCGGTCGGGACGCTCGAGTGTTCCGTTCACCGAGGGCCCGGTCTGTTTCCGCTGCCCGGCCTGGCCCGGGATCGATGCGCGTTCTCGCGGCGGCGGCTGACCGAAATGTTCCAGCGTCTTTCCCCCAACGTTCTGAAGGAACTTCCGCGAGATGAGTTGCGCAAGAGGTTCCAGATGGAGTACAATATTCCTCCCTGCCCCGCCGGGGGAGAATTCTTCTTCGACGAACAAGGCAGGGTGGGATGCACCTTCCACCGGGATGGGGATATGGGTGGGGTGTTGCCCCCGCCGGCCCCGGATCCGTCGAAGGACGAAGAGAACGAGACCGAACAGGAAAGATAGGAGGGACGTCATGCCAGCCATCAACATCCAGGACACCATTCTCCAGGTCCTCAAAGGGAAGGCCGAACCGGTCAAGATCTTCCTGATGAAGGGGTTCCAGATCCAGGGGACGGTCCTGGACTTCGATACATTCGTCATCCTCCTTGAATCCGAGGGCAAGAAGCAGTTGATCTACAAGCACGCGATTTCCACGATCCAGCTGCCCGACGATTTTTCCCTGAAAGCGGCAGCTCCCGCCGAGTGATCGGCGGTTTCCCATCCTCTCTCCACCATCACGCCCCGGATACCGGCTTCAGGCAAGGGTCCGGGGCTTGTCTTTTCCGTGCCGACCGGATGCGATTCCAGAAGGGTGAATGGGGGGCCTGGAATGGCCTGGCGGCGGAGCGGTCTTGCCAGCTCCCGCGTCAACCCGTCTCGAACGGGAGCCCGGGGTTCGCCCCCGGATACCGGTTTGGCGAGGGAGTGCCGTGGCTGACCCCGGTTGCCTTCCCGCCCGTATGGATCTCTTACGGGCCACAGGAGAGGGTTTTCGGTGGTGCCCAGTTAGTGCACAACATGGGGCACCGGTGGTGAGTTTCCGGCCAATTGTGGCTCTGGGGGCGCCTGTCTGCGCAAAATATGGGCAGATTTCCCCCTGGCCAACCTGGCATGGCACTTGCTCTCTCAGGCCTGAGCACTGCACGATCTGTTCGTCAGTTGTCTTCAATCATTCCTTTCCTTGATTCGACCGCCGGGTCCCGGCGGTCATTTTTTTCCCGCTGACAGGAGACGGAGCACCGATGCGACACCGCCGTGAACGATTGTCCTCGTGCCAGAGGCCCATCTGGGGCTTGGCAACGGTCCTGATCTTGGAGTTGGCCCTGCGTGCTGTCCCCGCGTGGGCCTCGGGGATCGCCGCCCTGTGCTACCATCAGGTCCTCCCGAAGGCCACCGGCCTGTTCGAACTGTCGGTGGATGATTTCCGGGAGCAACTCGCCCTCCTGAAGGCCCAGGGCTATGAGGCCATCTCCACGCGGCAATTGCAAGAATTCCTGGCGGGGCGGTTCCAGCCCTTGAAGAAGCCTGTCCTGCTGACCTTCGACGATGGCTACCGGTCGGTCTACGACCACGCCTTCCCGATCATGAAGGAGTTTGGCTTTGTCGGGGTGGCCTGTATCTATCCGCAATTCATCGAATCCCACGGTGGCATGAGCTGGGCCCAGTTGCGGGAGCTGGCGGCCGCCGGCTGGTCGATCGAGCCCCACTCGATGACTCACGCCAACCTCTGGAAGGCTCCGGCGGCTGCTGCTGCCCGGCAGGCCTTCTTCGACCGCGAGATCGTCCGGCCCAAGAAGATTATCGAAGAAAAGATCGGCGAACCGGTGCGGTTCTTCACCTGGCCGTACGGCATCTATACCGAGGAAACGGAAGCCATCGCCCGTGCGGCGGGCTACATCGGCGCCCTCACGGTTGATGGTGGGGCCAGTTATCCGGGGCTCGACCCGTATCGGGTCAAACGTCAGGTGGTCTATCGCACCGACACGCGCGAAAAATTCCTGATCAGACTGGGGATGGGCCCCCTCGAAGTCACCGACTGGGAACCCCGCCCCGGCCAGGTGCTCACCACGTTGGCTACGGTTGCCTGCCGCCTGCCGGCCCTGGCCGACTATTCCCCTACACGGTATGTGCTCAACGCCAAGATCACGGGGGGAGGGCTGGCCTTTACCTTCGATCCGGCGACCCGGCGTTTGACGGCAACGGTGAAGGGGAAGCTGAAAGAGGGGCAACACTTCATCGACGTCTACCTGCGCGACCAGCGGACCGGCGTGACCATGCAGCACGGCTGGCTGTTCACCATCGGCACCCCGGGCCGTGCGGCGGCCGGCAACCCACCGACAGGGTATCCGACGACCCCCTGAGGGGGGCGCGGCGGGGTCGCCGGGATGTCCGAACCCATCCCCTCGACTCGATTCCCTGGCGACGGTTGGTCTGCCTCGCCTTGTGCGTTCCCGTCCGCATGCCACGGGCGTCGGCCCTCAACGCCAGGCCAACCCGTGGGGGTATGGGGTGACACCGCCCCCCGGAGGGACACCTTGGCGGAGCGCCCTCCAGGGCCCCCGCATCCAACTTCCCGCCTCGTGCGGGTCAGGTCAACCAGTGGCGGCGGCTTCCGACCGGGGGGCGAACTCGACCCGGTTGCGGCCGCTTTGCTTGGCGCGGTAGAGGGCTTCGTCGGCCAGTTTGACCATCTCCTCGGGGTTGGCGGCGGCATTGTCGGGGAAGCTGGCCACCCCGATGCTGATGGTGACCCGGAGGGGGTCGCCGAGGCCGCCGGTGCGAGGCACCATCAAAGTCTCGACGTTGCGGCGGATCCGTTCACCGACGACCAGGGCGCCGTTGAGGTCGGTCTCGGGCAACACGATGCCGAACTCCTCGCCGCCGAAACGGGCGGCAATGTCGATCTCGCGCAGGGAGCGCTTGACCGCTCCCGCCACCTCGCGCAGGACGATGTCGCCCTGCTGGTGGCCGTAGGTGTCGTTGAACCGCTTGAAATGGTCGATGTCGGTCATCAGCAGGGCCAGGCGGTGGTGGTAACGCCGGGCCCGCTTGAACTCCTGCTCGATCTGCACCTGGAAGTAGCGGCGTACGAACAGGCGGGTGAGCGCGTCGACGGTGGCGAGGTTGTAGAGACGGGCGTTCTCGAGGGCGGTCGAGGCGAGGCCCGACAGCGTCGACCAGAAATCCCCCTGCTCTTCGAGGCGGGCCCGGGGGGCGCGCTCACGCAGGAGGATCGTTCCCCACAATTTGGGCCCCATGACGAGGGGGATGTATTTGGTGAACCAGCGGCCCGTGGGATCGCTGATGATCCGGCGCTCTTCGAGCAGGCGGCCGGTCAGCTGCACGACGGCCGGGTCGAACAGGAACAGCTTGGCATCCTCGCCGGGAAAGCCACTCTGCTGCAAGGCCTTCAGGGCGTCATTCTCGGCGTCGACCTTGGCCAGCAGTCCGTCGTCGGCTTCCCAGATGGTCAGGAAGGTGGTCAGCACCTCCCGGCTCAGCAGTTCCATGTCGAGGGTGGAGGCGAACCGGCGGCTGGCCTCGTTGAGGTTCCACAGGTTGCGGACCTGCTGGTCGAGGCGGAGGTTGGATTGCTCGAGTTCCTGGCTGCGGCGCTCCAGCGACTGGTAGGCCTGCTGCAGGTGCCGGACCATCTGCCAGAACCGGCCACCCAGATACTGGAAGACCACCAGGAGGGTGGGGGCGACCATTTCGAGCACGATCGAGGCCCGCATGAACAGCAGGAAGGCCGCCCCGTTGTAGATGGCCACCAGGCCGAGGGTGGAGACCGCCCCCGCCAGAGGCGGCAGGGCAACAAGGAACAGGAAGGTGGCCGCCCCCATCAGGATCATCAGCACCACCTTGAGGAGGGGCGAGACCTGGGAGAGGTAGTTCCCCTTCAGGATGTTCTGGATGACGTTGGCGTGGATGAGCACCCCGGGCATCTCGCCGTAGGGGGTGAGTTTGATATCGGAGAGCCCGACCGCGCTCGGACCGATCAGGACGATCTTGTCACGGAAGATGACGGGGTCGACCTCGCCCAGCACCAGGTCGCTGAAGAAGGCGGTGGGGAAGAACCCCGAAGTGCTCTGCCCGAGGTAGTTGACCAGGATGGCGCGGGCGAAGGGGAGATACGTGGTGGCCCAGGGCAGGTTGAGGCCGGGGACCCCGACCTGGGGAACCTCGACGTCGCCCACCCAGAGACGGTCGCCTTCCACCCGGATGGGCTGGCCCAGCCCCGCTCGAGCCACCGTGAGATCGAGGGCGGGATGGGCTGGCCCGCCCGGGCGGTCCCGCATGATCAAGGGCAGGCGGCGGATGATGCCGTCGGGGTTGAGGTTCTGGTAGTCGACGTTGATGAAACCGAAGTCGAGGGCGATCGAGGCCAGCCGATCGAAGGGCCGGGCGACCTCATATTCGGTGCGCAGTTCGAGGGAATCGGGGTCGAGGATGCGGACTTGTTCGAGGAGGAGGGGAAAAACCACCTTGCCAAAATTGGTACAAGCCTTGATGAATGCCTCGTCTTCCTGCGGGTTGGTGCGGTCGGGGTCGCGGAAGATGACGTCGAAGACGACCATACGGGCCCCGGCGCTCGCCAGCAGGTCGACGGCCTTGGCGTGCAGGCTGCGCGGCCACGGCCAGCTGCCCAGTTTCTCGATGCACTCGTCGGTGATGTAGAGGAGGACGACCTGGTCTTCGATGTGCTCGACGCGGCGGTGCCGGAACCGGGCATCGAGGGTCTTGACCTCGAACCCGTCGAGGAGGTCATACCAGGAGACCAGGGCGAACAGGAGGACGAGCACGAGAGACAGCAGACCTTCCTCCCAGGGTCCGCGCTTTGGTGCATCGGCAGGCGGGGGAGAGAGAGAGGATGGCGCAGGGATGGGCACGGGTTCAAAATGTGTCGTAGTCGCTCTTGCTGATCGTTTCTTCCGAATAGGTCAGCAGGTTGTGGACGAAGGGGATCTCGGGGGGTTTGAAATCGGCGTTGGTCAGCATTCGTGGGTCCCAGATGCGGCGGCGCAGGAAGGTGTTGGCCCCGGTATATTTTCCGGTGAGAAAGTAGGTGGGCTCGGCGGTGCCGAGGCGGATTTCGCTGCCGTAGATCCGTTGGATGATGAAGGCCGGTTCCTTGAGATACTGATAGATTCCCTTTGATTCTCCCCCGGGGGCATTGCCGATCTCGTCGAGGATCTTGGGGCTGGCCACCCCGACCCGGAAGGGGGCGGCGCGCCGGGTGGAGGAGACGAGGGCAGCGTTGATGGTGATCTCGGGCATGAAGATGCCGTCGGTTGGACTTTTCTGCGCCTCGGCGAACAGGCTGGGGACGAGGGCCATCGGGCCGCATTGGGGGTCGGGCTTCTCGTTCTCTTCTTTGACCGCCTGGGCCCAGGCCATGGCGTAGATGCGGTCGAGCTCCTTGACGGTGAGGATGCCGTCCGCCCGGCAGGCCTGCTTGACCTCCTCGATGATGGCGGCGCGGGCCGTGTCGTCCCGGATGCCGAACCGGGGGGTGGGGCCGGTGCCTGGGGTGAAAAATTCGATGAGGTCGGCGAGATTGGCATCGTAGCTAGGTCCGGATTCGGTGTGGGGGTTGTTGAACAGCCAGGCCAGGGTGCCGTAGCGGGCGACGGGCACGCCGTCGGGCCCGGGCGGGCCGAGGCCGACGAGGTCTTTCCGCTTCGAGGGGTCGGAAGGGCAGAGGGCCTCGCGCATCTCTTTCTCGATCTCGGGGCTGGCGGGGTGCAGAGTCATGCCGAACGCATACAGCAGATAGGGCTTCATCTCGTTGGCGAGGAACAAGGTGGGCCGCGACACGTCGATGAGGATGCGGCCCTTGCTCATCAACAAGGCCCCGACCTTGTACCCACCCTTGCCGTTGGGGAGAGCCCCATATTTACTCTTCAGTTGGGCACGGTAGATGGTGTAGGTCTCGTCGGTGTATTCCTGGGAGACATCGGGGTTTTGGTTGAAGTCGCCGCCGATTACGATGTCGCCCTCGCAGACAATGGTGACATTGCGGTCGGGGCAGCCCCAGACCCGTAAGGGCACCTTGGAGTAGATCAGCAGCGACTTGCCGCGCAGCTTGGCCAGGGGACCGGGATCATCGCCGTTGTAGGGCGGAGCGGCATCGTCGTCGGGCTGGTTTTCGTCATCGGTACTGTCGCTGGTATTCTCGTTGGAAGAAAGGTTGACCCGGTACTCCCCGAAGTCGAGATCGATGTATTCGGTTGTGGGGTCGTAGGGGTTGCGGTAGGTGCTGACGGGGAAGGTCCCTTTCTCGATGACGAACCCGCCGTATTTGCGTGGCTTTTTGGCCTTCTCGAGAAGCTTTTCCATGGGTAGGTGGGTGAATTTGATGGGGTGGGCCCCATTGGCTCCGTCGAGCAAATATCCGTCGAAGGTGGCGAACTTCTTGCCGTTGGCCGAGTCGTTGGTGTTGCTCAGGGTTACCGACTTCTTGTTCGCGAACTCGATGCGTGTGGGTTTGAGGGCCCGGATCATGCCAGGGGTTTCGATCTTCTCGACCTCGTAGAGTTCAGAACCTTGGTCGATCCCACCCAGGGAATTGAAGACAATGTATTGGTACCCATAGTACCGGCCTTTCCGGAGCTGGTTGGGGAAAACGGGGAAGGGACCATAGGCGCCGAGGTCGAGCATCTCCCCGTCGAACAGATGGTGCTCGGTGATTGGGCTGCGCCGCTCGAGCAGAGCCTTGATCCGGCGGTAGGAGGTGCCGTCGTCGGTCTTGCCATCGCCGACCCGCGAGACCACTTCAACGTAGTAGTAGAGTTCCTTTTCGATCAGGCCGATGGTGGCAGGGTTTTCCTTGGCCCCATAGACGGGGGCCCCTCGGACCTTGAACTCTCCCAGGGAGGTGCGGCCGGTGTAGAGACCCTTGGAAACCCCATCGACCTCGAGGTCGAGGGCTTCCCCCAGGTTGGTGTCGCGGCTGACGACGGGGCTGGTCCATTCTTTTTTCCCGTGGTCTTTCTCCTTGAAGTACCAGGCGGTGCGGTAGCCCGGCTCGACGCGGAGTTCAGCCAACAGGCAGTTGAGGCCGGCCTCGGCGACGGTGGTGGCGAGGAAATCGCGGGCGCTTTTCGACAGCAGGGTGTGGTGGCCCTTGCGAAGGCGGCCGATGATCACCAGGAACATGCCCAGAAGGGCCGCGAAGGTGATGACGATGACGTAGCCGGACCCGCGACGAAAGCGGCGCAAGGGCATCATGGGTTGGGGTAGACCTCCTTGCCGCGTTTGTAGAAGGAGGTGGCCATCGAGATCTGGTAGACCGACCCGACGTCTTGCTGTCGGGTGCGCTCGAGAGTGACGCGCAAGTGCAGGAGGCTGTTGCCGGTGCCGCTCTCGTGCGAGGGCATCGCGACCAGCAGGCGGTCGCCGAGGGAGTTGACGTTCTGGGGTTTGAGGGGTTTGCGGACCGTTCGGAACAGGACGAACTCCCTGACGCTGTCGACGATCTCGTGGCGTTGCTTCTGTTTCTCGCCGCTGTGATCGGTGAGGAATTCGGTGCGGATCAGGCGGTAGCGGGGGATGGTTTTGGCGTTCGGATTCGGGTTGTTTTCGAGTTCGTAGATGATCTCGCGCAGGAGGGTGATCTGGCCGAGCTCGCCCGTTGGTTTCAGGCGGGGATCGACTTCCTGCTTCAGCAGCTGTAGCACCACCCCTGCCGTGGTGTCCTGTGTGCCGATTTCCTCGTGTTTGATGGGGGTGGGCAGGATGATGCGGGTAGCCTCGCGGATGTCGTTACCCAGGAACATGATGATCTTGCGGAAGTTGTCGTTGACCTGCATGAACTCGATCGACTGCTGGACCATGCGGGCCTGCGAGAAGAACACTTTGTAGGCGACGAAGACGATGATCGTCACTAGCAGGAGGACGATGAGCAGTTCCGGAATGGTCATGCCGCGGCGGCTGGGTCGGGCCGGTTGGCGGGCGGAAGGCGGCAGGATCGTGTGGTGCATGGTTAGTTCAGGTTGGCAATCGTCGTGGTGATGACGTACGGCTCGGGGGAATCGTCCTCGGGGCCCTTCCATTTGACGGTGACTCGGACTGCCTTCAGGCCAACCGGGGTGGCGCCTTTGACGTCCTTGGCTGGGGGAACGTTTACCACCTCGACCTTCCTTTCGTAGCGGATGCCATTGGAGACGAAGACCGGTTCGAACAGGTCGTTGCCGCCGTTGGCGGTGTTGAGGTCTTCCTCGACGCTGTGGCCGGGGGCGTCGGTATCGTCGATCAGTTCGAAGGGGGCGGCCCGCAGGGCTTCGATGGCTTGCTGGGCGAGGCCGATGGCGATCTCGAAGGTGCGTTGTTTGCGGGTCTGGCGCAGGCCGCTCGAAAAGATAACCCCGAGGAGGAACAGGATGGAAATGAGGATGATGGTGATTAGCACCTCGGGCAAGGTGAACCCCCGGACCGGTTTCCTCATACCCCTTTCCATGTCAACAAGGATAGCATACCTCCCCCAGGGGGGGAATGACCGACGGGCGAAGCGGTGGGCCCGTGGGGCTGTCGGGGATGACGCCCGTTGCCCGCGGGGCAGATCGGGAAGGCGCTGGGCAGGCGTGGACGGGTCAGCCGGGGTGACCGACCACGCTCATGTACAGAATGCCCTCGGTCGAACCGTCGATGCGGAGCAGGGCGTTGACCTCGTCATCGAACAAGGCGGCGATCTGGCAACTGCCAAGGCCGATGCCGGTGGCGGCCAGGGCCAGGTTCTGGGCGATGTGGCCGGCGTCGAGGTAGATGTAGCGCCAGGCCCGCTGGCCGTATTTCCAGGCGCAGCGCTCGAAGACGGCGGTCCAGAGCAGGACTGCGGGGGCTTCACGGCACATCACCTGCTCGAGGGCGGCCTGGGTGATCTCGCGGCGGAAATCGCCGGCGGCCACCTGTTCCAGGTGGTGTTCGCGGATGCCATAATGATACAGGCCCGGGGCGAGGTCTTCGACCTGATGGGCCAGGACGTAGGTTTCGATCGGGTAGAGAGCGCCGGCCGAGGGAACGGTGCGGAACAGATGTCCATGTTCGACCCGTTGGCGGCCTCCGCTGGCCCAGAGCAGGAAGGACAGGTCGGCGAGGGCCAGGGGGGTGGGAGCGTAGCGGCGCACGCTGCGTCGCTCTTTCAAGACCCGCGTCAGGGTCGGGGTGCGGCGGCCGGTGGGATCGGGCAGACCGACGACCGCGGCACCCGGGTACTCCTTAAAGGGGGCGGGCCGGGCTTCCAGGTTGAGGAGCCCGGAAGGCATGCGGTGCCGGAAATACCGGGTGTTCTGCTGGAAGAGTTCCCCGATTTCCTTGTTCATGGGCGTTTCCTCTCGGTCAGGGGGTGAGCCGGCAGCCCTGGGCGGCCAGGGTGTCGAGGCGGGCGGCGACCTCGGCCTCGGTGGGCAGGGCATCGGCGCCGCCAGCCCCGGCGATCTTGAGCGAGGCGAAGACCTGGGCCCGGATCAGGGCCTGGTCAGGGTCGCCGTCGCGCACATACCAATGGAGGAACGCCGAAAACAGGGCGTCGCCGGCACCGATGGTATTGGTCACCCGTGGTGGGGGGGCGGCGGGAAAGCGGCGGATGCTGCCGTCGTCGCGGCGGCCCAGCACCGCCCCTTCGTGGCCCAGGCCGATGACGACCAGCCGGGGGGGGAAGGTGCCCAGGATGAGGCGGGCCGCCTCTTCCGGGGGGAAGGGCAGGCCTTCGTGGCTGAGGAACAGGAGGTCGGCCGTCTGCATGTACTCGCGGTTGTACTCGTCGTCGAGGCTGCTGACGGCGTGGACGTCGGTGGCCACCAGGAGGCCCAGGCGGCGAGCCTCGCGAAGCAGGGGCCGGGAAAAGTTGATATTGCAGAGGGCGGCCACCTCGCACCCCCGGGCTGCTGCGACGAAGCGATCGACCGGGTAGGCCAGCTCCTGGACGCTCTTCAGGTCGACATGGATCTGCCGGCGGCCGTCGGGGTCGTACAGAATGACCGACTGGGGACTGGCCATCTTTCGGACCTCGACCACCTGGTCGGCCAGCTGGCGGTCACGCAGGCGTTCCCGCATATGGCGGCCGATCGGGTCGTCGCCAAGGTAGGACAGGAACCGGACCTCATTCCCGAGTCTGGCCAGCGCATTGGCCACGTTGAACCCGACCCCCGAGACCGAACTGGCGATGCCGTGAAACGGGTAGCTGACCGGATTGTAGGTCAGGGGAAACCCCGCGATCCGGAGGGTGGTTTCGTAATTGATCAGTCCGCAGACGACGATTCCGGCCATGCCGGCGTGCCTCCAGGGAAGAGTTGGGAAACTGCCGGGGAGAACCCTGTGCCTTCATCCCGGTTGGATTGTACAATACCACAACGAGCCGCTTTTTTCCCGGAGATTTTTCCCTTATAATGGGGGAGCCATCGGAGATGGAGGATGGAGCCATGGAACGGTGCACCATTAGCGGGAAGCCTAGGAGGAGCCTGGTCGGTTCTGGGAGGAAAGTCGGCGGTGGCGGCCACCGAAACCGGCCAGATAGGTCTGCCGGCGAAGATGTGGGATTTCAGCCGGCTCGAGTCCTTGCCGGCGGTCGGCGAGGGCCCCCGCCCCCGCCGATGACCCACGCCACCGGACGTGGGACAGGGCGGGGACGCCTCCGCTCCGCGGGCGCCCCGGCGGGCGCTTCACCGCCGCCCACTCCTCCCTCCCTGACGGATGGGCGGGCCACGCTTGCCGATCTGAAAGCCCTGGTGGCCCGGTTCGTCGCCGAGCGTGACTGGAACAGGTATCATACGCCGCGGAATGTGGCGGTCTCGATCGTCCTCGAGGCGGGGGAGCTGCTCGAGCATTTCCAGTGGTCGCCCCCTGCTCCCGACGAGATGACGGCCGACCGGCGCCAGGAGATTGGCGAGGAGATGGCGGATGTGCTAGCGTATCTGCTCAGTCTGGCCAACGTCCTGGACCTCGACCTGTCGGCCGCCCTCGAGGCGAAGATGCGCAAGAACCGCCGCAAATACCCGGTTGAATGGTGTCAGGGGCATTGGGAGAAACCCAAGGAACCGGCCGGCGGAACGGGGGGGGAATGAAGGAGTTCCTGTGGGGCTGGCTGTTCCTGGGGTCGCTGGTGTTCTGCGGCCTGCTGGTGGCGAGCCTGCTGACCGCCTATTCCCTCTACTCCACCGCCCCGCTCAACCCCCACACTCCCATCTTCGCGGCGGGGTTCGGGTTCGCCTTCGGGTTCCTCGGGTTGGGGGCGCTGTGCCTGATCTTCTTCGACAAGCTGGCCCGGAAGACCAAGTTGAAGGAAGAGGCCGACAGCGAGATGTTCAAGAAGGTGGTCAACGAGATGCCGTTCTTCTTCTTCTCGCTGATCTATTTCTTTTCGCTCGCTCTGTTCATGGGCATCTTCCTGCTGATGCTGTCGTACATCCGCAACGCGTCGATATGACAGGGAGGAACCGACGATGAGACGACGAGGCGCGTTCTACCAGATCCTGGCCGTGGTGGTCGTGGCCGCCGCCCTCTGGTTCGGCCTGGGCGGTGCCAAACCCGGGTTGGTCATCGGGGTGATCGGGCCACTGACTGGCGCGGCGGCCCCTTACGGCCTAGCGCATCGCAACGGGGCGCGCATGGCGGCCGAGCAGATCAACGCGGCGGGGGGGCTGCACGGGCAATTGCTCGAGGTGGTCTTCGCCGACGACGCCAACGACAAGGTCAAGGCGGCCGAGGAAGCCAGGAGGCTGATCTACGATCGTGGGGCCGTGGCCCTCCTCGGAGCCATCACCTCCGACAACACGATGAACATCCAGCGGATCTGCGAGAAGGCGGAGGTGCCGTTGTTGACCGCGGTCAGCACCAACCCGTTCATCACGCGGGTCAATTTCCGCTACTCGTTCCGCTGCCTGAGTGATGACGACATCCAGGCGGCGGCGCTGGCCCAGTACACCATTACCACCTTGCGGCTGCGCCGGGTGGCCGTCATCCATGACAGCAACAAATATGGCTCCCAGGGGGCGCGCACCTACCAGGCGATCGCCCAGCGCCTGGGACAGGCGATCGTGGCCAACGAGAGCTATGATGGAGGGGCCACCAATTTTCAGGCGCAACTGGCCCGCATCCGGGCTGCCAACCCCGATGGGTTGCTGATCTGGGGACTGGCCCGCGAATCGGCTCTGGTCGCCCGGCAGGCCCGGGAAATGGGCCTCACCGCCACCATCTTCGGCGGCGACGGCCTGGCGCCGGACAACTTCCTCGATCTGGCTGGGCCGGCCGCCGAGGGGGTGGTGCTGACCTACCCGTTCAACCCGTTGCGCGGGGGCGACAAAACCCGCGCCTTCCTCGAGGCGTATCGCAAACGGTTCGACCACGAAGCCGACTCGTTCGCCGCCCATGCCTACGACGGTATGATGCTGCTGGCGGAGGCCATCCGCCTAGGTGGAACCGACCCGCGCCGAGTGCGCGATGCCCTGGCTTCCTTCGCCGCCTACGAAGGGGTGACCGGGCGGGGTGGTCTCGACGCCACCGGCAACGAGACGCGGGCGGTGGAACTGGCCCGGGTCCAGGACGGCCGATTCATTCCGATCGCCCAAGGGGGTTTCCAATGAGCCCGCGACATCCGTTGTCGGCCGGCGCGCCTGATCGGGGGTTGTCCTTCTGGGGCGGGTTGGTGGTGCTGGTCATTCTGGTCGTCACCATCCGCTGGACGCGGGGGCCCGCCCCCGCCGATCTGACCTCCGGCTCGACGCCGTATGCCCCGGCGCCCGCCGGGGCGGGGGCGCCAGCGCCGGTCGGGGGTCCCGGGCCGGTCGTGGAGACGGTCACCGCGGTGCCAGGGGTCCGGCCGCCGGTGGCCGCCCCCGCGGTGGGTCCCGGGCCGTCCGGTGTTCCGATGGTCGCTCCCCCGGTCGGCGGGCCGGTGGCGGTTCCCGCGGTGGCTCCGTCTGAGGGGGCGCCCGGGGTGTCCCCGCCGGTGAATCCGCCGGTGATTCCGCAGGTGGGTCCCGGCCAACAGAGCGTGGCCATTCCCGGGCTGCCGTCGGTGGCCCCGGCGGTCGGACCCGTTCCCCAGGTGGAGGCGCCCGCGCCGGGGATGACCATCCTGCCCACCGGCAAGCCGCCGGTGGTCACGCCTGGCCAGCTGGCCGGGCTGCCCAGCGTGCCGCGGGTGATTCCCGCCTTCTGGGCGTTGACGGTGCAGATGCCTCCCGTCAATGCCATTCTGGCGGCGCCCGACGGGCGGTTGTGGGTGGCTACCGATCGCGGCCTGGCCGAGCTGGCCGGAGAGCGGATCACCTTCCACAGCCGCGAGGGGGGCACCTTCCCCGCGGCCCAGGCCACCTGTCTGGCTCACGACGGCCGCGCCCTCTGGGTGGGAACGTTCGAGGGCCTGTATCGCACCGAGGACGGTCGCCGCTTCCAGCGGTTCGGGCCGGCCGACGGCCTGGCCCATGACATGGTGTGGTCCCTGGAATGGGATGGGATGGTCTTGTGGGTGGGCACTCAGAACGGGTTCTCCTTTCTCGTGCCCAACGGCCGATTCGAGACGGTCGACAAACATGTCTCCAACGGCGGGCTGGCCGACCTGTGGGTCGGGGCTCTACGGAAGGTCGGCCGGTGGGTCCTGGCTGGCAACGACGACGGGCTCAGCATCTGGGACACCGGGTCGTTCGCGGCCAACCCGGCGGCCTGGGTCACCCTCGACATGTTCACCTCGGGGCTGGCTCACAACTGGATTCTGGCCCTGACGCAGTTCCAGGACCGGATCTACGCGGGGACGCCGCACGGCCTGTGCCGGCTCGACACCCCGATCGAGCGGTTGTTCAGCGGCACCACCCCGGCCTGGGAAGTCTGGAATCGAGGTCGCGGGTTACCCGGCGACCGGGTCAACGCCCTGGCCGGCCTCGGTGACACGCTCTGGATCGGGACCCACGAAGGGCTCGCCCGCTTGCGGGGCGGGGGCCTGCGGGCGATCACCCCGGCCGACGGGCTGCTGGCCAGCGAGGTGCGGGCTCTGGCCGCCGCCGGGGACCT
>CALLCO010000225.1 GCA_937998695.1 Candidatus Ozemibacteraceae bacterium
CTTCCCCACCCAGATGGCCACGGGCAGCTACGTCATCGGACTGCGCGTCCGCGATTCGGCCGGGATGATCGGTGGCGCCTCGTTGACCATCAGGATCAACGGCCGTCCCTCCGTCAGCATCTCTGCCCCGGGAGCGTTTTCCGTGCACCTGGCGAGCACCCCCGTGAATTTCTCCGGCGCTGTCACGGCGGACGAAGATCTGACCGACAACATCATTACCCCCTCCTCGTATACTTGGTATTTGGGGGCGGTGCCCATTGCCAGCATGGCGACCTTCACCGCGCCGTTCCTGCCGCCCGGCACGCACACCATTTCCTTGACCTACAGCGATCGGAAGGGGCTGGTCGGCACCGATACCCGCCAGATCTTCGTCAACACTCCGCCTGTGGTCACCATCGCCAGCCCGGCCGCGCCGGGGTCGTGGTTCTTGCAGGGGACCGTGGTGACCATCGTCGCCACCGCCACCGATCCGGATGAGCCCGCCGGCCTGCCCGATGGCCGTTTCACCTGGTGGGACAACGGATCCACGATTGCCACGGCGACCGCCGCAGTGCTGAGTTCCACCTTCGGACCAGGTTCGCACACCATCCTGGTGCGTGGGACGGATGCGCATGGCGCCTACACCGAAGCCTCCACCACCTTCCGGATCAATCGCCCTCCATCGCTCACCTACAGTGTCTCCCCGAACAAAACGACGTTTGCGTTCGGCGAAACCTTTACGGTGACTGCCAATGCGGTTGAACTGGACGGCGATCCCCTGTTCGTCGGGTTTTCTCGCAACGGTGGGGCGACCTTCGTGGCTTCGTCCACCTCGCTGGTCGCCAGCTATACCACTCCGGGGCCGGCGACGATCACCATCGTGGCTTCCGATAGTTTCGGAGCGTCTACCACCGTGCATTTCGGATTCACCATCAACGCCAATACCGCGCCCACCGTGGAGATCATCTCTCCGACCGGAACCAACTTCAATTTCTTGACCTCGCTGACGTTCATTGCCTCGGCTTCTGATTTCGAAGATGGCGGGGCGGTTCCTGGTACTTCCATCAAATGGCAGTACTGGAGTGGCGGTTCCTGGCTCGACTGGGTGGTAGGTACCAGTTCCTACCAGATCGCCACCCTGGCCGACCGGCTCTGGACGATCCGGGCCCTGGCCACCGACTCGCAAAGCAACGCTTCGACCGCGACGATCACCTTCACGATCGCCTCCAACACGGCTCCTTCAATGTTCATCACCACTCCGCCCAATGACACCACGTGGTATCTCCAGAACCAGCCCCTGAACTTGGCTGGGTACGGGTATGACAACGATGAGCAAGCCTCCGTCGCCACCAGCACCTTCGTCTGGAAATTCAATGGGACCACGATCATGAATGCGACCGCGGCTTTCATCCACACTCTTCCTTCTACGCTGGGCACTCATACTATCACGCTCGAGGGCACGGATACGCTGTACCCCGGGGTGGCGCAGAAGACAGGATCGACGACGCGCACAGTGTTCATCAACGCTTCGCCGACGGTGAGCATCACTTCCCCCGCCTCGGGAACCCGCTTCGATACAGGGGCCAACATCACGTTCACGGCGAATGCGACGGATCCCTCCGATATGCCGCCCACGGTGTCATGGTTTTCTGGCTCGACCTTCTTGAGCAATGCCAATCCCTTCATCACCAATAGCCTGGCCTCCGGGCCCCACACTATCGTCTGCTATGCCTCAGATTCCCGGGGGTTGTACGCCGTGGCTTCGATCAGCATCTACGTCAATACCCTTCCGACCGGTACGATCAGTATTACCAACACGCAATATGCCACCGGCCCGGCGGGTGTGCCGATCTACCTGAACACGGGCTTGCCCAATCTCACGTTCACGGCCACGACCTACGATCAGGAGCTGGGCGGGGCCCTTCCCGGCCAGAACATCGGGTGGTTCCGCAAGACCGAAGGCGATTCCTGGACGTTCCTCGGCTCCGGGACCACCTACTCCGCTTCGTTCGCCAACGGTTCGTCCACCTTGCGGGTCGAATTGCAGGACAGCCACTATGGTACCAACCCCCGCTACGCGTCGAACAGCTTCCAGATGCCGTTGCGGATGTGGGAGGCCCGAAGCGTGGCCAATCCCTCGCTTCCGACATCCATCGATCATGACGGTTCCTATTTCTACGTTGTCGCCAGTGGGGATAGGCGCATCTACAAGTACCAATACACCGGCCTTGTGTTCAACGAGATCGCTTCCTATGGAAGCACCGCTACGTTCACCGATATCGTGACGGTGACCGACTCGGGAACGAATCTGTACGTTCTTGATAAAGGGCAAAAGGCCATCTATTCGATGACCAATTCGTTTGGCAGTGTGGCAAGCATCACCCAGCCGTCTCTCGATCTGTTGACGATCGGTCTGGCCTATAACGGGTCCTATTATTTCGTGACCGAGCCTACGCAAAACTACGTGCGGATGATCAACCGCGTCAACGGCAATATCGATCAAACCTTCAACTCAGGGGGCTTGCCATCCCAGAATTTCAGTTCCCCGCAGGGCATTCGTTTCCTCAACAACCAGTTTTTGCTTGCCGACGGTGGGAACGATCGAGCGATCCGCTTCAACAGTACCATCGGCCTGGTGAATGAAGCTGCCCAGTACAATGCCTCGGCGGTTCGTGACGTGGCCGTGGTGGGCACCCGGTATGTCGTCACCTGCAGTGAAACCTCGGGAAACCTGGTGGTTTTCGATTACACCACAGGTGCCGAGGTGACGAGGTTTGCCCAGGGAGGTACTGGGCTCGGGCAGGTCAGCCAGCCGCAGAGCATCTATTTCGTCAATGGCGATCTATTCGTGGCGGAAACTGGAACCAATCGCATCCAAGTGTTCAAGACCGGTTCCGCCGAAATGTTCAACTTCTGAGGCGATCGCCCTGTTCTGACGCGACACCGTTCGTTTTCGCCCGACCAGCGGCCGCCTGTCCCTGCCGACAGGCGGTTTCTCTGCGGAGTTCCGAGTTCCGGAGTTCCGGGAGTTCCGGAGTTCCGGGGAGTTCCGGGGACGTGATACTTAACTCGGGATTGCCATCCTCGGTGGTTTAATATCTGCCCGGCGATGGCGATCAAGTGCATGGGTACAAGATCGACCCTTGCCGTAGTCCTTCACTGCGGCGACTGGTCGCCCAGGAATGTGGGATCGATCTCGCAGTCTTCGAGTTCGATGTCGGTCAGAGGTTCCCGCTCGTCGGGCAGCATGCTTTCCTGCCGCCAACGTCGGGGGCCCTCATCCGGTTTCCGACCAATCACTCGGGAGTGCCTTGCCCCGTCCTCTCGCTCCGCTTTCCCCTATATCCTTCGCGGCTGACCTCTCGGTTGGTTGGGACCACCGCGGGTATCCCGGGGCGAAGGCCACTGCGGTGAGGGAGTGGTGGGCGATTACAGATCGGCGAAGAACTGGCGGAAGGCGCGGCGGGCTTCGGTGATGATGGCGGCGCGGCGGTCGTCGCCGGGTTCGCCCGAAAGGTCGCCGTAGAGGCCGAAGTTGGCGTTCATCGGGGTGAACTGTTTGTGTCCGGGGAAGGTGATGTAGCGCAGCAGGGCGCCCAGCATGGTGGCGGGGGGCGGGTCGGCCAGCGTCTTGCCCAGGGTGATGCGGGCGGCGTTGAGGCCGGCCAGCAGGCCGGTGCCGGTCGATTCGGTGTAGCCCTCGACGCCGGTCAGCTGCCCGGCGATGAACCAGTTGGGGCGTTCTTTGACCTGAAGAGTGGTGGTAAGGATCTTGGGTGAGTACAAGTATGCATTGCGGTGCATCTGGCCGAGGCGCACGAACTTCGCCTGGCGCAGGGCCGGGATGAGCCGGAAGACCCGCTCCTGCTCGGCGTGCACCAGGTTGGTCTGACAGCCGACCAGGTTGAACAGGCTCGACAGCAGGTTGTCCTGGCGCAACTGCAGCACCGCGTAGGGGCGCCGCTTGGTGCGGGGATCGAACAGGCCCACCGGCTTGAATGGGCCGAACCGCAAAGCTTCGGGGCCGGTCGAGGCGATCTGCTCGATGGGCTGGCAGGCGCAGAAGAACTTCTTGCGGGCTTCCTTCTCGAAGGCCGGCAGTTCGATCTTCCTCGCCTTCAGCAGCTCGGCGACGAAGGTCTCGTATTCCTCCTTGGTCATCGGACAGTTGATGTGGTCGCCCTTCGACTCGGGATCATAGCGGTCGGCCCGGAAGGCCTGGGTCATGTCGATGCTCTCGGCCTCGACGATGGGGGCGATGGCGTCGAAGAACGACAGGTGTTTGTGCCCGAACTTCTTGACCAGGAACTGCAGCATGGCCGGCGACGTCAGGGGGCCGGTGGCCACGATGACCAAGCCTTCCTCGGGGATCGAGTCGGCCTCCTCGTTGATGAACTCGACCATGCTGTGGCCCTTGACGTAGCGGGTGATCTCGCGGGCAAAGGCGTCGCGATCGACGGCCAGGGCGTTGCCCGCCGGCACCCGGTACTTGTAGGCGGTGTCGAGGATGTAGCTGCCGAAGGCCCGCAACTCCTCCTTCAACAGGCCCGAGGCCCGGTCGGGCAGGTTGCTGCCCAGGGAGTTGCTGCAGACCAGTTCGGCCAGCAGATCGGTCTGGTGGGCCCCGGTCTCGACGCGGGGCCGCATCTCGTAGAGTTTGACGGGGATGCCGCGCCGCACGAGCTGGAAGGTTGCTTCCGTGCCGGCCAGGCCTCCCCCGATGATGGTGACGGGGGCGGGATTATTCTTCTTTGGCAACCGGACCTCCTCCTTCGGCCATTCGGCGGAACTTGCAGGTCTTGCTGGAGCACTTGACGTGCTGGCCCAGCTTCTTGGTGGTATGCCAGACCAAGGGTGACTGGCACTCGGGGCAGAGCTCGCCGGTGGGTTTTTCCCAGGTCGTCAGTTTGCACTCGGGATAGCGGGAGCATCCGTAGAAGACCCGGCGGTTGCGCGACTTTTTGATGACCACCTGGCCATCGCACCCGGGCAGGGGACAGCCGACCCCGGCCTCCTGTACAATGCGCCGGGTCGTCTTGCACTCGGGATACTTCGAGCAGGCCATGAATTTTCCGAACCGGCCGTTGCGGATGACCATCGGCGCGCCGCAAGTCTCGCAGATCTGATCGGTGGCCTCGACCGCTGGCCCGTTCTTCTCTTTGTACTGGTCGAGGATCTTGCGCAGAGCGACCGGGCCGCTGGGGCTTCCTCCTGCGAACAACAGCAGATCGTCGGGGATGTGCTCGGTCGACCGGCAGGCGGGATAGCCGGAACAGGCCAGGAATTTGCCGGTGCGGCCCAGTTTGACCACCATGGGTTTGCCGCATTTCTCGCAGACGCAGTCGGTCAGCACGCGGGTCCGCTCCAGTTCGGCCTCGACCTTCTTGAGGTCGGCCACGAACGGCGCGTAGAACTCCTGCAGGATGTGCACCCACTCCTTCTTGCCGTCTTCCACTTCGTCGAGCTCGCTTTCCATGCGGGCGGTGAAGCTGGGATTGATGATGTCGCCGAAACTGCCGGTCAGGACCTGCATGGCCAGAAAGGCCGCGTCGGACGGGCGGAACCGGCCCTCGACCTTGCGGACGTAGCCACGCTGCTGAATCGTTTCGATGATCGTGGCGTAGGTGCTGGGTCGGCCGATCCCTTCCTTTTCGAGGGTCTTGATCAGACTCGATTCGGAATACCGGGGCGGGGGGGCGGTGAAGTTCTGCTTCTGGTCGAGGCTGACCAGGGTGACCCGTTCGCCTTCGGTGACCTCGGGCAGGCGTTGCTTCCCCTCCTCGGCGGGGGTTTCTCCCTCGATGACGGCTTCGCCGGGGGGGTCATCCTCGGTGTGGGCTTCGGAATACAGCCGGGTGAACCCGTCGAACAGTTGGGTGGTGCCGGTGGCCTGCAGGATGTGCGGCCCGGCCGCCAGGTCGATAGTGACCACCTCGAACTGGGCCTCGGCCATCTGCGAGGCGACGAACCTCCGCCAGATCAGGGTGTAGAGCTTGAGTGCCTCAGGCTTCAGGAAGGAAGCCATGCGCTCGGGGGTGCGCTCGACGGCGGTGGGGCGGATGGCCTCGTGGGCGTCCTGGGCTCCTTTCTTGGTCTTGAAGTGGCGGGCATGGGGCAGGGAATAGGCGGGTTCGAACGTCTGGGCAATGTAGTCGCGGGCGTCGGTGAGGCCCTCGGGGGAGATGCGCACCGAGTCGGTTCGCATGTAGGTGATGAGGCCGACCGGGCCTTCGGAGCCGATTTCGACACCTTCGTAGAGGCGCTGGGCGATCGACATGGTGCGTTTCGAGGTGAAAGAAAACCGTTGGGCGGCTTCCTGCTGCAGGGTGCTCGTGATGAAGGGGGGCGGCGGGGCCTGCTTGCGGGCCTTCTTGGTGACGGCGGCGACCTGCAGGTCGGCGGCCTCGATCTCGGCGGCGGCCTGGCGGGCGGCCTCCCCGGTGCCGATGACCGACTTGCGGCCGTGGCTCTTGACCAATCGCGCGGTGAACGTTTTCTTGCCCCCCGCCTTGATCTGGGCGGTGAGCGTCCAGAACTCTTCGGGCTGGAAGGCAAGGATCTCGCGTTCGCGGTCGCAGATGAACAGCACCGCCACCGACTGGACGCGTCCGGCGGACAGTCCCAGGCTGACCTTCTTCCAGAGGAGGGGGGACAGGCGGTAGCCGACGAGCCGGTCGAGAATGCGCCGCGACTGCTGGGCGTTGACCAGGTTGAGGTTGATCGGCCGTGGATGTTCGAGGGCCGCCAGCACATCGTCGCGGGTGATGGAGTTGAAGGTGACCCGGCAGGGGCTCATCGGGTCGATGTTCAGCACGTTGGCCAGGTGCCAGCTGATCGCCTCCCCCTCGCGGTCAGGGTCGGGGGCGAGGTAGATGCGGTCGGCGTGACGGGCCACCTGGCGCAGGCGGTGGATGACCTCCTCGCGATCCTTCACCAGGTGGAAGGCGGGAACGAAGCCGCTTTCGGAATCGACCCCCAGGCAGGTTTCCATCAGGTCGATGACGTGGCCCTTGCTGGCCTCGACGACGAAATCCTTGCCGAGGAACTTGGACAGGGTCTTGATCTTGCCGGGGGACTCGACGATGAGAAGATTCTTGG
>CALLCO010000226.1 GCA_937998695.1 Candidatus Ozemibacteraceae bacterium
TTGCTTTGTCCGGTGTTACCTTCCTAGACAAGATGTAGAAAAGGGTCGTAACTGCATGAGCAGAAACGAAACCTAGAGCCCTTCCTTGAGAAATAATATTCAAGGCTGTAGTTGCATCTGAAAAGAAGGGCTGACGTTCCAAAAGGAAATCTAAAATCACGTCAGTATCGAAAAGAACCCTTTTTTTCATTTGTATTTTTCCTCAAGATAATCAACATAGGATTCTTTCAATTCCTCATCCGTTGGCGGTTTCTTCCCTTTCGCCCGTGCAATGCCCATTAGCTTTTTGGTCCATGGAGTCAGGTCTGATACAGGTTTCCTTTTCTGGCCTAAGCTCTTGAAAAGCATGGAAACCAATTGCGATAAGGAAACCCGGTTCTCATCCGCCCAGGATTTGGCATCCTCGATCACATTTTTTTCAATTCTAAGGGTGAGCTTGGTAAACATAGAGACCTCCTTGCACGTATTCTTTACCATTAAAATACACGGACAAAGGATGATTGTCAAACGGGGAGCCCCCGGAGCGGAGCCGAGGGCGTAGCGGTGGGGGCGTGGGGGGATGGATGCACCGGGGCGAACGTCGATGAACCGGCCAGGTTACGGGGGGATTGTCATCACCGGTGGGCCCCTTACCGGTTTGACGGTTCTGGGCCCATTCTGAGGTCGGGGGTCTTTTCACGAAGTGATCGGCGTTTGAGGGGTTTCTTTCCCCTGTTGAATCGCAGCGCCGTTGACCAGAAATCGGGCGTTTTTTCGCAGCCAAGCCTGCCATTGTGAGAATCTTCTGGGCGGTTGCTTGAGAAACCTCTAATGGACTTCTGAAGCGGTTTCCGGCAGGAACCGGAACCGCCATGCCTCCTATCTGTCTCCCCCCTGTGGGGGGATGAAAGGGGGGCCTTCGTGTAGAATGAGTTCGCAAAATCTTCTTCCCGGAGGTCCCCCTTCCATGCCTATTCTACCACGAGTTCGCGCTCTACCCAGCCCCCAGATTGCCGAATGTCCGAGAAAACGGCGCTGCATCCTTTGCCACGGTTTCGGCGTCCATTGCCATGGTTTCCGCAAACGTTCCCCCTCCCCTGACGCTGGGACTTCCGAGCCCATCGAGGTCTGTCGGATGCTCTGCCTGTGCTGCAACCGAACCTTTTCTCTTCTTCCCCTCCTGGTCCTTCGCCGTGTGCGGGCTTCGCTCGGTCTTCTGCTCGGCGATCTCCAAAAGCCCGAATACTCCCTGATGCACCACTTTCACCAGTTTTGCGTCACCTGGAACACCCTCCGTGCCTGGAAAAGGCTGGGAAAAGCCCTTCTGGCGATACTTCCTGCACTACTCGACGAGGTAGACACCTGGGGCGAGTTGTCCACCCACCTTTCGCGCTGGCAATACCCGAATTCCTGCCGGAGGCTGAATCCCACACTTCCCTGAATTTGCGTGGGATCGGGTTTCCCGTAGAATCGCCGAAAAGGAGGTTCACATGAAAAACCCAAACCCACCCCTACCCCCCGACCTGTGGCGGTTGAGCATCATCGGCGATCTCATTCACCGCCATCCTGACGACGACCTGACACAGGCCGAGCGCCTGGCCATCATGGCCGGGAAAACCTGGGACCGGCCTGATGGTACGACCTGTCAAGTTTCCGCAGAGACCCTTCGGAAATGGCTGAGCAAGTTCCGGGCAGGTGGACTGGCAGCTCTTGGCGACGGGCGCCCTCGCCCGGGAACCCGCATCCCCGACCCGATTGCGGAGGCAATCGCTCGTGTGCGTAGGGAAAAGCCCCACTGGACCGTCAAGCTGATCGCCGAGCACCTCCACGAAACGGGGGTCTGGAACGCCCGGCAGCCGAGCCTGGCCACTCTGTACCGCTGGTGCAAGGAAAAGGGCTTTCTCCGGGCCCGTCATGAGCATCTGCCGGATGCGGCAGCCTTCGAGTTCACCGCGTTCGGTGCCCTCTGGGTGTCGGATGTCCTGCACGGGCCCAAAGTGCTCGCCGACGGTCGAAAGCGGAAGACCTACCTCCTGGCCATCATCGACGATGCTTCCCGATTCGTGGTCTCGGCTCGGTTCCACCTATCCGAGGGGGTGGAACCCCTCATGGATGATCTGCGCCTGGCATTGATCCGCGTGGGGGCTCCTCAACGGTTCTACACCGACAACGGTGCTTGCTTCCGCAGTCGGATCCTGCATCAGGTCGGCGCACGCCTCGGGATCGCCATGCCGCACACCCCCCCCTACCAACCTCAGGGCCGCGGAAAGGGAGAACGCTTCTTCCGCACCGTCCGGGAGCGCTTCCTCGCCGCCAACACCGCCAGGACCCTCGACCAGCTCAATCGGGATCTGCAGGCCTGGATCGCCGAATACCACAAGTCGCCCCATGGGGGTATCAACGAGGAGACGCCTCTCGACAAACGCCTGCGCATCGAGAATCTGTGCCGGGCTTTGCCTGCCGCCACCAACATCGACGCCCTGTTCATGCAGGACAGGCTGGTCCGCCTCTACAAGAACCGGACCTTCCGCTTGCAGAACCGCCTGTTCGAAGCGCCCCAGGCGAAACCCGGAACCCGCCTGCAGATTTTCTTCCGCCCATGGGATCTGACCACCGTCTTCTACGGCCCCGAGCACTTGGTGGCCAAGCCCCTCGACAAGCACGCCAACGCCCGAAGATTCGAACATCCGAACGCCAAGGAGGCAACCCGTGAGTAAATCCACCGTCTCGACCACCCTGTCCGCCGCCGAGTTCTTCGGCTGGAAACGCCACCCCTTCGTCGATCTGCCCGGCGAAACCGGAATCGAAGGCCTCGCCGTCAAGCGCGACCTGGAAATCGCCCATCGGGCGCATGAGTTCATCAAGGTCAGCCGCAGCTTCGCCCTCATCGGAACCCCGGGCGCAGGAAAGACCACCCTGGCCCGGGCCATCGTGAGCAGTCTGGAGCCGCGGTCATACCGGCCCATCTGGCTCTCCTACGCCGGGTGCAACCGAGGCGGGGTACTGCGTATCCTGGCCGAAAAGGTCGGTCTCGAATTGAACCGGAAAGGGCTGCCACCTCTGCACAAGCTGCAGCGACATCTGGCCTTCCAGCAGAAAGAGCCGGGGAGCCCCTTCCCTGTCATCGTCGTCGACGATGCCCAGCACCTCGAGGTCGAGTCAATCATGGATCTCTGCGCCATCCTGGCCCATCCCGATGAGCAGAGGACCATGGCGTCCATGGTCTTGATTGGCGATGAGTCCCTCGAACGGACTCTTCGACTGGAGAGTCACCGGGCCATCGCCTCGCGCATGGCCTGTATCTTCCGCATGGAGCCCCTGAACCAAGACGAAACCAGAACCCTGCTCGTTCGTCGCCTGGAGGCCGCCAAGGCCCCCAAGGACCTGTTCGCCGACGACGCCATCGAACTTCTCGCGGCCCAGTCAAGAGGCAACCGCCGGGAACTCATGAACCTCGGGGTCATGCTCTGCATCGAGGCTCACTCCCGCGAGGAGAAGAGCATCACTGCGGAACTGGTCCTCGCCAAGGCACCGATCCAATAGTCCGGAGAAACGGAGGGAGCCGGTGGGAATCGGCCCCGAGGGATATCCGGGGCGGTAGACGGTCCTCCGTCGGGGCCTGCCGGACCTATGGCAGGCCCTCATCTTCATCTGGTTTTCAAAGACCGGCAATCCTCAGGCGCTCGTCAATCGGCCTGGTAAAATTCGCTGCGAAAATACCGGGACATCTCGTTGCAATTCAACACCGCCGTCCACGCCGAATCCGCCTTCCACCACTCCGCCGCCGTCCGGGGCCAAGGGCGGCAAAGCCCTGCTCGGCTGGTTGCAGGCGGCCGGCCTGTCGGGCGAGAAAC
>CALLCO010000227.1 GCA_937998695.1 Candidatus Ozemibacteraceae bacterium
GAAAACGCTCCCGGGGCAGAGATGCTGACGGAGGGACGGCCGTTGATCCTGATGGTCAACGAGGCGCCACCGATCATCCCGGCCGAATCGCGGACGCGCAGTCCGATGACGTAGCTGCCCGTGGCCATCTGGGTGGGGAAGTAGACATAGAACGAGCCCGTGGCAAATGCCACGTCCGGCTGCCCCTCGAAAGAATAGAACCAGACCGGCTGCGCCACCGCCGCCTGGAGAGTGCCTTCCTCCGCATCGGTGGCCGACCCCCGGAGGAAGGGGGTCTCGATGGCATTGAAGAGAGCGTTGTGGGCGGGAATGGTGATGGTGGCAACGGGAGGGGTGCCGACCGAGCCAGCCGTGATGGCGATCTGAACAGTGCCGGTGGTGGTATTCACCCCATCGGATGCCCGAACGGCGAGGACGGCCGAGGTGGGAGCGAGAGGCGCCATCCAGGTCACGTCTGGGGAATTGGTCGGGGTCTGGAAAGTGCCCGCCCCCCCGCTGATCTGGACCCAGGAGTAGGTCAGCGCCAAACCTTCAGGATCGGTGGCCACCGCGGTCAGTTGGACGAGGGACCCGGCCGAGGCGGTGGTCGGCGCCGTGATCACGGGGGTGGTCGGTGGCAGATTGAACCCCCCGCCACTGCCGAAGGCGATGCCGACCTGGACCTGGGCTCCCAGGCCGCCGGGGTCGGACGCGATGCAGGTGATGGTGGCCACTCCCTGCCCGTTGGCGGGGGCGGTCCAGCGGGCGATCCGGTCGGAGGTAGAGGTGGCGATCGTCCCCATGGTGGTGGTCCAACGGAAGGTCAGGGTGTTGCCATCAGGGTCTGAGGCATCGGCGGTCAGGCTGGCCACCCCATTGTTGGAAACCCCGTTGTAGCGGTCGGCCACCACCGTCAGAGTGGGGGGCCGGTTCGTGTCGCCCGTTGGGGCGAGGGTCGTTTGCAGAACGGGCGGAGGGTAGGCGAAGTTCACCGGCAGGCTGGCGGGTTGGAAGCCGGTAGCCCGGACCTCGAGGGTTTCACGCACCGGAGGCATGGGATAGGGCAGGGCGAAAAAGCCACTAGCATTGGTGGTGACGGTTTCGCCCCAGACGGAGATCTGAGCATTGGCGATGGGCTGACCGGTTTTGCTGAGGAGGGTGCCGGACACGGTGCCGGTGGCGAGGACGACCTGAATGGAACCGGCGGAATTGGTCGGGGCCGCGGGGGAAATGGTGACCAGGTCGGACCGCCATTTGTAGATCTTGCCGGTCGCCGAGGTGAAGGAAGCGACCACCCGGTGGGTTCCGAAGCTCACCGGGGTGAGATCAAAGGCGCCGGAGGCGTTGGTGCGGGCTTTCTTGGACCGGTCCGATTCGAGCCATACCTCGGCCCCGCTCAAACCCGAGGCCTGGGCCATGAGGGAAGGGTCGACCTCCAGAAGAGAAGCGATGACCCCGGCCGGGGTGACCGTCCCGGTGATGTGCCCCTGGGCGGTGGCGGGGCCGATGGGGTCATCCCCCACGCCGCCTTTACATCCGTAGAAGAGCACCGCTGCGCACAGCACGGGCATGAGAATCCACCAAGCATGGGCACGTTGGAATGTCGTCATCGGTGTTGGTCCCCCTCAGAAAATCATGGAAAAATCGGGTCTATGGCACTTCATTATGAATTCCCTCGGTCCCCGGTGTCAACACCAAGGATCGATCATTTCTTCTCAACTGGGCAAGACGGGAAACCGGCGACGGGGAAGAGTCGGGCGCGGAAACCCGGCAGTGGTCTCAGCGCGCGAAGCTGGCGAGGGAGGCGACCAGAGCGGGGCTGTCGAGGAGGGAATCGAAAATCGCCGAGAAGGTGCCCTCCAGGGCGAGACGGAAGCCGGCGCCTGGGCGGACCATCTCTTCGCGCAGGAATTCGAGGGCCCGGTCGATGTCGGCCTCTTCCGGGGGGCGCCCGGCGACGGCGGCCGCAGCGCGCACCAGCCACTGGCCCAGGGCGGTGCCGATCGCCAGGAGGCCCGCCCCACGGAACAGGGTGCCGTAGCGCAAGAGCCAGCCCGCGGCGAGCTGCTCCCGCCAGAAGGCATCGAAACGTTGATCGGCGGCGGCCTGCACGGGGGCCACCTCGACCTTCTGCACCGCCCCCACCCCGACGGTCACCCCCCACCGCCCGATGGTCACCGAGCCGATCCCGGCAGTCTGCTTGGCCACGCCGGTCAGCATCGCCACCATCAGGCCGATCCCGCCCTGGGGCGTGGTCGGCCCGCTGTAGGGCAGGGCGGTCGCGAGGAAGATGCCCATGACCAGGCGGGCTTTGGTATCGTTGGTGGCCTGGCAGGCCAGGTCAATGGCGGCGCCCAACTCCTCGGCGCCCGGCAGGGGCTGGCCCCGGGACAATCGCAGCACCAGTTGATGCAACCCCACCACCTTGGCCGGCAGCGGACGATCGGACTGCGCGAACAACGCTTCGCCGGCCGCCTGCAGCTCGAAGTAGCGATCACGCGGCAAGGTGAGCCCGCCCCGCAGGGGAAGGTGCTCGGCCACCGGAACCGTGTTCTGGGCCCCGGTCATGCGATCACTCTTTGACCGCCGCCACCGCGTCGGGCTCGCTGGCCGCCTGCGTGGCCAGGAAGAACAGCCCCGACATCTCGAGCACCGCGAGGTGGTGCCCGTCGAGGCCGAACACGGCGAGGCGGCCGGCGAAATCGTCGATGACCTTGCTGGCGATGTCGAGCAGCGCGGCCACGCCGGGGCTGCTGATCAATTCGATCCCCTGGAAGTTCATGACGAAGCGGAGGATTCCCTCCTGGAGACGGGCCTCCACGAATTCGCGCAACTGGGTGCCGCCCGTCTGCTCGAGGTACCCGGACAGGGCGATGTGGACGATCTCCCCTTCCTGCCGGTGGGTGAAGGTAAACTTCTTGTACATGGGCATCCCTCTCCGCTAGGTTGGGCCCATTCTACCCGATCCCCTTCTCCTGATGCAAACGCCGGCCGGGGGTCTGGAAGAACGGCCAGAAGCGTGTTCGCGGCCCCCAGGCGAAAATAAAAAATGTGCCGTGGTGAGCGACACATTGAAAGGGAGTTGGGTAGGCTTGCGCAGGGCATTTCACACGTTTTGCCACCTGCCACTTTACGACATTGTGGCAGACAAATTGACCGGAACCGCGCTGCCGGAGACCTTCTCCGATGTGCTATGCCTTGGTTGTGCTTTACCAGAGCAAGAAAGCCGGGGTGTTCTACTTCCTGAAGCGCCCCCCCGTACGGGGAGTTTGTGCAACAGGCTCTGAAATGTCCCTGATTTCGCAGTTTCCCCGAACCCTTCTTGGTTTATGAGAAGCGGCAGAATGTCCTATCTCTTACCCATGCCCCCAGGGTCGCTGCATCGTAGCAGTGGTGGTCTTTTTCACCTCGCCCGCCATCGAGGCCGGTAGGGGGTTCAAAGCCCCATCAGTATCCGGAGCCTGTCCTCGACGGCATCGAACGTGTCTCGTGAAATTGCACCCAGCCGTTTCGTAAGCCGTTCCTTGGCGACCGAACGGACATCTTCACATTTGATGTAACTGACTTCCCGCAGCCCGCTTTCGGCTGGTGCCACCCTGACGTGGAAGGGGATGCGCTTCTCTTTGGTGGTCACCGGCAAGACCACCACCAGTTCGGCGGGGCAATCGTTGAACTCATCGACCGATACGACCAGACCGGGACGCACGCCAGATTGTTCGCGGCCCCGGGTGGGGTTGAGGTCGACGAGCCAAATCTCACCACGTTGAATCTTCGCCACGGTCAGTGTTTCTTCTGGCCGTCGGTGAGGGTGTTGTTCCACAGGCCCCGCTCTTCCTGTTCGGCCTTCCAAGCCTTCGGGTCAGCCTTCATGGCGGCAAACGCTTCGGCGGCTTCCTGCAAGAATCGCTGACGGCGGTAGTTCTCGACGGCAGCATCGAGAATCTCCTGCATCGAGCGGCCACTCTGGCGAGCCAGTTCCTGCAAGATTCGGTGGGCTGGGGTGCTTATCCGGGTAGTCGGCATGATTTTCACCTCAGGCTAAGTATGCATCCCTGTAGACAGTCCTGTCAACAAGAATGGCATCATCCACGTCGGCAAATCTGCGGCGACGCGCTCCTGATGCATCAATAAAACGACCGAATCGATGCCGAGCGATGTTGTTTCCTCATGTAATCTCCTTCCCCACCCTCGAACCTTTAGACACTAAACCCTGGAAAGGTTTTTGTCTCACCTATTATTGACACAGAGGGCAATCCGGCCGCCGATGGAACCGGATGGACGACCAATTCCCGTATTGGAAGCGGGCGAAAATAAAAAATGTGCCGTGGTGAGCGACACATTGAAAGGGAGTTAGGGATTTGGTTGTCCATTCGGTTCCGCCCACTTCAGGGTTGAAGTGGAACTTCACCTGAACTTCACCCATCCCATCGGCGAAATCGGTGCCGGACTTTAGAGGGAACACAAAAAAAGTTGGGCCGCGGATTCGACGCGGGGAACCCTCAACATCCGGGCGCCCGGTGACGATATCTGGAATACCAACGCTCATGCTCCATCGGGAGGTTCACCCTATGAAGACCGACTGCCTCATGACGATCCCGGAACTCATGAATTTCCTGCAGGTGAAGCGCAACACCATCTACACGCTGCGCCGGCTGGGCCTGCCCACCGTGAAGATCGGCCGGTCCGTCCGCTTCCGCGCCGACAGCATCCTGAAGTGGCTGAGTGAGATGGAGCAACGGAACCCCGAGACCATGCCCCCTCTCCTGAAGCCCGAGACCGCCCATCTGCTCTGAACGGAGCCACCCGCGCCATGGGTCAGGGAGGCGAGTTCTTCGGCCTGCTGCTGTTTTCCCTGGGGTCGGGCCTGATCCTGGCCCGCACCTGCTTTGCCCTCCTGGAATCCGCGAGGGAAGCCACCGTCTTGCCGACTGGGCGGGGTCGCCGCCTGCGCTAAGCCGCCCTCCCGCCCGATCCGCCACCGCCCCGCTCCGTGCGGGGCGGTGGCGCTTTCGGGGGTGCTTGCCTCAGGGCCGGGTTTCCAGGGGTTGGTACAGCCGGTGATAGTTCCACCAGCTGCCCATGACCTTCTTGTAGTAATCGCGGGTCTCGGGCAACGGGACGCGGTCGAGCCGTTCCAGGACGGGCAGGTGGGCGAACGGTCCCTGTTCGACCTTGCGGGTGATGTTCCCCTGCCCCCCGTTGTAGGCGGCGGTGGCCAGGAACAGGTCCCCGTTGAATAAATCGCGCAGGTAGCCCAGATACCAGGCCCCGAACGCAATGTTGCGGTCGGTGTTCCATAGGCTGTTCTTGTCGAACTTCTCTTTGATTCCCAGCTTGTCCGCGATCCATTTCCCGGTCGAAGGCAGGATCTGCATCAGCCCGTGGGCATTGCTGCGCGACAGGATGGTCGGGTTGAAGTGGCTCTCCTCGCGCATGATCGACAGGACCCACCATGGATCGAGCCCGTATTTGCTGGCCTCGAGCCGCACTTTATCCCAATACGGCCGGGGGTAGTAGATCGGCCAGACCCACGACGGCACCTGGGAACCGCTCTTCCCCTCATCGAGAAAAGCCTTCAGGAAACGCTCCCCGAACGCGGTCACCAGGAAATAATCGTGGGCGTCGATGGCCGCCTCGGCCGCCGCCCAGGTCAGCGCCGGATCGGCCGGTGATTCGTCGAGACGGGTGAAAATCTCGTCGCGGGCGAACTTGGCGAAGGGGCTCTTGAGCAGGGCCCGCCAGGCCGGGATGCGCTTCTTGAGGGCGGCCGGCAGCGCAGGTGGCTTGGCCGCCACCTGGGGCATGGGGGCAGCCCGGGCCGCGGGATCGAGCCAGTAGACGTAGAAGGAATGCGGGTAGACGCGACGCAGCAGGGCCAGCAGGTCGCGACCGTCCTTCGTGGTGAGACCGACGGCCAGGGCGGCATAGCCGAGGGCGTCGTCGGCACGGTGATGCCCGGGGCAGGCGCGAGCCAGGGTCAGGAAATACGGCACCGCCTCGGCCAGCCGGCCCGCATCGTAGCGGGCCAGGCCCATTTCGAACAGATGAACGGGCAGCAACGGCACGGTCCGGGCCTCCCGGCCCAGCCATTCCGCCGCCTTGACGGCCTCGGCCTCATACCCGGCCTCGCCAGCCGAGCGCATCAGCCGATACTGCGCCGCCACCATATCGACCGGCGCCCGCCCATGCGCCAGGGCCAGCTTCAATTCAGCCATGGCCGGCACGTGCTGCCCTGCCTCATGGAAGTACTCCCCTTTGATCTGCCGCCCGAGAGCCACCAGACCGGGATCGACCGCTGGCAGGGCCAACAGCTGATCGATGGCCGAAAGAACAACCGTCCCCTGTTTGCGTAAGCGAGCCGCCTCGGCCTGAACCAGCAGGATCATCGCCGGGCCGTCCCGGCTGAAGCCCGGGGCGATGGCCGCGGCGGCCCGTTCGGCCTGGACACTCAACCCTTCGCGGCAGGCCCACCGCAAAACATCCAACCACGCGTCTCGCCCGAAACGAAAGCCAGCGGCTTCCTCGAGCAGCTTCTTCAGACACCCCTGCGACTCGGGCATGGTTTGGGAGAACTGGCTTTTGGCCCGGTAGGCGCGGAATGCCTCAAGCAGGCGACGACCCCGCTCCGGGCTGCCCGCCGGGTGCAGGGCGGCCAAGGCTTCCAGGGCCCGGCCGCGTTGATAGGGGGTGGGTAGATCGGCCACCAGCGGGGCCAGCCGTGATTCCGCGGCTGGCCCTTCGAGCCGCGC
>CALLCO010000228.1 GCA_937998695.1 Candidatus Ozemibacteraceae bacterium
ACCGGCCGGTCGCCCCTACCAGGGGCGACCGGCCCGTTGGGCGGAACGATCAGAATCAGGCGGAATTTCGGACGGGAGGTCGGTGCCCATGACGGCGAACCAGATGGTGCCCAGCGCCCCAAACCCCGCGGCGACCAGGAAGTTGGTGGTTGGGCTGATCGACCACCACCAGGCTCCCGACAAGGCTCCGATCGAGACGAGCACGTCGCGCCACAGGTAATAGGTGCCGAAGGCGACGGCCTTGCGCCCCTCGGGGGCCAACTCGAGGATCAGGGCCTTGCGGGTCGGCTCGCCGAACTCCTTGAGACCGCGCACGACGAAGGCGAATACCATTGGCCAGAATGAGGTCGACCACCAGAGCACCAGCGGGAAGGCGGTGAAGATGGCGAAGGTGGCGACGACGAACGGTTTCTTGCGATTGCGGTCGGCCAGCCACGCGACGGGGATGTAGATGAGCACGGCGGTGGCCATTTCGACGGCGGTCAACACGCCGAACTCGACCCCCGACACCCCATGCAGATTCATCGCCCACAGCACGACGAACGGGTAGGGAATCTGCTCGCAGAACCGCACCAGCACGTCGGCGACGAGCAGGCGACGCAAGGCCGGGGTGAGGAGGGCCGCGCCGGCGGGTGCATTGGCCGGGGCGGGGGCGGCTTCCTTCCGCACCTGGTCGCCGAACATCGCCTCCTGGAAAATGATCGCCACCACCGCCATGGCCAGAGCGACGACGAAGGCCAGGCGCACCCCCTCGACCGGGCCGTACCGGGTGATGAGGAAGCCGCCGAGCACGGGCCCCAACGCCATGGGCAGGCGGCGCACCAGCGAGTGCACCGACACGCCCATGGTCTGTTTCCCTTTCGGGAGAACCTCGGAAATGAGGCTCATCGTGGCCGGCAGCGAGAGAGCGGTCCAGGAGATGAACAGGACCGACCCCAGGAAGACCGCCCACATCGCGGGGAAGACGATGACGATGAGATAGCCGACGATGGCGACGAGGTTGAAGAACAGCAGGGCACGGCGCGGGCCGAAGCGGTCCGACAGCCAGCCACCGGGGTATGAATAGAGGGCGGACAGCAGGTTGTCGAGGGAGTTGAGCATTCCGACGACCCACGGGCCGCCCCCCAGGGCGACGAGGTAGAGCGGCAGGAACCGCTCGGCCATCTTCTCGCCCAGCCCGATCAGGACGCACATGCCGAGCACCCCGACGATGCTGCGGCGCAGGCCGAAGAATTCGGCGAACCGGCGAAGGGCAGTGGTCATGGGCGGCCTCCTGAGACGGCAAGGGTTCGGCCCCCATGACACCCCGGCAGACAACGGGCCTGACGGGGAAGAGGTCGGCGGCGTGCGGACTTGGGAGAATGGCCCCGCGGACAGGGAGAGGACTGACCTGAGGGGCGGCGGGCGGGCTTTCTCCGCGAGAGGCTGGGGGGCTGACAGCGCGGGCAGAAGAAGGTGGAGCGCCCCGCCTGGGTCAGGCGGGCGATGCGACCGATGCGGCACCGCGGGCAGGGCAACCCTTCCCGCCCATAGACCGCGAACTCGAGAGGGAAGAAGGTGTCGGTGCGATCGACGGGTGGAACAGAAGACGCGGCCGACGGCGAAACGGGCGGGTTGTTCCCCCTGGCGAGCAAGGCACTTCTGCCGCCGGGCTCATGACCGTTCTTGCGCTCAGGCAAGGTCTTCAAGTCGATCCCAAGGTGGCGGGGGCCATCGGCACAGGACTTGATTCGACCGTGAGATGACTCACCCCCCACCCGTCTTCGCCCCGGTTGGCACGCCGCAGGAAAGGCCGGGGCAGCGGCCGAGGCGGGCGTTCGCCCTGCCCCAGTCATTGCGCGGCACGTGCCGCCGAACGCGCCCATCCCTGGCGCCGCGGCAAAGACGAGCGCTCGCCCTGGCCCGTTTGCCTCATGGAGGTGGCTGACGACCTTTGCCGAAGGGGAAGCCGACCCGGTCTGGAGGCCAGGAAGGGATCCGACCGGCGGTACCTCAGGGGGGACCGTGCTGCCAGCCGCGATGGCACGCTTCAGGGTGGCCCGGATGGCCCGATGGAGGGCTACGCACTGGTCGCCGGTCAGACGGTCGGCCGGCGTGGCAGGGTGGATACCGGCCAGGAACAGGGCTTCGGCAGCGTAGATGTTGCCGAGGCCCGCCACGACGGTCTGGTCGAGCAGGACGTTCTTGATCGGCCCCGAACGATGGTGCAGTGCTTCCGTAAGCCGGCGGGCGGCGAATTCCGGCGCGAGCGGTTCGGGACCGAGCCGGGCCAGGTCGGGCGGCAGCGGCACCGCGCGGGTGCGCCGGAACAGGTCGACCACGCCAAACCGCCGCGGATCGTTGAACCGCAGGTGCATCCCGCCGTCGAGGCGGCAAATCAAGTGATCATGCGCATCGACCGGCTCGCCGGCCGGGCAGATGCGGAGGTGCCCGGTCATGCCCAGGTGGACGATCAGCAGCCAGGGCGGACCCAGATCGAACAGCAGATACTTGGCCCGCCGCCCCACCTGCCGGATGGTCCGGCCAACCACGATCGTCGCTGCGTCCGGCGGGAACGGCCGCCGCAGGCCGGCCCGCCGCGGTTCGAACGACCGGAGACAACGGCCTTCCAGCCAGGGGCGCAGGGCCCGGGCCAGCGCTTCGACCTCGGGAAGTTCAGGTATGGTCAGCCTCCGCGCCTGAGATCACCGGCCCGGTCCATGCTCCCACGATTCCCGAAACACGTGAGTGGCAAGATGCGAGTATGACCCTGCGGAAATGGCCAACCTTTCGACCCCGCTTCCGTGGATGATGCGTCCCCGGTAGTCCTGGAGTGGGCCCTATGAGGTCTCCTGGGCAAAAACCTTGGTCAATCAATCGTTGTCAGGTAGTCTTTCAGATCGACGGCGGGGCGGGGTTCAGGGGAGACAGCCGGGCGGCCGACCGCAACGAGCGTCTGCACTTTGTATTCCCCTCCCTTCAGGAGGCGGTCGATCTCATCGGAGGCGACCAGGGCGCCAGAGACCCAGACCGCTCCGTAGCCGAGGTCGGTGGCGGCCAGCAGCATGTTCTGGACCAACGCGCCCGTCGCCTGCACATCGGGGTGTTTGCGCAGCGCATTGATCTGCTCGTGGGTCAGGGCCGACCCGGCCAACAGGTCGTCGACAACGGCCCGGTAGGGCTTCATCATGACCGCCAGCACCAACGGCGCCTGGGCGAACACGGTCGAAAAATTCTTGACCTTGTCGAGGCGAGCTTTGTTGTCGCCGGTCGGGGCGGGAAACAGCGTGTCGAGCTTTTTCTCGACCGCACCCCGCATCTCGCGCAGCACGCCGGGGTTGCGGATGGCGATGATCCGCCAGGGGTGGGAATCATTTGGGCTTGGCGCCATCAGACCGGCCTGAACGATCTGGGCGACGGCTTCCTGGGGAACCGGATCGGGGGTGAATTGGCGAACCGTCCGACGCTTAGCGAGCAATCCCTGAAGATCCATGGTAAACCTCCTATACGCGAATAGATTTCATCCATCCCAATTGGATGGGGAATTCTACCACTTTTTCTATTCAGCAACTCAAGGGCCTGTGGCAGGAACGCCCCAAACAGCCCATTTTCGTTACCGTCCATCCGGAGATGCCGACCGGATCAGGGGGGCGATGTATACGGCGAGTGAACTGCCATAGGCTCGGATGCGCGGCCGGCACGAAGGCGTTTAGCGGAGACCTTCGAGTTCCTGGGCGAGCGCGTGGAGAAAACTGCCCACGTCGGTGACGATGCCGACGGTCTGGTGCGAACCACGATCGGCCAGCTTGGTGACGACGGCGGGATTGATGTCGACGCAAATCGTCTTGACGTAGCCGGGGAGCATGTTTCCGACCCCGATACCGTGCAGCATGGTCGACAGGATCATCATCAACCCGCAGTCGTGCAATTGGGCGAAGTACGCCTTCTGGGCCTCGATCTGGTCGGTGATCACTTCTGGCAGCGGGCCGTCGTCGCGGATGCTCCCAGACAATACGAACGGCACCCCTTTCCGCACGCACTCGTAGAAGATGCCCGAGGTCAGCACGCCAGCCTCGACGGCGCCCTTGATCGAGCCATAGCGGTAAATCGTATTGATGGCCCGCAGGTGGTTGCGGTGGCCGTTCTCGACCGGCTCGCCCGTGTGCACGTCAATACCCAACGAGGTCTTGTACAGGCACGTTTCGATGTCGTGCACGGCAAGGGCGTTGCCCGACAGGATGAAATCGATGTATCCCTCGCGAATGAGCCGGCACAGGAAATCGGCGCCGCCGGTGTGCACGACGACGGGCCCGGCGGTGACCCCGATACGCTTGCCTTCACGGCGGCGCTCGTGGATCAACCGGGCGATCTGCCGCACCGCGATGCGCACGCGGCGCTCGGAACTGACCTCGCTGTTCATGAAGGCGAATTCTTCGGGGTCGCGCCCCTTGAACTCGGGATGGATGCGGATGCCACGGAATCCGCAGGCGACGAGGTCGCCCTGGCGCACGTCGCGCAGTTTGCGACACCAGGCTTTCCAGCCGTCGGCTTCCTTGCGGCAGACGATGACGGTATCCATGCGTTGGTCACCGGCCGGCACCCATTTCCCCTCGAGGCGGATCTCGGTGAGGTGATTGGTGGTCGAGTAGAAATCCTCGGGCACCACCCAGTCGCGCTCGGCTGGTCGCAGGACGGCGTCCTCCTCGACGACGCGGGCGCAGCCGAACCCGTGCAGGCCCTGGGCAATACGCGTGAGTTGTTCCTCGGTGCGGGCGAACACCTGGAAGCGAGTGCGCGAGGTTTCTTCGTGGGTATGCCCGACGACAAACTCGTGAATCTTGTACACCCCTTCGTTCTTGATGATGGTATCCATGATCGCCGACATGATGCCGGAATCGATCAAATGGCCGGTGGCGGTCAGTTCGAGGGAAAACGGGTGCTGGCTGAAGTCGTCGGTCATGGGGGGCGGTCCTTTCGGTCAGGAGGCGGCACGGGCGGCCAGCCAGCGCTCGGCATCGAGGGCGGCCACGCAGCCGGTGCCCGCGGCCGAGATGGCCTGGCGGTAGTGGGGGTCAATGACGTCGCCACAGGCGAAGACACCGTCGACCGAGGTGGCCGAGGTCGGGTGACGCACCACAAGGTACCCCTTCTCGTCGGTCTTCACCTGCCCGGCCAGGAATTTCGTGTTGGGTTCGTGGCCGATGGCCATGAACAAGCCGCGGGCTTCGAGTCGGCGGGTCTGGCCGGTCTTGAGGTTCCTGATCACGAGGCCCTGCATCATGGTGTCGCCGACGACCTCATCGACCACCGAGTCGGTCACGATCTCGATCTTGGGATGGGCACGGGTGCGCTCGACCATGATCCGGCTGGCCCGGAACTCGGCGCGGCGGTGGATGAGCACGACCTTCGAGGCGAACCGGGTCAGGAAGCCGGCTTCTTCCATGGCGGTGTCGCCGCCGCCGACGACGGCGATGACCTGGCCGCGGAACATGGGCATCGGGCCGTCACAGGTGGCGCAGGCCGAGACCCCTTTTCCCCAAAAGGTCTTGACGCTGGGCAGGTCGAGAAGACGGGCCGAAGCTCCGGTGGCCACAATGACCGCCTCAGCCTCGACCTCGCGCGAGGTGGTCTTCAGTCGAAATGGGGAATTCTTGAGCTCGACCGCGGTCACATCCTCGGTCAGCATCTCGGCGCCGAACCGGACGGCCTGCTCGCGCATCTGGCCGATCAGCTCGGGGCCCATGATTCCCTTCGAAAAGCCGGGAAAATTCTCGACCTCGGAGGTGGTCATCAACTGACCACCGGGTTGGCCGCCCGCCATGAACCCTTCGACGACCAGGGGTCGCAGATCGGCCCGGGCCGTGTAGATGGCCGCTGTCAAACCGGCGGGGCCAGCTCCGATGATCACGACTTTGTGCACCATGTGAAGCCTCCAAGAGGGGAATGGTCAAAAACGGGAGGATTATACCACCAGGGTCCTGGTTCGACCAAACCCTCACGAACCGGCTAGTTTGACACATTTCCCACCCGTCCGTACAATTAGGAGGCGGTTTTCCCCGCGGGAGATGACGATATGAACCGGAAGCGGACATTCTGGCTGGCATTGGTTTTCGGCTTGGTGCTGGGGGGCGCGGGCCTGTTGCTCGAGGCGCGGGCGGCCGACCCGGCCGGCGAGGCGGCCCACACCCTGAAGGCGCGCTACGAAGCGCTGTATCGCAAACTCGCCGAGACGATGGCCAACGACCCCACCGACCGGGCGCTGCCGGCGCTGCGTGACGAGGTGCAAAAGGCCAAGGCGGCCTGGCAGCAAGCCCTCAAAGGGCTCCAGAACCTGAAGGTCGAGGTCAAGGTCGAGGGACCCGGCGGGGAAGCTGCCGCGGCCGCCGGCGGCGCGGGGGTTTCGACGACCACCCCCGGGGCTACCGTCACCCTCTCGCTTCCTGGGTTCAAGAAACCTGAACCGATCGACGGCGACAATTATTGCGGTCAGTATGCGATGACCAGCGTCCTGCAGTCGTTCGGCGCCCACGTCACCGCGCAAGAAGTGTACAAAGCGACCAACCCCGGCGGCATCTTCACGGCGCCCCCGACCATCGTGGAGTATCTGAATTCCCAGGGCGTGCAGGCGCGGTTGCGGCAAAACGCCAGCCTGACCGAGCTGAAGGCGAAACTCGACGCGAAGCTGCCGGTCATCGTGCTGGTCGACTGCGGCGGCACTCCGCACTGGGTCTGCGTCAGCGGCTACACCGCCGATCCGGCCGGCAACGTCGTCAGTCTCGAACTGCGCGATTCCTACTGGGCGATCAACCAGCCCTCGGGCACGTATGCCATGCCGGTCGAGAAGTTCCAGTCGATCTGGCGACAGCCGTGCACCGGCCGGCTGGGCCAGTTCGTCGGGTATTCCAACCTGATGGTCGACATCGCCGGCGCCAATGCGGCGGTGACCACGGTTCCCGTCTATTCGGGCACCTTCCCCACGGCTCTCGAAGACACGGCGGCCGGCGCCATCAACGACGTCTACACCGGCTGGAAGAATATGGATTTCTTCTCGATGGGCGGCGGCGTGGTCAAGGCGATCGGCGCCATTCCCGCGGCCGTCGCCAGCATGGGCGGCCGAGGCCTGGGATATCTGGGCGAGCGACTGGCCCTGTGGGGCGACCGCACCGCGACCGAGGGCGGGCCGGGCAACAAGGTTCTTGGCAACCTCGGCAAACTCGGAGGCACGGTGCTGAAGGCGGCAGGCTGGGTCGGCACGACCACCGGCAACCTGTTGGCCAGCGCAGGGTCGCTGCTAGGCAACGGGCTCAAGAAACTGGGCTCGGTTTTCCGCTGAGCCCCCCCAAGCACCATGTTCGCCAACCTCGGCACCTCGATCGGCGCGTTCGTGGTCGTGGCCGTCCTGATCCAGGTCGGGCTGGTCACCTCGATCTACCTGATTCCGCGGGTGACCGGCCGTTGCCGGGTCACCTGGCTGGTGTGCACCCTCCTGGGCGGCCCGGTCGGCTACGCCATCTATTGGCGCTGGCGAACCCCCCGCGCCTGACCAGGAAGCCCCGCGCCCTCTGGCCGGCCAGGGATTTCTGCGGTTCCAGGCGGTGGTTCCCGACTCTGGGGAGCCTGTTGCGCGAATACCCCCTAACAGCCCATATTCATATACCGTCCATTCGGAGATGCCGATCGGATCAGGGGCGTTATGTACACGACGAGCAAATAACCGATTCATGCAACAGGCTCTGGGGTCCTCGTGCCACCCAGAACGGGAATTTCCTTTCCTCAGAGAGTTCTGCACCCTCGCGGGCATGCCCGATCGACCACCGCCCTCATGATACGCCAGCCCCGGGTTGGCTCGCGCCTGACCCGCCCCCAGCCTCCCCTGCCCGCCCCATCGGGGTCCCGGGCTGGCCGGCTCTGCTGCTGACCGCCCTCGCCGGGGCCATCCTGGCTTGGCAGGCGGTCCTGTTCCTGAAGCGGAAGAAGGGAAGAGGAACGGGACCGGCGATTCCAGCAAGAGTCGAGGTGGCCCGGGCCAGGGACATCGCCTTTGGGGCGAATCGCATGGTGAGGTAGTTCGAGGTGCTGCGTTCCCAGGGCAAGACCCGCTTCGTGGGCAAGACCCGCTTCGTGGTCGTGGTCATCAGGGCCCCGCAATAGGCAGCCCCCCCCGGAGCTTGCCGCTCACCTGCGGCCAGATCGAGCAGGAAACAGCATCCAATCGGTCAACCGCTTCCCCGCGCCGCCCACGAGGTCTCAGGAGGAGTTGGCAGTACCAGCGGCCGCCGGCCCAACCGTCACCCGCCCGAAAAATGGGGAATTGCCCGGCGCGGAAGTTGGGCCTATGATAAAGGCACTCCACCATGGAGGTGCTCCATGCCCGGTCGCTCTGCAGGTCGTTCGCACCCGCCCTTGGCGCGATTCCTCGTGCTGTCCTGCGTGCTGATGCTCCAGGTCTTCGGCGCCGAAAGTCTACTCGCGCAGGTGACCGAGGCGTATCGCCTGCCCCCCGAGCGCATCGTCGAGATCGTCGACGCGCCACGCCCGCCGGTCATCTCGCCCAGCCCGCGCGGCGGGAAGGTCCTGCTCATCGAAGGCCGCAACCTGGTCGACCTCGCCTACCTGGCCCAGCCTC
>CALLCO010000229.1 GCA_937998695.1 Candidatus Ozemibacteraceae bacterium
CGCCGGCGCCGATGGACGGGGCCTTCCCCCCGCCCCCGGCGACCGAAGGGTGGGGAACCGCCTCCGGCCATGGGGTGGCGCCGGGGCCGCGCACGCTCTTCCCCGAGTTCGGCGCTCCGGTCTCGCTGGCGGGCGGGGGGAAACTCTACGATCTCAAAGATTCCGAGCACCACGGCCCCGCCTCGGTGCCGTCGGCCTCGCCCTTCGAACGGGTGGTGGCCTTGACCGCGCCCCGCATCCTGGCCCAGATGATGAACGCCTTCCTCCTCGGCGAAGACCAGGACGGCATGTTCGTGATCGACCAGCACGCCGCCCACGAGCGGATCCTGTTCGACACCTACGTGCGAGCCTACCGCGATACCCCGGTCACTTCGCAACCGCTGCTGTTCCCCATTCCCCTCAAACTGCTGCCCTCGGAACGGTTGACCCTGAAGGAGCGTGGCGGCGAGCTGGAAGCTCTGGGATTCGGCATCCAGCAGGAGGAGGACGGCCAGTTCTACGCCACCGCCGTGCCGATCTTGGGCGACCGGGCCGCCCACGACGGGATCATCCAGGAGATTCTGGGGCAGGTGCTCGGAGGCATGGAGAACCGCTCCCTGCCGGAGATCAAGACCGACCTGCTGAAGACGATGGCCTGCAAGGCAGCGGTCAAGGCCGGGGATCCGCTCAAGGAACCGGAGATGCGCTCTTTGCTCGAGCAGCTGCTGAAGACCGACAACCCCTTCACGTGTCCTCATGGCCGGCCGGTCGTGCTGCGCCTGTCGCGCCGCCAGATCGAGCACGGCTTCCTGCGGTGCTGAGGCCGGGGAAGGGCGCGCCCCGCCGTCGCCGGTGGGCTGACTTCTTGCCGCGCCCCGCCGCCCGCCTGTCGCGCTGTCCCCATGGGGGGCAGGGGGGCACTCCCGCCCTGCCGTCGACCGGGGGAAGGGCGCGGCGGTTCGGCGCTTCTCTGAGCTGGGCCCGGCCCTGGCCATGACCGGGGACTCCCGTCGCCCCCGCCTGGTCGCGCTGCTCGGGCCCACCGCCAGCGGCAAGAGCGGCCTCGCCCTCGAGCTGGCCGCCGCGCTCGGGCTCGAGATCGTCAATTGCGACTCGCGACAGATCTATCGCGGCATGGAAGTGGGCACCGCCAAGCCCACCCCCGTCGAGCGGGCCCGGGTGCCCCACCATCTGCTGGATCTGGTCGATCCCGACGAGCCGTTCAGCGCGGGTGACTACCTGCGGGTGGCCCGCCCGTGCCTCGAAGGCTTGTGGCAGGCGGGACGGACCCCGCTGTTGGTCGGTGGCACCGGGTTCTATTTCGAGGCGCTGCTGCACGGGTTGCCCGATCTGCCCGCCCCGGGACCCGGCCCATCACCCTGGCAGGGGATGCTCGAGGCGGAAGGCCTGCCCGCTCTCGTCGCGGAGCTGCAGCGCCGCGATCCCGACGCGGCGGGGCAGGTCGACCTGGCCAATCCCCGCCGGGTGATTCGGGCCCTGGAGATCGTCGCCGCGACCGGCCGGCCATTGGCCGAATCCCGGCGCCGGGCGGGCGGGATCGAGGCCGACCGGCTGGTCATCGTCGGCACCCGCCCCCGCCACGACCTGTGGGAGCGGATCCGTTCCCGCACCGAAGCCATGTGTGCCGCCGGTCTGCGAGCCGAGGCCGAACGCCTGTTCGCGGCGTTCCCCGCCGATGCCCCGGGGCTGCGCTCAATCGGATACGCCGAGTGGGTGCCCTGCCTGGAGGGCCGCGTCGGTGAGGACGAGGTGAAACGGCAGATCGTGATCCACACCCGGCAATATGCCAAGCGCCAGGAGACCTGGTTCCGCAAGCGCCCGGGGATGCCCTTCCGCAATTTCGCCGATCCGGCGTTGCCTTCCCGACTTCGGGAAGAAGTGGCTGGTTGGCTCGCCGGGGGCCGGTAGGCGGTTCGAACGAAATCGGCTATACTGCCAGCATGCCCCACCTAGGTTTCGTTTCCCAACTTCTGCGAATCGGCACCGAATGGTTCGAGCGGTGCCTGGCCGTCTGTATCTTTCTGGGGGTGGTGGTCTTCACAATCCAATCCGCCTGGACGTTCGGGCTGATGGACTGGTCGCAGACCGAAACGATCTACGAGCTGATCTACCGCGTGTTGCTGGCGGTCATCGCGCTCGAGCTGATCCGGACCCTGGTGACCCACGAGTTGCAGTCGGTGCTCGAACTGCTGGCCTTCGTGGTAGCCCGCAAGACGCTCAAGCCTGATCTGTCGGTGTATGACATCTTCCTGAGCGTGGGGGCGTTCGCCATCCTGCTGGGGTGTCGGCGGTTCCTGTTTCTTCCATCTCAGGCCTTGTCGGAAAAGGCCCTGCCAGGGGAAACATCTCCGCCGCGCTGACTGGCCCGTCTTGGCGACCTTCCCGGACCTTCACCCACACGACCCCCGCTCCTCTATGGCGAAGCCAGCCGAGGGGGGCCAACCGCGAAACCCGTCTTGGCGTCATTCCGTTCACCGGCCGATGAATGGGGCGATTTTGGCGTCGGGTCACCGGAGCGTGGTATACTGGCTAAGAGAAGTTCCCCGTCATGCCGAAAGCTGGAATGAGTCATATTCTCTCCGCTTCGACCGGAGGGAAAGCAAGGAAAGGAAGAGCGCGTCGAGTGAGCTTTTCCGCCGCTTCGGAGGTGAACGCTTGAGGGAGCCCACCGATCTGGAGATCAGCGCTGGTATCAGGAGAGAGCTCTCCAGCCGGCGGGTCGATCTCGTCAAGCTGAAATTCCAGGTGACGGCCGGCCAGGTCAGCATCACTGGAGATCTCGCCTTCATCGGGCTCGACAAGACCCCTGACGAGGTGGCCGTCGAGATGAAATTCATCGAGGGCAGTCTGCGGGCCATCCGTGGGGTCAAGGACGTGCGCTTCGATCTCAACAACTGGGTCCGCAATGACCTGGGTTCATGGGAGCCCAAGGCCGCCGGCAAGGCGGGCGGGGGTGCCCTGATCGCCGGCGAAGGCATCCACTGTCCGGAGTGCGATTCCGTCATCCGGTTTTGCCCCTGCTGCGGCAAGCCCCTGGCCGGAGGCGAGGTGGCGGGCAAGGCGGTGGTGGCCGCCGCCGGGGGTGGCTTGCGAGGCCTTCCCAAGAAGCCCGACCCCCCCCGCCCTGCCCTGGGCAAGCCGTTGGCGCCTGCCCTGATCGGCCTCAAGGGCAAGCCGGTCGAAGCCCGGCCGCTGCCTCGTCTCGACCCCGGGAAGGGGCCAGGGGCACCGGTGCCGCTCAAGCCCCTCGCCACCCCGGATCCGAGTGCACCCAAGGAAGGTCTGCCCCCGCTCGACAAGAC
>CALLCO010000230.1 GCA_937998695.1 Candidatus Ozemibacteraceae bacterium
GTGCCCAGGAAGGTGAAAATGCCCAGGGTCACCATCGGCGGCTTGCTCAGGGGCAGCACCACCTTCCAATAGAACTGGAACCGGGTGCAGCCATCGATGGTTGCCGCCTCGAACAGGTCTTTCGGCAGTTGCAGGAAGAACTGCCGCAGGAAGAAGACCGAGTAAACCGAGGCCACCCACGGCACGATCAGAGCGGCGTAGGTGTTGATCCAGTTCAGTTTCGACAGCAGAATGTAGTTGGGGATCAACAGCGCTTGCTGCGGCAGCATCATGGTGCCGAGCAACCCCATGAAGATCGCGTCTTTCAGGGGAAACTTGAAGAACGAGAAGGCGTAGGCCGCCAGAGAGGCGGTGAACAGCGAACTCAGGGTGATGGTGATCGAGACGAACATGGTGTTGAGGAAGTAGCGGTAGAAGTCCTGCTGCCCTTTGCCGCTACCGGTGGCCGGTGTTGGTTCCGAGGCCAGGCCCAGAAAAGACCATAACGACCCCGCCTCACCCCAGACCAGCTTGTAGTTGTCGAACGTCTCGAACGGCTTGGCCGGTTTGCGCACCCCCTCCGGCAGGGGTTTGCCGGCTTGCAGGTCTTCCCAGAGGCGACGCTGGGTCTCGGCCTGCTGGATCCGCCGGGTGTCCTCTTCCGAGTTCAGGAAAGAGGGCCGCCAGGCGTCGGGCAGCACGACGATGCGCTTGCCCGTCTTCAGGATCTCGTCCTCGTTCTTGAACGAGGTGGTGACCATCCAGACGAAGGGGAAGAGCATGAAGATCGACCCCATGATCAACAGCGCGTGGACGACCAGGTGGAAGGGGTGCTTCATCCTCATGAGTAGTGGACCTTCTTCTCGAGGTAGAGCTTGTTGAACAGAGTCAGCGCGAAGACCATCAGGAACAGCACGAAGGCGATGGCCAGCGCGTAGCCGAACTCGAACTTCACGAACGCCTTCTGGTAGAGGTAGAAGACGATGACCATCGTGCTCTTCATGGGGCCGCCGCGCGGGGTCATCATGTAGATCTGCGAAAAGACCTGGAACGACCCGATGCAGGACATCGTGAAAACGAAGAAGGTGGTTGGCGACAGGAGCGGCCAGGTGATGTGCCGGAACTGCTGCCAGCGCGAAGCCCCGTCAATCGTCGCCGCCTCGTAGAGGTGCTTGGGGATGTTCTGCAACCCCGCCAGGAAGATGATGACGTTGTAGCCGAGGCCCTTCCAGACGCTCATCACGATGATGCTGACCATCGACATCGAGGGGCCGGCCGGCAGCCAGTCCGGCCACCCCAGCCCCGCGATGCCGCTGAGCAAAGGCATGAGTGGGGTCGGGTCTTGCAGCCACAGGCGGGGGGCGATGTTCACCAGGGCCAACAGCTTGTTCAACAGGCCATATTCAGGGTGGTAGATGAAGTTCCAGACGATCGATACCGCGTTGATCGAGGTGATGACCGGCAGGAAGTAGATGGTGCGGTAGACGCCGATGCCGGCGATCGGGTTGTTCAACAGCATCGCTACGCACAAAGCCGCTCCGATCGACAGGGGCACACTGAACAGAACGTAATACAACGTGTTGACCAGCGACTTGTAGAACATGGGGTCATCGATCAGGCGCCGGAAGTTTTCCGTTCCCACCCAGTTCGGGTCGCTCATTAGGTCCCATTCGTAGAAACTGATAGCCAGCGAATAGAAGATCGGCAGGACATGGAAGCACAGGATGATGCCTACGACGGGCATCAGATACCCATAGGCGCCCCAGTCGAAACGTTTGCCGTGAACCATGTCGGGGTGATGAGGTGGTGACTCGGAAAAAGCGGGAGGAAGCAGTCTACCTGCGGGGAGTCCGTGCCCGGAGAGTGGCGCCCCGGGCGGGCACGGACGGTTCGGCCAGATACCGGATCAGGTTGTCGTAGAACTCGCCCGTCTGGTGAACGAAGGGGTTCGGTCCGGGCTGCGCCTGGTTGAGATCACTGTCAGGATACTGGTAGTCAGTGAAGTTGTTACACCCCCCTACCACCAGGATTCCGTTGGCCAGCCGCTCGATGCCCATGATGGGAATGGCCGACTGCGGCGGATAGATGATCGCGTCGTTGCGCTTGTCGCCGTCCTTGTTGATCGCTTCGGGGTGGCTCACCACCAGCAGTTCGACACCGCTCTCGGGGGGCAGGGGGGTTAGGTTTCGACTGATGAGCGAGCAGGTCCCCCAGGTGATGACGGTCTGCACCCCCTTGGCGACGGGGTGTTCGGGGTTGGCCACCGTGGCCAGGACGCCCCAGGGCTTGTTCGTCTTGTGGACGTTGTCCCAGATTTGGTCGCTGTTCAGGCGCACCACCGAACCGAGCTGTTCGAGGAGGGCATTCAACGTGCGGCGCCCGTCGAGCTTCGAGGAATCCCAGTCGCCGGCCAGCAGCAGGCGCCCGCCCGCCATGAACCAGTCGACGATCGCCTTCGACTCGTTGGCCATCAACGGCAGCGAGGGGTTGGGCAGAATGACGATGCCGAACCGGGTGAGCATTTCGGGGGTGATCAGGTTCAGGGTATAGAAGACCTTGAACCCGAGCTTGCGCATGTGCCGCTCGAAAGTCTCCATCTTGTCGGCGGCGGCATTGCCGTGGGCGGCGTCGATCAGGATGTTGCGGTCTTTCTCGGCGGCCTTGGCTTCATGGAAGAACGGCACCACCTTGGAAGGAATGCGCTTGGCCGGCGTGCCGCCGGTCACCCAGACCATCGCGTTGTACGCCAGTTGCGGGTGGGAATACATGAACGAGTCGTAGCTGTCGTGCAATTTTTTCGCGGCCCCGCTGCCGACTCCGTCGTCGAACGGTGAGCTGTCGCCGATCGCGACCACCCGCCCCTTGCCCGCCTCGGCCGCCACGATGTAGGGCGCCTTCTTGTACCGGCTGTCGATCAGGCTGACCGCTTTGGCCTGCGCATTGCGCTGCAGCACGAAGGTCGACCCGGCCCACGCCCCGACCGCCCGCACCCCGAACATCACCGGGTGGTCTTTATTGACCGGGCCCGCGATCGGGGCCTCGTAGACGAAGTCGCCGGCGAACGAGAAGCCGAAACGGGGGCAGAAGGCGTTGAGCGCTTTCACCGCATCGATGCCGTCGCCATCGCGATCCGCGCCGCCGTGGTCGCCCACCAGGAACGCGCCGCCCCCATTCAGAACGAATTCGACGAGGGCCTGGGCTTCGTCCTCCCCGTAGGCGTTGTTCGGCTCGGCCAGGATGACCGCCTGGTAGTTCGCCAGCAGATCGGCGGTAAATCGGCCGTTCGCGGCGACCTTGCTCAGAGAGTCGATGACGAATCCGTTGCCGGTAAGGGTGTCGGCCATTTCCGAGTAGGCGCCCGTGATGACCCAGTCCGCGTTTCCCGCGGTCTGTCCGTGGGTGTCATCATACAGGATCCGGGGTTTGTCCGCCGCCAGGAGGGCTGGCGAGCAGGCGAGGAGAAAAGCGAGGAGGAGGCAACTCAGCGGAAGGGCGAGAACGCGGCGGAAAGAAATCATGATCGGGCCTCCTGAGATAATGGTGAGTTAACGGGATCTACCCACTATACGGAATTCACCTCCCCAGAGCAAGCCAACTCCCTCGCCCGGTACGTCCGCTCGGCGGAGCCCCGGCTCGCGAAGGCTCTCACTTGCACTCAGATGATGAAGGCCTATGGGCGGGAAGGCGGGGAAGAAGGAGGCAACGGGGGAAGCGGGAGGGCATCTCCAGGCAGGGCATCCGGCAGGGAAAGGGACGACGGCTCCGCAGGCCCGGTAGAGCGGAGTTTGGAACCTGCGGCGGGTGCGGGGAAGGGAAGGGCATCGCCTCGCAGAGACGGGGGTTCCCCGGAGGGCGGCGGGCTCTTGCTTCCCGGAAGCGGCAGGGCATCTCCGGGCAACGGCAAAGCCCCCCCCGGGAGCGGCAGGGCATCGCCCGGAAGGGGAAGGGCGTCTCCGGGGAGCGGCCCGACTGATTTTTGTCCCTTCTCCATGGGGTGGTCGACCGGATGGCCCGATTCGTCCGTCACTGGAACCTCTACCCGTTCCAGCGCCGGCACATCCCCGACCCACAGGGTCATGGGACCCCGGGTGTTGCTCAGGAAAAAGAGGCGTCCGAGGTCTTCGGCCACCTCGAACCGTCGCAGGTTGTACCCCTTGATCGTTTCGATGAGACCCTTGATCTGCCCAAGCGGGAGGTCCTGACAATAGGTGACGTTGCGGTCCTGAAAAGGGTACGGGGACGGCATCAGGTTGAAGGTGGACTGCCGCAAGGGCACCCCTTCGGGCAGTCGCAACCCCAGGAACCAGGTGCAAACCTGTTCCTCGAGATACAACTGGTTCATGTGCCCGAAGCCCGGGTCATAGACGTTTTTTGATTTCCCATCCAGGTTCCGAATCACGTAACAGTATTTCATGGGAAGGTCGACGAATCCGGTGGTGGTTTGGGTCTCTGAGGCAGCCCGCGGCAGTCCGGGGGTGGGAGTGAGCCGGGCCGCCATCTCCCCGGTCAGGTTCATCAGGCATGTCTGGAGGCGCGGACTCCGGAGGTGTCCTTCCAGGAAGAGGATCCGGTCGAGTGTCCAGAAGCTGACCAGTTTCAAGGCCTCTCGCGAGGAATACCTCTGCCCGGGATCCTCGAGGACCTGCCCCGCCGAGGTCAGATGCCAGCGCCGCAGGGTCCAGCCGCGCAGGTCCTTGCTGTTGAACTCGCTCTTGTCGCGCGATTTGCCTTCCATTTCGACGGTGGCGAAAGAACCTCCGTCGGGCGACCAGAGAATCTCGGTGAGCGTTCGCCTGGTCCTGACGAGCTCTGGTGACAGGCGCGAGCTCTCCAGGTCCAGTAAGGAGATGGCGTGCCCGTCGGTGAACAACACCTTCCGGCTGTCCGGCGACCAGTAGGGAAAGGCATACTGGTAGTCACCCTGGAACCGTGGATGGCCCTGGAAGAACGTCAGATGCTCCCGCCGGGCGGCATCGAAGAGGAAAACCTCGCGTGCTGCTGTGTTCCGGTCGAGGACGATTCCGGCCAGGATCTTCCCGTCCGGGGACCATCCCGCATCGAGCAGCAACTTGCTCCTGGTGGCAGGATACAGGGTGGTGACGGCCCTGGTTGACACATCGAGGATCTTGGGATCCCCTCCCTCGGTGAAAGCCAGAAAGGATCCCGAAGGCGATGGGCGAAGCAGGCCGTAAGGCGCGCGTCCGGTCTCCAACAGCACCGTACCGGTTCCTTCGAAGGGCAACAGCACCACCTGGTTGTGGGACTCGGTGGGACGCACCACGACGGCCCCGGCCGTGCCCAGGAGGGCGAAATCCGCCTCGGGGGCGAGTGCCTCCAGTCGGGCCGACAAATTGATGAATCGGGAGCGAGTCTCGAAGGTGCCTTCCGCGCGGGGCAACTGGTCGCGGATTTGGAACAATGACGCGGCGTTGTCGATCAGGTAGCTTCGGGTGTCCTCCGCCCGTTTGCGCAGATGACGGTTCACCTGTTCCAACAGGTTGTTCCACCCGAGATCCATGATCATCAGCCGGTCGGTGCCGTCGATGATTTCCTCGGTGCCGTCGGGATAGTAATGCAGGGCCAGGCTGATGGACTCGGGAAGCTTTCCCAGGCGGGTCAGGTAGGTCAGGTAGTTCTCGAGGTGCAGGACGATCAGATTCAATCGTGGGATCTCCACCCACATTGGATGCGGGTCGAGCGGTCCGGTTCGGAGCGGAGGGTGGAACATGATCTTCACCCGTGCTCCCACGAAGGAGATTTCGGTCTGGGCTGCGCCCAGCATCCCAGCAAGGCCCAGGATCAGCCCTAGCAGAAGAACAGCCGTCCCGAGCCCTCGTCGCCTCATCGCCTGTCGATGCATGGTTCACTCCCTTCACGTCGGGAAGGACTTCCTGCTCACCCCGGCCTTGGGCATGTCGGGGACAGGGGATGCCTACGTGACGGATCCTCCTTGTCGTGACGTTTCCGCCGGGGTTGCCAGAAGACGGTCCGTCCCTGATGCCCCGTCGGGCGAATCCAGGAACTGCCTGATCTCGGCGAGCAGGCCATCGACCAGTTGGCTGGCTGGCAGCGTTCTGACCACCTGTCCCTTCCGGAAGATCAAGCCTCCCTCCTTGCCGCCGGCAATGCCGAAATCGGCCTGCCGGGCCTCACCCGGTCCGTTCACGGCACATCCCATCACCGCGATCTGCAGCGGTCGGTCCAGGTCGCGGGTGCGCTGCTCCACCTCCCGGGCCATGGCCGCCAGCGGAATCTGACACCGTCCGCAGGTCGGACACGAGACGATGATCGGCCCTCCGCGCCGCAGCCCGACACTGCGCAGGATGCGGATCCCGACCGCGACTTCCTCGGCAGCGTCCCCGGTCAGCGAGACCCTGATCGTATCACCCAGACCCTCCAAAAGCAAGGCGCCGATCCCGATGGCGGAGCGCACCACGCCTTCCTCGGGCAACCCGGCCTCGGTTACCCCCAGGTGGAGCGGATAGGGGCATCGCGCCGCCACCAGACGCGTGGCGGCCATCATCACATCGAGGTCGAAGGCCTTGACCGCGACCTTGATATCCTGGAACCCTTCCGCTTCGAGCAGGGCGGCTTCGGCCAGGGCCGATTCGGCCAGCGCCTCGGCGGTCACCCCGCCGTGCCGGGCCGCCATGGCCGGGTCAAGCGAACCGGCGTTGACCCCGATCCGAATCGGTACCCCGCGATCCGCCGCGGCCCGCGCCACCTCGCGGAGCTTGGCACGGTCCCGGATGTTGCCCGGATTCAAACGCAACCCATCCACCCCGCCGGCCAGGGCGAGGAGCGCCAGCCGGTGATCGAAGTGGATGTCGGCGATGACGGGAATCGGCGCGGCCGGGGCGATCTGCCCCAGAGCCCGGGCCGCTTCCTCGTCGGGCACCGCCAGCCGGATGATCTCGCACCCCGCCCTGGCCAGTCGCCCGATCTCGGCCAGGGTGGCGGCCACGTCGCGCGTGTCGGTCTTGGTCATGCTCTGCACGGTGACGGGAGCGCCGCCCCCGACGGCCACCTGTCGCAACCGGAGTTGGCGCGAGACCCGCCGTGGGGGGCGAAGGGGACTGGCAATGGAGGGAAGGGAGGATGCGGCCATGGTGGGATCTCCTTTGGTGATCAAGTGGCGGCGGGACGCAGGAAGACGTAGGTGATGTCGTCGGGAAACTCCGCCCGGTCGGGGAGGGAGGCCAGGGCGGTCTGCAACGCCTGATGGGCGCCCGGCATGCCCCGGCCCGCCCGCTCCCGGAGGAACCGCCGCAATCCTTCCCCGGCGTCGTCGCCGAACGCTTTGGCCAGGCCGTTGGTGGCACACAACAGGAACGACCCCGACGGGATGGTCACTTCGGCCCGGGACAGGTCCGGTTCTCCTTCCAGGCCCAGAGGCCGGCCCAAACCGGTGACCGGCCGGCTGTCCCCGCGTGCGTCGAACAGGAGTGGCGGTGGGTTGCCGGCGTTGATCACGGTGAGCATCTGGCCTTCCCCGATCCCGAGGTAGGTCACGGCGGAGCGCAGGGGGGGATCGGTGAAGGGGGCGAGCACGGCGTGGGCCTGGGCCAGCCGTTCGGCCGGGGGAGCGCAGCGCAGGGCGCTGTACAGCAGATGCAGGGTGAGGGCCGCGAGCAACCCGTGATGGAACGCGTCGTGCACGGCGATGAACCGGTCCCCGGGAACATCGTGCACGTCGATCAGGTCGCCCTTCAACTCTTTGGCCAGGCTCGAGAACAGCAGCACCTCGAACCCCCCGACCCGGGTGCGGGAGGGGTCGGCCTGGATCCGGTCGTACATCCGACGGGCCCAGTCGATCTCCTGGGTCACCCGGTCGCGGGCCACCAGGCGCGACAGCAGGGCCAGGTTGTCCAGGATCGGGAGCACCTCGGCTCCGGCACTCGTCACCAGGGTCTTTTCGGGGGTCGAGTAGGGCAACCGTCCCGCCTTGGGACCGAGGAACAACGCTCCCTCGACCTTCTCCCCACGCATCAGGGGAAAGGCCAGCCGGAATCCGGCCTGTCGCCATGCCTTGAACCGGCCCGGGTCGAATCCCGGGGTGGCCGGACCCGCTTCGAGGACCGCGTCGATCTCCTCCATCGGCAGCCACTGCTCCGGCAGCTCGGGAAGAACCTCCGGCGCGGCCCCCGCCTTGACCACCAACCCGCTCTGCAAGCGGATCGCCGCCATCGAGCAGTCGATCACCGGGGCGATCTCCCGCAGCAGGGCGGCCAGCGCCTCCTCGGGGGTGCCGCCCTGGCGCATGGCGTGCAGCAGGTGGCGCAACACCGCGGCGGCGTCGAACGAGCGCTTGCCGAAGAACCGGTCGACCAGGCTCACGATCAGGTCTTTCAGGGGCGAGAAGACGGCCGCAATGACCAGGGTCGACAGGATGGTCGACCACGTCTCCGATACGTCGAGCACATTCTGGAGGGTGTTCTCCATCAGCTCGAGGAATCCGGCCAGCAGGGCCGACATCAGAGTATAGACAAGACCGATCGAGAAGATCAGGTCGATCTCCATCAGCTGGTAGCGCAGAATGGCATAGGCCAAGATGCAGGACATCACGATCCCCAGCGTCGGGAACAGGCCGAACGTGTAGGCGGTGTACCCCGCCAAATACCAGCGGCCCAGGGCGATGAAGACCGGGCCCGCCGTGCCGGGCAGGGCCAGGGCCGCGAAGGTGTAGCGCAGCCGGCGCACCTGGAACTCGGAATCCACCTGGTTCCAGACGCTCGACAGGGCATGCAGGGCGAGCAGCAGGTAGCCCACCACGATCCCTTTGGCCAGGAATTCGCATCGCCCGAATGACAGTAACAGCCCGTTCTGGATGGGCTCCCAACTGGCCACCAGGCGGTCGGTCCACAACAGGCCGAGCAGCACGAGGGTCGGGGCGAAGATCAGGGCCCCCGTCAGCCCCCCCTTCAGGATCGGGGCTTCCGACCAGCGTTGGGGAAATATGGCGGTGAACCAGGCGAACACGTAGGGGAGCAGGACGATCGGCGTGAACAGGAGTCGGGGCAGCCAGGGGGAAAAGGGCAGCCAGATCAGCAGGAGTTCGGCCGTCGACCACAGGAAGAACAGAAACAGCAGAAGGCCGAAGATCTGATTGACCCTCTGGTGAGGAGCCCGGGCCAGCACCAGCAGGCCCAGCAGCGCCTGGGTGCCCATCGATAGGGCGCACAGCAGCAGGGGCAGCCCCATGGGGTCAGCGGAAATGCCAGGCCGGCTGCAGGAGGCGGGAGTGGGCGATGCGCAGGGTTACCGCGGTCGTCAGGGTGATGCTTTCCCGACCCTGACGCATCCGCAGCTGAATGCGCAGGAAGGTGATCCGGCGCCGCTGGTCCGAGTCGTTGACCCGCATGTCGAACGGGGTGAACTGCGGCCCGCCGTCGGGCAGATGGTCGACAAAGAACGGACGGAAGATGCCTTCGCCGATATGGTCGGCCGACAGGATCTCCACCGGTGCTTCCCCGCGCTCGGCCCGAACCAACACAGCCCTCTTCTCGGTTCTCTCGACATGGTAGGTAACTACCACCAGGGGGGGGATCTCATCCTCGTCCTGGCCCCGATCGGGGAAGCGACTGATCTTCAGGAAGTCGGGGCGGACTTCGAGAACTTCCTTGGCGCCGCGCAGGTCGGTGACCAGGCGCTCCATCTTGCGCCGCAGCTCCGATTGCAGGGTCAGGCGGGTAGTGCCCTTGGCGACCGTGCTCAGCCCCTGGGTCTGCAACAGATACATCACCCCGCCGACCAGGATGGTGAGCGACATGGCGAGCAGGAGTTCGACTAGCGTGAACGCCCGGCGCGTCATTTGTGACGGCTCACCAGGGTGACGACCTCGGCTTGTTTGTGGCCCTGCCGGTCGTAGACCCGCACCGTGACTTTTTTCATGCGTGAGGGAATGGCGTTGTCATAGCGTTCGTCGACTTCCAGGACCCGCCGGAACCCTCGGACGTCTTCGGGGTAGAGGTCGAACGGGCGGCGGTAGGAGGAAACATACAAATCCCGCAAGCGGTCGTAGGTTTCCTTCCCTTCGCCATCCTTGACCATGTCGGCGGTCAAGACATCGGTGAACGTCTTCTCGAAGTCGGCCCGGCTTTCGAAGGCTTTTTCGAAATCGGGGCGGTCCCGGTAGATGGTCCGGAAGTTCTCGAAATCGTCCTTAACCAGCTCGAAGGGAAGGGTGCGGATCTCCTCCAGTTTTTCCCGGGCGAGATTGTGGGCCAGGATCTGATCGGCGTTTTCGTGGCTGCCCTGGACCCCGAAGACGAACATCCGGGTGAAGGGGAGGGCGACCAGACCCATCAAAGTGAGCACGATCAGGATCTCGACGAAGGTGAACCCCCTCGTACAAGGCCCACGGACAGGGCAGGTGAGGTCAGTTCCGATCATGGCCAGCATCTTACCACGAAAGGGCTGGACCTGCCAGACAACCCCTGGCCCGTCAACCTGCGGGAACTGACCGCGCCGCCGCCCCAAATGTTTCAGGCCGCTGGTTTGCGCGGGGGGGTGGGGGGAGGGGCCAGCAGTTTCCCGTCCGGAGTGTAGATTTCCCCGGTCGGAACGACGGTCGCCGCCGGAGAAAAAGTGGAGGGCGAAAGGCCCTCGGCCATGATCACCCGGTTGCGGCCCTCCGCCTTGGCCCGATAGAGGGCTTTGTCGACCTCCTCCACGAAGGCTTCAACCGTGGGGTTGCGCCCGCTCACCGAGGTCACACCGATCGACACGGTTACCGACAGGGACAGTTCATTGTAGGTATAGGCGGTGGTTTCGATGCAGGCCCGGATTCGTTCCGCCACGATCATCCCATCTTGGAGCGAGGTCTGGGGCAGGATGACGGCCATTTCCTCGCCGCCATAGCGGCCGGGATAATCGACGGCGCGAATGCACTCGATGATGCGTTGTGCGGTTTCGCGCAGCACCAGGTCGCCGACCTGGTGGCCGTAGGTGTCGTTGAATTTCTTGAAATGGTCGATGTCCATCAGCAGAAGACAGAGTTCGGTCTTGTACCGGCGGGCCCGGGCCAGTTCCTTCTCGAGGGTGGCGAGGAAGAACCGGCGCACGTACAGCCGGGTCAGGCCGTCGGTGATCGCCTGCTCGAACAGGCGCTGCTTTTCGATGATCAACGAGAGATGGTGGCGAAGGGTTTCGATGAAGCTGCGTTCGTCCGGGGTCAGGTTCACATGGATGCCTTTACCCAGGGTCTGCTGGAACAGCAGGTAGATGCCACCGAACTCTTTTTCTTCAAAAAACAGAGGGATCCCCAAGACTCCGCCCGCATCCTTGCTGGGGAAAGGCCCGAAATGAAGGCTTCGCTTTTTGATGGCCTCGTTCACGGTCTTGCGGATGGTCCCGGCCAGGAGCGCTTCCCGGTTCTCGGCCAGGTACAGGTTCTCTTTCCCTTCACCCTCGTTGATCCAGGCGGTTCCACAGTCGAGGGCACCGAGGTGCTCCTTGAGGTTTGTGGCCGCCAGGTCGAACACTTCGCGTTGGTTGTGCGAGGTCGAGGCCTTCTGCGTCAGGTTGTACAACACCGTCAATTCCGTCAGACGGTTCCGCAGGCGCGTGGTCATGTTGTTGAAGGCTTGGGAGAGATCGCCCAGCTCGTCTTTGTCTTCCACGGGAAGGGTCTTGGTCAGGTCGCCGTTGGCGATGGCGCGGGTGCCGAGCGAGAGGGTGAAGATGGGGTGGATGAAGTTGCGGCCGAGGACGGCGACTAGGGTCAGCGAGCCGATGATGCTCAGGATCAGGGCGATGCCGATGAACGAGTACATGCGGTTGATCGACTCCATCACCTGGTCGTAGTCGAGGTGGGCCCCCAGGAGGAAATCCTCCATCAATCTGCCCTGGCTCATGGCGACCAGCAAGGAGCGCTCCTCGTCGGGAACCCGCTCCGCTTCGGAAAAATCCCGGATCTGGACGGTCGAGATGAGAGGCAGCAGATTGGCCTTGAACACTGGGCGCAGGTCGGGAATGGTGTCGGTGAGATCGTCACGGTTCAGAGCCAGGAAGTGCAAATCGGGATCGCGTCGCACCTGGTTGCGGATGGCTTCGGCCAAGTATTCGTGGTCGAGGGCCAGCTTGTCCATCGTTATCAACAGGGCCAGTTGTTCTTTCACATGGGGCCCTTCGGAACCGTCGGGAGTGACCAGGTCGACATACAGGTAGACCTTGGTCGTCGTGCCCGGCCAAATCACTTGTTGGAGTTGGCCACGCTGGCCCGCCAGACGACTGGCGAACCCCCGGGTGAGGACGTCCTTGGCGCTCAGATCGACCCCGCTGCGCCGCCTGAGGCCGGACAGTTCGAGGGCGCGACGGCCCAGCTCGCCGGCGAAGGTCCGGCGCCCGGGGTCACCGAACAGGTGGTCCTGGTCGAAAAGTACGGTTCCCGAGGCATCCACCAGGTAGAGTCGTTCGAGAAGTTTCTTGTCCCGCAGGGCTTTCCCCGTCTCGGCGAGCTTGGTGCGGTCCAGGGCCTTGACCTCCGGCAGATCCTTCAGGCTCTGCCACTGAAGCATTCGGAGACGATGGAATTCGACGATATTGTCGTCGAGTCGCTTCAATTCTCGGACCAACCGTTGGCTGGCCTCGCTGGTCAGGATCTTGGTGCGGTCGAGCGAATAATGCAACCCGAGCAGGGCGAGGAGGGAAAGGGGGAGCATCATCGACAACAGGAACAATCCGGCCAGTTTGATCTTGATGGACAAGCCGGTGGTGTGGGCCCGTTGATAGGCCTGTCGGAAAAGCATCCCACCACCTGCCAGGAGGAAAAGAGCGAGCAGAAGACCGTTCAAGGTGCTGCTTTCGAGGTCGAGGCGGTAGCGGCGGATGGAGAAGATGGAAAACAGCCGGACGGTCGAGGATTCGGAGAGGGGAATCACGACAAAAACCCAGTCATTGTCGATGATCGGCGATTCGAGGGTCAGGCGGTATTGATTGAAAAAACGCCTGGCAAGCGGTTCGAGCCCAGGAAACGCAGCCTGGAAGAGGTTCTGGTCCTCCATGCTGGCGAACCCGTTGGAAAATTCAGGGTTGGCGGCCTGATCCGTGGGGAGAACATAGGCAAGACCAAAGGTTTCAGGGATCGAACGACCCGGCAGAATAGCGAGGAACCCCCCCAGAGGGGTGGCCTGGTCTTTCAGAAAATCCCAATAGAGGATGCAGGGGGTGGCGGGATCGTCTCCCATGATCAGCGTTCCGGGGGCCAGAACCAGGGACTGTAAAGGGAAATCCTTGCCGAGCGTGGGTTCGAGGGTTTTCAGCAACGGGATCGATTCTTTGGCGAATGCCTCCCCGGCTTCGGTTGTCTGGAGGTTGTTGCCTTCGGCATACCGCGCATGCCCCTTCCGCAACAGGTTGATCAGGGCTTCCCCACCGGGAACGGGAGTGCCTTCGACTTGAACGGTGCCCGAGGCATCCCAGAGGATCAGGGTGCTCGAGGCGGGCAGTTCCTTGAGTGTGCTGGCAATAACCCCGGACAGTTTTCCGGGTTTCGCATGACTCCGCTGGTAGGAATCCCGGAAGGTGCGAAACATCTGCCGCAACACCCGCTCATTGGAAACGTGGTTCCGGAGGGAGGTCAACTCCCGGGTGTAATACTGGATCAGCCGGTCTTGGGAATCCGCCGATTGGCTGGTGGAGTAGATCCGGTAGCCTTCATACAGGATGCCGAGGGGAACCGCGAAAAACAGGAGGAAAACGGTTGCCCATCCCAGCCAGGTGCACCGGGAAGGGGGGGCAAGAGGTTCGACTCCCCCCCGATTCTCGGATGTCGTAGGTGGCGCCTGGGGGAGCATTTTCTCCGGTCGGGGGGGCGTGGGGGGGGAGGAAGAACCGCCCTCCCCTGCGGGCGGTATCCCCGTCGGGGGGGGGGGAGAATTTGGTGGAGGATTGGTGGGATTTCCCATATAATCCACTGACATCAGGAACTAAATACCATTAGGAGGTCGAGAATGTCTAATCGGATTTTCCTGGCGACGTGGCTGCTGATCTTCAGCCTGGTCGGGGTGGCATCCGCTGTCTCCATCAGGGTCCTCCCCGGAGGCATTCCTCTCGGGTCAGCCGAACAGTTGATGCGGGAAGGGATCAGACTGGGCTCGAGCCAGCTGCTTCGGCAAGCCTGGGATGCCTACGAGAAGGCTGTCGCGCTCGATCCGGAGTATCTGGAAGGCTACCTGCATCTTGGCCGGATCTACTTCCACCTGTCCCTGTTGGGGAATGCGACGGCGGAAGAGTCCCGCAAAGCCCAATACTTTGCCGATATCTTGCTGGAGAAAGCGCCAGAGGTGGCCGATGCCCATCGGCTCATGGGAATGGTGCTCTCAGGGAAAGGGGCCTACCTCGACGCCCTCCAGGAATTGCAGTTGGCCCTCCACCTCAATCCCGGCAACGAGTTCGTGATCTGTGACATGGCCTCCATTCACCTGGCCCTCAAGCAACCCGATCAGACGATTTCTCTCCTCGAAGGTCGCTCCCTGCGCGACGGGTGGTCCTACTACATTCTCGGGATGGCCTGGCTTCAGAAGGGCGAGAAAGGCCGGGCCATGATCAACTTCAAGAAATCCCGTGCCCTGGGGTTCTCTGGCTACTGGCTTGATATGGCCTTCCAGAAATTGGGCGAGGATCTGTCGTTACCCCTCCGCTGATCGCCAGATCCTCCGGTGAAAACCCATCCGGCCCCCGGGCCTTCCCTGGCCCCCGGGCTGGATCACGTTTCCAGGGTCAAGGGGCGAAGATGTTGCGGTAGACGAACCAGACGAACAACAGACCGATGCCCACGATGACCATCGTGGAAATGGGGTTGCGCGCATACTGGTAGCGGATGTCTTCGGCAAGGGTCGGGACGTAGCCGCACCACCGCAACAGGTTTTCGTCGTGGGTCTTGTATTTGCTGATGGTCAGATATTTCGTGTTGATCTGCGCCGTGAATTGATACTCGTGATAGCGGAACGTGTAGCGCTTGTCGCCGCCGATCACTCCATGGAGGTTGCAGTACCAGTCGAAATTCTCCAGGTTCTTGCAGACGAAGAAATACTCGCAGTCGGGTGTGGGGGGAACGGGCTTCTTGGGGACATATTTCGTGCCCAGGCACATGGTGAACACGTTCTGGAATTTGTCCCAGGTGGGCAACTGCGTGTTGCCATCTTTGATATACTGGGCGGTCGCTTCGTTCAGCATGGTCAGATTGGCCCGGCAGGCCTTGGTGATCTCGAACCCCGGCTCGACCGCCCATCCCGGCCCGGTCAGGCCAATGCCCAGCATCAGCACTGCTACTCCTCGGGCCGCCCAGGATGTGATTCTGGGAAAAACCTGCTGCGCGAACGACATCGCCCGGTCCATCGTGGTTCACCTCGGTTCCTGGTTTCTTGTGCGTATCATACCCCATCCTCCGGCCGGCTGGCCACCCCTCTTCTTCGCCTTTCCCGACGGCCCCGCCCCCACGCCTCGATCTTGCGTTCGCGGGGTCACCAGAGTAGAATAAACCTATCTTCCGCGCCTATAGCTCAGGTGGATAGAGCACAGGATTCCTAATCCTGGGGCCGCAGGTTCGAGTCCTGCTAGGCGCATTCCAGCGCTCCATCAGGCCACTCCGATCATCGCCCTTCCCCTGGATCGGCTCCCTGAAGTCGGTCCAGACGAGAGATTCCCGTCGGCCGCCTTGACGCCCCCTTTCTCCATTCTTACAATTGAAGTACTATTGCCTCTTCCGAGGAGGAAGTCATGTTGCATCCGTCTCGTCGCATCATCTTCTCTTTTATCTGCTGTCTCGGCCTGCTTGGCATGGTGGCGATTGGGGGCCCTGCCCTGGCCCAAGACCAATCCCTCCCCGCGGTCGGGCCTGAAGACACCCGCGGCGGCTTCACCCCCACCTGGAAGGTCGGTGACAGCTGGATCCTCGAGGCATCCTACCGCGACCTGCGCAGCCCCGGTGAGGTCTGGTTGCCGCCCATCCGCTGGATGTTCAAGGTCCGTGCCCTCAAGAACTACCAACGGCAGAAGTGCTACGTGATCCATATCTTCCCCCGGAACCGGCTCCTGAAGGTGCAGGCTATCTTGTACCTGTCAACCATCGACCTGCGTCCCTTGCGGGTCATCGACATCTTCCCGACCAAAGAAGGCGTCAAGCACCAAGAGCGGGTGATCGATCCCTTCCATCCTCAACCCCTGTTTGCCGAAGCGTCGCTGGTGCCCTACGACCTGCCCCTGTTCCCGTTGGTCCGGCCTTCCGTGCAGCAGGCTGACGGCTTCGGCGCCTACCGGCAAGCCGCCCGGTCGCGCAAGATCGACAAGATCACCACGGTGGGTGGCCTGCGCTTCAAGAAATCCCTGAACCAGGAAGAAAAGAAACCGACCAAGCAGTATGCCGATGTGTTTGGCGCCTACCGGCTGGCCGGCGAGTCGTTCCAGGTCGAACTGGGCGATGAGCAGGGCAAAGAAACCCTCGTCCAGATCTGGCAGGAAGGGGCCCCGTGGGCCCTGTCTTCCGAAAGCCCGTCCCGCAAGGTTCGCCTGCTGCAGCCCGCCGCTGCTCCCGCTCCGGCGCCGATCGCTCCCATGGAGGGCTACTGACATGAACCGACCATTGAGCCGCCTCCTCGTCGTCCTGCTCCTCAGCCTGACGGCATCCGATGCCTGGGCTTATGACAACAGCGCCTCCGGAGAAATCAAGCCCCCACCCTGGTCCGGTGACTGGTGGTCCCGGAAAAAGGGGTTCATGGTCCTCGGATGGCCCGGCCACTCTCCTTCGCCGCTCGAGCGCTACGATGCCTACGTCCAGTCTCGCACCGGAAAAAACCCAGGCGCTTGGGCCTGGGAAAAGGATGTTCGCAATACCCACTATAATCCCAGGGCCGAAGACTGGGAAGGCCACTGCAACGGATGGGCGGCGGCCTCCATTCTCGTTCCCGAGCCCCGGCAGACCAAGGTCCGCAATGGCATCGTCTTTGAAACCGCTGACCAGAAGGCCATCCTGTCCGAGCAATACATGAACACGTATTGTATGTTCTACGGTCGCCGCAACTGGGGAAACCCGGGGGACGATCCCGATGACATCTATCCCGATGAGTTCCACAAGCTGCTGCTCGAATACATCGGCAATCAGAAGAGCGCCATCATCTGCGACACCTCCTATGACCGCCAGGTCTGGAACTTCCCCCTCTTCAAATTCGAATCGACCTGGTCGACCGGTTGGTTCGACGACCGCAAACTGAAGGTCCGCACCACCGTTTACTACGTCGATGATGGTGTTCGCCCCGACTACATCGGTACCAAATGGTTTTCGACCACCTACACCTACAACCTGTTCCTCGACCGCCAGGGCAACATCACCGGTGGTGAATGGACCGGCAGTTCCCGCACCAACCACCCCGATTTCGTCTGGGTACCCACGGCCGACGCCCCTAATCCTCCGGGCACCGTCCAGGAAAACCCCCGCATCGACCCCCGGTTCGTCCAAGAGATCGTCGAGGGCCCTGAAACCCTCGATTTTCGCCAGGGCGACGCCCCCACCAGCGGACCCGATGCCGTGGTCATGGAGGCCGGCCTCAATCCCGCGGAACACTTCTGAGCCAGGTCTGACCGGGCGGGGCGGCAGGAGAGCGGCCCCGCCCGTCCCATTTCCGGGTGGCCCTGAACCGCACGGATCGGCCCTCCCCGCTTGGAGTGGTGAGGGCCTCCGTGCTATCATGCCTCCACCCCGTGCGTGCGGGGGAATCATGTCGAGACACCTGATGTCCATGCCCCTGCGGGTTCCGGTCCGCGGCCCGGACCGGGGTTTGACGTTTGTCGAGATCGTGGTGGCGACCCTCTTGCTGGCCATGGTCTTCGCCATCGGCTGGGCCATCTCCAGCGCCTTCCTGGGCGTCCGGAAGGTGCGTGACTACGAAGTGGCGGTGGCCCTGGCGGCCCAGGCCATCGAGGCGGTGCGGGCCGCCCGGCACCGGGAACTGGGCTCCGACAAGGATGGCCGGAAAGACACCCTGCTGGCCGATTTTTCCAGTTCGGGCCAGCCGTTCGACGACGAGGCTGGCGAAGGGTTCGTGCCGGTAGTCAAGATGGGGCCGGTCGAATTCAAGCGGGAGATCTTCATATCCGATGCTCCCAGCCTGATCGACCCCCTCCCTTCAGGACTCAAGGTGATCAAGGTGGTGGTCAGCTGGAGAGCGGTGGAGGATGGGGCGCCGGTGGTCTTCGAAGCCGTGACGACCCATGCCGACCTGTGGTGATCCGTACCCGCTGGCCGAGCCGCCCCGGGGTAACCCTGGTCGAGATCATGATCGGGACGGCCCTGTTGGCCCTCCTGCTGATGGCCGCCTACCGGCTGTTCTTCGCGGAGGTGCGCGCCATCCGGGTGGCTCTCGAGCACATCGGGGTCAACGAGAATGCCCGGGCCTTCCTGACCCAGTTCGGGCACGATGTCCGTTCCGCCTCGAAGGTGACCTTCCCCTGGCCCATCCGGCGCGAGGACGTTCGCACGCTGACCCCATCGGCCGAAGGCATCGTTTGCTCCCTGGAAAAACAGATGTTCGATTTTGCCATCAAACCGCCCGATCCCAAGTTCCTGCGGCGGGTCAAGATCGACTGGCGTCTGAAGAAAAACAGCGACGGAACCTTCGATCTCTTCCGCGACGTGGTTTCGGAGATCCCACCCCGGCCGGGGTTGCCCGCGCCGTTCAAGGGTACCCGGCAGGTCTGCAGCGGGGTGAAGGAGATGACCGTGTTCAGCACTCTGCGCAAGCCACCCAAAATCAGTTCGTTCGGGGGTCTGCCGTTCAAGAATTTCCTCGAATTCGAGCCCTATTACCTTGATGGCACGGGGGCCTTCCTCGTCCATGTGCGGGCCGTTTTCGTCCGCGAGGGAATGCGGGCGGCCGCGATCAAGGACCAGTCGGCGCAGACCATCCGCACCTGCTTCGCCCTGCGCGGGCGACCGAATGGGGTCAACCCATGAGACGGAGAAGCCCGGCGAAGAGGGTGAGGCGACAGGGCAACGCGCTCGTCGTCGTGGTGATGATCTGCCTCGTCCTGGGCATTCTGGCGGGGGCGGTGATCAATTTCCAACGTGGGCAGGTGCACCTGCTGTCGCGCACCGCCAAGGACTTCCTGGCCATGTGCGTGGCGGAAGCCGGCCTGCACTGCGTGCTGGCCGAGATGAAGGCCAACTACCAGTTCGTCACCCATGGCAACCACTACGTTCCCCAGGCGGGCTGGACCAACCCGGCCAAACACCGTCCTTTCCTGGTCGGGGAAGTCGAAGGGCTCGAACTCGACCACAACCAGCGGGGTACCTATACCGGCCGGGTCATTTTGAAACGGACGCGTCTGGTGGGTGAGTTCAAGGTGCGGATCAAACTGATCAATGCCAAGAACAGCCTCGACACCAAGACGATCGACGAGTCGCACCGCTTCTTCCAGCTCGAGGCCGTGGGGCGCATCGAGGAAACCTACCGCAAGATCACCGCGGTCATCGAGAAGATCTTGCCCAGCGCCTATCTGGCCTACGACGGGCAGGTGCTCGATCTGGGCGGGTTCGGGCCCTACCGGCTGGTGCCCGGCATCCTGCGCCAGGGCCGGCTGTACGGGCACGAAATGCTGCAGGTCAGCAAGCGGGGCACTTTTGACGCCGGGCTCGAGCTCGAGGAGATGGAAAAGATCTCCACGCCGGGCTGGTTCAAGATCACGGCCAGCACGCACGTCGGTTTCCGCGATGGACAGAAAGGGCGGCTGCGGCCCGGCCAGGATTCATCCAAACCCGGCGAGTTCGAGACCTTCCCCGAAAAGGCGGGAGGTGACGTGATCGGGCAGTTCGTCCTCGACGGCACCCACGGCGGCAAGTCCGAGCGCTTCCCCCCCCTGAACGCCCAATACTGGCGTCAGGCCACCGATCCGCGGCCCACCATCCTGCGTCCGGGGTGCGGGTTCGACGGCTTCTCCGAGGCCCGGTGGCGCAACCCGGCCAAGCCGGGCGAGGTGGTCTACAACCTCGATTTCGGCTGGAAATACCAGGCGAAAGATGAGAAGGTTTTGCTCTATTCGACGGTCCCTCTGCGAATCTGGGGCTGCCCACCCTGGAAGGCCCTGACCATCTTCTGCGAAAAGGACGTCTACCTGGCGGGCGATTTCAACCAGAACCCGGACAACCCCCAATACTACGATCTGGGATGGCGCGACTACCACGAGAAACCCGAAAACGGCACCGACAAGAACGGGGTCGCCATTATCTCGCAGGGCCGCATCTGGTTCGATTATTCCAATCCCACGCTCTTTCTGCGGCATGAGATGATGACGGTCATGGACCACGACATCGCCATGGCCCTGGGCGGGAAGGATGTCAACCCCATCGCCCTTGCGGCGATTGTCTACCCGCCTCGGTTCAGCACCGGGGCTGCCGATCGGCGGATGCCGATGACCGCCCTGCAGTTCAAAGCGATCAGCGCCCTGTTCGCGCTGCCCAAGGAGCCGCCCGAGGTCATTCCGGTGACGTTGGCGTCGCTGTTCGTCCATTCCGCCCTCAAGCCGTTCAAGGAATACTTCGAGCCGACCACCGATCCCGAGCAGGTCAAGCAGCGGTTCATCATCAAGAGTTTCCTGAAGCGGAAGGAACTGGTGGGCAAGCTTGGCACCGCCTGTTACATGACCGGTCTGCTGACCAAGGGCGAGCGCGACCACATCATCGAATCGGCGATCGACCAGGCCGCCAAGGAGATCGAGGAGGAGGAGCCCGATCCCACCCTTGGCCCCTGGAACATCGCCGACCGTATCTTCAAGATGGCGGTCAGCCATCCCAAGACGCTGTTCCGGTTCCCCGAGATGACGGTCAACGCGTTGCTCATCGATTCGGCCGAACTCAACGCCCGCTGGGATCCAGGCGACGGCGGCACCAAGGTGCGCAACGAGCTGGGCAACATCCAGAGCCGGGAGATGCGCAGTTTCCCCTTCATCGGGAACGACTCGCGGTTCCTGCTGCGCCATCTGGGCGGCATGCTTCACCTGCGAACGAACCCGGTCTCGCCGTTCCTGACAGGAAATCACCGGAATGATTTCTCGGTGGTGCGGCGCAACATCTGGGATTCCCATTTCGTGCGGGGAAGTGGCCCCTATTTCCCGCCGTACCCCCCGGCCGCCTTTCATCTTGCCACTTGGGATGAAGCCGCTTCCGATGCCAATGAATTCGCCTCTTTTTGACCCAGGGGCCCGGCGGCGGGAAGCATAGACATGCGCTGGTTCGGGTTGTCGCAACGGATTTTCGTTGGGTTCCTGGCCCTGGCGCTGTCGGTGCTCGCGGTCATGGGGTTGTCGTTGCGCCAGTTCCGGCAGGCGCTCGATTCGACCGAACAACTGGCCAATGCAGACGATTTCCTCCACGCCGGGAACGAGCTCCAAGACGATTTGTTGAAGCTCATTCAGGCCCAGGAGGTTTTCGATCAATACCTGGACGAACAAACTTGGCGGAACTACTTCGATTTCAGCCGACGCCTGGAAGCCCTATTGAACAAAGCCGTGACCAGATCCACCGAGCCCTGCTGAATCTTCTGAATAATTCCCTCGAGGCGGTGGGACCGGGGGGCCGGATCACGGTGCAAGTGACCGCCCCCGACCCGGAGCGTGTACGCATCCGGGTGGCCGATTCGGGACCGGACATCCCGGCGGCAGACCGGGAGCGGGTCTTCGACCCCTTCTTTTCCCGCAAGACGAAAGGGACCGGCCTGGGCCTGGCCATCGTGGCGGATACCGTCGAACGCCACGGTGGATCGGTGCGTGTGGGGACCGACGGGACACTGGCCGGTGCCTGTTTTGAAATCTGTCTGCCCCGGGGGCGGGCGTCCGCCTCCGAACCTCTTGTCAAGGAACTCCAGTCATGATCGATATCCTGCTCGTCCTGACCCGGGCCATGTCCATGGCCCGGGTTTTTTCGCCATTGGGAATCACCGAAATCGCCGGCACCGGCTGCCGGAGCGGAGGGGGCCCGGCGGTGAATCCCCCCCTGGGATGACAACCTGGGTGGACGGATTACTCCCACACCCCGGGAATGGGGTGGCCGCAAAACTCGCAGGCGTTGTGCGCGATGTGGCGTTCGGTGAGCTGGTAGCCCACCCGGCCGATCAGCAGCTTGTGGCAGCCCGGACAGTAGGTGCTTTCGCCGGGGTGACCGGGTACGTTGCCCAGGTAGACGTAGCGCAACCCCATGGCGAGGGCGGTGTCACGCAACCGTTCAAGGGTCGTCACCGGGGTCGGGGGCAGGTTGCGCAGCTGGAAGGTGGGGTAGAAGCGTGAGAGGAAGAGGCTGACGTCGGGGCCGAGATGCTCGTAGAGCCAGGTGAACATGGCGGTCATCGTGGGCTCGTCGTCGTTCAGGGTCGGCACCACCAGCGTGACGATGTCGATCAGCACCTTGGTGCGGGCCAACCCCTGCAGCGTGGCCAGGACCGGCGCGAGGGTCCCGCCGCAGACGGTGCGGTAGAACCGCTCGGTAAACCCCTTCAAATCGACCTTCATGACGTCGAGGAACGGGGCCAGTTGCGCCAGCGGCTCGGGGTTCAGATAGCCGCAACTGACCACCACATTGCCGATGCCGCGCGCCTTGGCCAGGCGGGCGGTGTCGTACATGTATTCGTAGAAGATGGTCGGCTCGGTGTAGGTATAGGCGATCGACCGGCATCCTTGTTTGGCTGCGGCCTCGACCACGGCGGCCGGGGCGAGGTCGTAGGCGTCGAGGGTCTCGGGGTCGGCCTGCGAGATCTGCCAGTTCTGGCAATACCGGCAGGCCAGCAGGCACCCCGCCGTGGCCAGGGAGAACGAGGTGGAGCCAGGCAGATAATGGAAGACCGGCTTTTTTTCGATGGGATCGATGGCCACCGAGCAGGGGCGGCCGTAGACCACGGTGACCAGACGATTTTCGAGGCCGAAGCGAACCCGGCAGTTGCCCCGTTCGTAGGGGCGGAGGGTGCAGAACTTGGGGCAGAGCAGGCACCGGACCCGGCCGTCCGCCGCTTTTTCCCAGAACATTGCCTCGCGCGGGTGGAACCCGAGGCGCTCGAGCTCGGCCAGGCGGGCCCGTCCGGCGGCCGGGTCGAAGCGATCAGCCGCGGCGGGGCCCCCGGCCTCGCTACACGAACGGGCGGGGGCGGAGGACGGGGCCAGCCGGCCGGACGAGAGCAGGAGGCCGGCCAGTCCGGCCCCGCCGGCCACGAGACAGAGATCAGCGAGGAACTGACGGCGGTTCATGGGGTTCCTCCGATCGGGTGAGCAGGCGGCGGGCGGTTTCGAGATCTTCGAACAGAGGGTTGAGCGGGCACAGGCCGCGGCAGTAGAAGCGGGGGGCGATGGCCGCGCCGACCAGCGCGGCGGTGACCAGAAGGAGGCCGGCGGGCCCACCCCGTCTCAAGAATAATGGAGTGAAGGCTTCCAGGTTTTCCAGGGGCGGGGCCATCCCGGCAGCCATCGCCGCCAGGGCGCCCCAGGCCAGGAAACGACCGAGGGGCCGGACCTGGCAGGAAGCCGCCGCCGGATGGGGGTTGGTCGCTGGCGAGGCGGCCGGATCGCAGGAGGCCAGGGTGGGAAGACCGGGTGCATCCGTCAGGGAGGGGGAGGGTACTTTCCCCTGGTCGGGCAGAGTGCCACGGACCTGGGAGAGGTCGGAAGAAGGGGTTTCAGACAACGCCGCCAGCAGGCGACAGGACCGATCCGCTCCCATGGCGATCAGATCTTGCAGGCGGCCCATCGGGCAAAGGAACCGACAGTAGCCGCGGACGGTCCCCAAGGCGGCCAGGATGGCGACGACCAGGTAGCTCAGAAGACCGAAGGGGGGAAGCTCTCCCAGCCGGATGCCGGCCACCACCACGGGGAGGTGGCTCAAGGACAGAAACTGCTGCGTGATCACGCCCAACAACACTACGAGCAGGGCATCGGCGAGGGGACGGGGCAGACGGTGCCCTGCGGCGATCACCAGGAGAGCGATCGCCAGGCACCACCCTGAGGGAGGGACCGCCGAGAAAGCCCCGTCCAGGGGTCCGCCGGGCCTGGCGGGGCCGGAGACTGCTCTGGCCTTCCCCGTTGGTGTGCCGCTGGCCAGGCCAATGGCCGCGGCCAGCCGGAGAACTTCCCGCAG
>CALLCO010000231.1 GCA_937998695.1 Candidatus Ozemibacteraceae bacterium
CCGGCCGACGGGGGGGAAGATTGGGATTTTGCCCCCCGCAGGGGCGCTGGAGATGGTGTCGCCGGTCCGGGGTCGGATCCGGGGAGGGGGGGGCAGGGCGCTGCGGCCGTGCCGACCGGTGCTGGAGGGGCAGGAGGTTCCGTCGGGGGGGCGCTCTTCTGCAGACGATCGACCAGAAACTGTCGCTGGCGGATCCACTGCTCGAGCTGGTCGGCCAACCGCTTCACTTCTTCAGGAGTCACAGAGGATGAATCCAAGGGTTTCCCGCGGCCTTCCCCCGAACCCTTCGGGGGCGGGGCGTCGTTCTCGTCGCGTTCAGCCATCAGTGATCGGCCCTGGATCCGGAAGGGGGGGGCAGGCTCGGGGTACGGACCCAGCCTCTGGGTGGAAAAGAAGACCTGGGCGCCACGGAGGGTTCCTCGCCGCAGCCCCGTCAGGGGTTCGGAAGGGAAGAACTGCGATCAAAAGGACTTGTGGCGGTACAGGCAGACTGAAACGTTGTCACCGCCGCCGCCGCCGTTGGCCATCTCGATCAACTGCTCGCACACGGCCCGGAAATTGAGGAAGGGTTCTTCGGCCTTCTCGCGCAGAAGCCGGTAGACCGCCTTCTCGTCGGAATAGCCGGTCAGGCCGTCGGTGCACAGCAACAACACGTCGCCGACGAACAACGGCATCTGTTTGCAGTCCGGTTCGACGTTCGCGCTGACCCCCACCGCCCGGGTGATGACATTCTTGTTGGGGTGCTTGGCTGCCTGTTCGGGCGTGATCTTTCCGGTGTCGATCAACTCCTGGACGAAGGAGTGGTCACGGGTGACCTGCTTGTACTGGCCTTCTCGGAGGAGGTAGGCCCGGCTGTCGCCAACGTGGCCCAGAGTGAGCATATCCTGGTACACCAGCCCTACCACCAGGGTTGAGCCCATGCCTTCCATTTCAGGGTTGGCCTGGGCCTTCTGAAAGATGGTCTGATTGGCCTGATGAACGGTGTCGGTGATGAACTTCCGGAGGTCGGAAGTGGCGAAAGCCTCTGGATTGCCGGCCAGGAGGTTCTGGTGCAGGGCTTCCTTGAAGGTCTTGATCACGCTCGAGCTGGCGAACTCGCCAGCGGCCGCGCCCCCCATCCCATCGGCGAGCAGGAGGGCGGTGAAGGTCTGGAACTTCCCGTCCAGAGTGCACCACTTGTATTGGAAACTCTCGGCGTAATCTTCGTTGTTGGGCCGCACCTGACCGACGTGGGACAGCGTGAAAAAGTTCATCATCCTTCTCCCGGCGGGAATCTTTGGGGCATTCTAGCCACTTTCCAGAGACCTGTCAACGAAGGAACCCAGGGAAAAACGGGGATCCGTCGGGACCGGACCACTTACAGGTGGATGGGGAACCGCAACCGCATCTGGTCGCCGGGGGCATGGCCGGGAAGATCGACCCAATCGGGAAGGTGGGGCGGCCGGAGGACCAGCGCAGGATTGGGCCATGCATGCAGGCGGAAGGTCCGGGGGCTCACCGTCGTTTTCCGCGCGAATCGCCGGGAGTCGAAAGGCAGGGCGGGGAATGGGAGTGGCGAGACCTCCGACCCCAATACCGGCAGGGGGGTGGCGGGGGCCAGGAACAGCAGGAAGGACCATCCGGGCCGCACGAATGGCGGGGTCGGCAGCGGGGGGAAGGCAGGATCGGCCCGAAGGTCGCGGCAGGCGAAAGACCACGGGGACCACCGCAGACTGGGTGCCGGAAAGGCGGGCTGTCCCGGGAGCACAGTCAGGACCGGGCGTTTGGTCCGGAACAGGACGGGGAGGCGGCTGCCCTGGTGGCGTTTCGAGGGTACGGGTTCCAGGGGTGCCCGACTGGCCAGACGGCTGGTGGGAATCGGACGGTGGCTTCCGGAAATCAGGACGGAGACGCCGTCCCACCGGTCTGGTACGATCTGGAGGCTGGCCAACAGGCCGGGAGACATGGTCCAATGGGGGGCGGGGGCATGCAGCATGGGCGGCAGCCGAACCTCGGTCATCCAGGAAGCGAGCGGAGGAAGCGCGACAGCTGTGCCGCCGTGGGTGCCGAACGCGTGGGGGAAGCGGCCAGCCAGGCGCAGAAGTGGTCGACGATATGGAGAGACGGTGGGGTGGGGGAGGCCGGGCAATCGCGTTGGCAACAAGCGGCTCCAGGGCATGGGGGCCTCGCGGCCCCCGCGACCAAAACCCTCGGGATCCGGTAGGAGACGGTCCGCGAGGGGGAAGCAGGGGCCTGTCGCAGCCGGTTGGCCATCTCCTGGCAGGGAATGGACCGGGCCCCACGCCGAAAGTGGGCGGCCGAAATTCGGGAAGTCAATCGGCAAAACCGGGATTGTCGGGGAAAACCTGATCTGCAAGACCCGGATGTCGTCCTCGTCCACCCCTGTGCCCATCGTGGCTTCGCCTTCGATCTGCAACCAGGCCAGACGTGGCAGGGACGGCAGCGGCACCTCGGACCGGAAAGGGGCGGTGGTGGTGGGGAACCCCGTTGGAAAGACCATGTCCATGGGGCGGGGAGCGCCTGCCGGAAATCTCGAAGTGAGACGCTGGAAGGAGAGGATCAGGGAGGCGGGCGCCGGGCGGGGCGGGAGTTCCCCCACGGTGGGCGGGCGGCTTTCCGGGCATGGGCGTGGGTCATCGCCGGGCGGACGATCATGATGGGGCGGATCGGGAGGTAGATCCAGCCTCGGGTAGGGCAGGAGGGCACGCAACCAGCCCATGGTGCCCCGGACGCTCTCGCTGGGTGGCCATCCCCGGTTCGGTGGGCCCGCGCCCGGTTCCGGCAGCGGCGCGGTCGGATGGTGGAAGGGGACGGTGCCGGGGCGGAAAGGTGGATGGCGGGCCAAACGGCAGTGCTTGATCGGCCTGGGAAGTCGGGTGGAGGGCTCCCGCCAGTGGCGCAGGGGCGGGAGGGTTCCGGACGCCAGGGCCAGGGGAAACACCGGCCGGTTGGGCAAGAGAAGTTGGAAGGGGTGGTCGGCGGCAGGGCCGAATGCCATGCCGAAGGGAAAATGGGTGCCGACGCGCAGGTCAGGGACCAGGAACCGCCGGGGGGCGCGCAGGTTGGTGGCGCCCCGGATCCGGAGGTACCGGGTGAGAAGATACGGGCCCGGCCAGTCGACCAACCCACCTCTGTGGAGCAAGGGAAGATCGGGCGGGGCATGCAGGAGCCACAACCGGCCGGGGCGTTCCAGGACAGGCGGAAACCCGAAGGGGAAGGGGCCGAGCCCGATGGCGGCGGTCAGAGGCCGGCGGTCTCGTGGCCAGGGTGGCGGGGCGAGGAAGGGCGGCTCGGCCACCTGCCTGGTCGGGGCGAGGAGTGGAGGGTGGAGCCAGAGGTGCCTGGGCCCGCGTCCGACCAGCCAGCTGGTAGGGGAGGACAGGGCCTCAGCCTTCGGGGTGGAAGCCGGCTCACCGCAGCGTTGGTCCAGCAGGTGGAAAGGGGAAGCCCCCGGCCGCCATTCCAGAACCGAGGCGATCGAGCCCAGGAACGTCCGGGAGAACGGGCGGCTCTGTGGTCCATCCGCGCGCCACGCGGCCGCGGGACACACGCTGCGGCCTGGCGCAAACCGGGTGGGCCAGGCGCGTCGTCGCACCGCCAACCTGATCCGCTGCCCGCGGGCGGGCAGAAGAAATCGCGGGACGGGCGTGGGGAAGGACAGATGATACAGCCGCAACCCTTCCCGCCGCCGGGGGAGGGTGAAGCCGGGGCTTTGCAGGTATCGCGGGTTTTTCAGGGCCTGCCGGCGGGGGGAGGGAGGATCGTGGATGTCGTTGAACGGCTCCAGCAAGGCCAGAAGGCTAAACGGCACCGAGCGCAGCACCAGCTCGATGGCATCGCGGAACGGCCCTGCCCGTGCCGCAAACTCCCGTGGGATTGGCCCAGGATGCGGCTCCAGCCAAACCCGCCACCCGGAAGGGGCGGGGGCCGGGCGTGGGTCGAGGGGCAGCGGGCGGGGCGGGGGTTCCCGGGTACCGGGCCAGGCGGTGCCAGGGAGCGGCAGAAAGACGAGGCGGCGGGGGCGCAGGGCCCATCCGGCGGCCACGCTTGGCCGGAGCCGGTCTCCCGGCCAGCCTCGGCGGGCGGTAATGTCGCCGGCCAGGGGTCGGGGGGGGCGGGCCCACAGGCCGTGATCGCCTCCCGGGGCGCGTTCGGGGCTTCCGAAGGCATGGGGAGAGACGAGCCGAGTCCGGGCCCCGGGGATAACCCCTGGGGCATGGGAAACGATGGCCGGGGGATGGTCGCGGCAGCGCCGCACCGCGCCGGGCTCGGGGACCAGGAGGTTGAGAGCCAGCGGCCGGTCCTGGCGTCCCGTCCGGTTGTGGAGCGCCTGTCGCGACAGGCGGATGGTGCGCAGCACCCGCCAGGCGGCGGGAGGGAAACGGGCCGCGAACCGGGCCGGGATGACTCCTGGCAGCCAGTTCACGGGTGACCCCTCGATCCGATCGGTGATGCCCAGGGACCGCTCCGGGGGGCGGTCGTCAGGCGCGGTGGGCAGAAAGGCTGGCCAGTGCGGCCGGGCCGGTTCGGCGCGAAGTCCCCCTGTGGCCAGGTGGCGGGCCGTTCCCGAGACCTGCAGGGCGGCCAGCGACAACGCCCACCGCTCGGCCGCAACCGGGGCGGAGCGACGGGGCAGCGGCCAGGGCGAGGCCGGCGGCCGGTTGGCCAGTGGTTCCCGCCGAGGTGATGGGCAGGCGGATGGCGGCGACAGGCGGGGAGACATCCCGCGGTCCCAGGGCTCGGGGAGGGGCGTCCAGGCGTGGCCAGGGGGTGGTGTCCGTGGTGTCAGGTCGGTGGCGGTGAGCGGCCAGGCCCGGGGCCATCCCGGGACCAGGGCGTGGCGCAGGTCGGTTCCGGGGGGGCGGTCCTGGCGTGCCCAGACGGCTGGTCTGGCCAGGGCGGGCGCCAGATCGTGGGGGCGAACCGCTCCCGCCGCGACGCTCAGGACAATGACCGGCCGGCCGTCGATCTGGCAGGGGAGGGGCGGGCGGAGGTTCCAGGGGCCCTCCTCCTCCTCGCTTGCGCCAGCCTTTCCCGGGAGCGGAGCAGGGGTGATGGCCGATGGGGCGGGGAGGACCACGGGCGGGGGCGCCAGGGGGATGGCGGGGTCCTGGAAGGCGGCCGCCGACCGTCCAGGGAGTGGGCCGGCCAGCACACGCCGGCACCGCCGCTCTTCCCGGTCGGGAATCAGGCACAGCAATGGCTGCGGTCGCTCGCGGGGTTCCCCCGTCCCCCACGGTCGGAGGCGTGGCGCCAGGGAATCGCAGCCCGGAGCCGGCCGGAGATCAAGGAAATTCTTGGTGCTCCCTGGCTCCAGGCGGGTGAAGTTCGGCGTGGGCGCCAAGGTTCGCGGAAAATACGGCAAGCGTGGCGGTGCCCGCGAAGGGTCGCGGGTCGTATACCCCACCGGGGCGTCCGGGGCGAGGCGCGCGGTGACCGGACCTCGCCACCTGGTCCCGGCGCGTCGGGCCACCACCTGGAACAACCGGCGGCCGTCGCGGGCGAAACAGCGTGGCTCCCCCGCCCCCGGTCCGGCCGGCAGAACCGGTCGGCCGGCCAGCAGGGAGCGGGACGCCGGGCCCGGCCCC
>CALLCO010000232.1 GCA_937998695.1 Candidatus Ozemibacteraceae bacterium
GGTCTGTCCCCCACTCCGAATGGCCTGGGGATGCCCCCGCCCCCTTCCCTCCGCTCCCCTTCCTCTTCGAGGTTTCAGGCAAGGTGGGCAGGTTTCCCGAGGGCACGTGTTCGAGATCCCGGCATCCCGACTTGCATTTCGAGGCCGAAAGAAACATGGGAGAAAGGGAGAATTGGGGAGAATTGGCGAAGGGCAACGTCCATCGATCGCCAAGAGAGGAGTCGGCAGGGAATAGAAGACCATCCCGGTTCCTTCCCTGGGTGACGATCTTGATCTTGGGGGTCACCATCGGGGGATGGCCCCCCTCCGCCCTGGCCGCCGGCCTTCCCGCCAGGGATTTCGTGGTCATCGAGTCCGAGAACGGCTCCGAGCCGTGCGTCGTGGCCGGCAACCCCGGCTTGCTCGATACCCCTGCCTGCCCGGCCTCCACCTTCAAGATCGTTCTGGCCTGGGCAGCGCTCGATCGCGGCGTCATCGCCACCGACACCCGCCTGCCCTGCCTCGACCCCCATCTGGGCTCCGCCACCCACCACCTCGACCTGAGCCAGGCGCTCTTGTATTCGAGCAATGCCTTTTTCCAGACCATTGCCCCACGGGTGGGCCGCCCGGCCCTCGAAGCGTTTTTGCGGGAGTCCGGCTATCTTCCCCCCAGCGCCCTGAAAGGGTGGCTGGGCAAGGACTGGTCGCCGGTCGTCAAAGGCGGACGGCTGCGGATCAGCCCTCGCCAGCAGCACGCCTTTCTCGTCCGATTTCTCAAGGACGAGATCGCGGTGGGACGCACCACCCGCCCCGCCCTCCTAGAGGCTCTCCGGTGGCCGACCCCAAATCACGGCCTGGCGGCGACGCTGCCCATTCCCTCGAGCCCCAGCCAGTCGAAAAGTTCTGGCGTCTCACCCACCGGCGATGGTCAGGCGACCACCCTTCCCCCACTTTCCATACCCGCTTCCCCTTCCCTCTCTCACCACGAACCTCCGGATCGTAAGAATACCGGGGCCGATGGCGCTGCGCCAGCCCTGACCGACGCCTGGGAACTCGCCGGCAAGACGGGAGCGGCCGGCGGCGTCGTCTGGTTCACCGGGTTCGGCCGACGCGCCGGCCGCTGGCGGGCCGTCACCGTCTTCTGTCGCGGCCCGGTGGCCCGCCGCCCCGCCGTCATCGCCGCCTTCTACGAACGCTTCGGCCTGCGCTGGGACCCCGCTCTCCTGCCACCCCTTCCCTGACCCCGTTCACCCCCGACCAGGTCCGAATCGGATGTGCTACACTTCCACCCAGTGGACCACCGCAGGGGAGGATGAGCATGCCGTCTCGACTGTTGTCCGTCGTCTTCACCGACATCAAGGGCTTCACGGAGCGCACCTCGCAAGCCGGGCGCGATTTCGCCGTCAAGCTTCGCGACAAGCACGACGCCCTGCTCAAGCCGATCATCCGCCGCTATGACGGCACCCTGGTCAAGACGATCGGCGACGCCTTCCTGCTGACCTTCGACAGCCCCACCAACGCCGTGCTGTGCGCCCTGATGATGCAGGAAACCCTGCGCTCCTACAACCGCACCGCTCCCATCGAGGAGCGCATCGAGATCCGCGTGGCCATCAACACCGGCGAGGTCACCGTGACCGACGGCGACGTGCTGGGTGACGTGGTCAACGTCGCCTCGCGGGTCGAACACATCACCGAAGCCAACGAGATCTGGTTCACCGAGGCCACCTACCTGGCCATGAACAAGCAGGAAGTGCCGACCAGCCTGGTCGGCGAGTTCCGCCTGAAGGGCGTTCCCGAGGCGATCAAAATCTACCGCGTCGTCCAGGATCTCGACTCCGAGCAGTTCCAGAAAGCCATCGCCCTGCAACAGGAGAGGATGGCCGCAGCCGGCGCCGCTCCCGAAGCCGGACGACCGGGCCCCCTGCCCGCGGTCGGGCTCGTCGCCGCCATCGTCCTGCTCACCCTGCTGGCCATCCTCTGGACCTGGAAGAACGCCATCCCGCCCCAGCTCATCGCAGCCAACCGCGCCCTCAACAGCGGTGAACCGCGCCAGGCCATCGACGCCGTGATCTCGCTGCTGGCCGACTCTCCCAATCACCCCCCAGGGCTCGAACTCCTTCGCCGCAGTCTCGAGATGGCCGTCAGCCAACACCTGGCCAAAAAGGAAACCAGCGCGGCCCGTTCTCTGCTCGATGACCTGCGGGCCAAGTTCGGTTCGCTCGGGCCCCTTCCTGATCTCGAGACTGACGTATCGCTGGCCGAAGCCTACGACTTCGCCGAACAGGGCCTGCGCGGCCGGGAAAAGGCCAACGAGATCGCGTTCCGCCTGGCCGAAGAGCAGAAAACCCACGCGCCCACGATCCACAAGGTGGCGCGCTTCTACCACCGCACCGGCATCCACGGCCGCCGCAGCATCCATTACATGACCGCCGCCGCCGCGTTCGACCCGGCCAGTTTCGTCAAAGACCCCGAGTTCCTCCAGGCCATCGACTATTACCTAAGCAAATGGTCTCCAGAAGAGGGGTTCGACGAGACCCGCCAGTTCATCGCCAGCCACTGTTTCGACCTGTTCGCCGCCACCTTCACCCACCTGCTGGCCACCACCGACCAAGCGGATCGCAACGGCCGCTGGAACGCCCTGCGCATCATGGCCCTGAAAGACCGGCCGATCGACCCGACCCCGGTCTACCTCACCGAGATTTTGAACGCCCCCGGGGAAGAGAACTCCCCCCTCCTGCAGGAGGCGGTCGACTTCTTTGCCACCGGCACCGGCACCGCCGCCCTGCCGGCCACGTTCGACCGGTTTCCGCTGCTCGAGCGCACCCTCCTGGCCACCGATTCGCCCTCAATGCGCCTGGCCGCCGGCCCCTTCTTCCCACGCCTGGAGCCCTGGCTGCGTCGGGCCATGACCAATCCGGGCTCGACCACGGCACGTCTGAACGCGTTCCGGGTGCTCAACGAGAAGGGGCTCCCGCCCGACCAGCTCTGGCGGTTCCACGCCGCCCAGGCCATCGACTGGGAGGAAGTCCTTCGCACCGACACCCAGACCCGCCTCACCCTCCATGAAGCGGTCGCATTCCTGGCCGCCCACCCCGTGCCCGCCGGGCTCGAGGTGCGAGCCGACCCTGACCTGGCTCCCCTGCGTGAAGCCCTGACCGCCCTCGCCGCCGCTGCGGGCCGCTACGCCGCCCACGCCCAGGGCAACAACTGGAAAACCGAATTCGCCAACTGGCAGGCCCTCCAGGGCGAAGCCGAGGCGGCGGCGGCGCGGCTGCCGGCCGGCCGCTAGCGGGCCCCCAGCCGCCGCCCGGCAATACCCGATGGGTGCACGACGTCCCTCCCGCTTCCGGATTGGCGCCTTCTGCCTCCTGGCAGCCTGCATTCTCCTGGTTGGGGCGGTTCCCGTCCTGTTCGCCCGCGCCGGGGGCGGCGAGGGGTTCCCCGGGGGCGGAGGCGGCGGAGGTGGCGGAGGTGGCGGAGGTGGCTCGGGAGGCGATTCCGAAGCCCTCGTCTCCCTGTTGTGGTATCTGCTCGACTTCACCTTCCACTATCCCCTGATCGGAATTCCCCTGCTCATCCTGTTCGTCATCGCCGTGGCCTATGGGGCGTTCGAAGGGAAGGAGCGCTACGTCGACTACACCATCCGGCGCGGCACCCAGGCCCAATCACAGGTCGACCAGGCCCGCGCCGTAGCCCGCATGCGACAACGCGACCCCACCTGGAACCAAGCCGTCTTCCTCGGCCGAGCCCGCCAGGCCTTCCTGGCCATCCAGCAGGGCTGGGCCAGGGGCACCCTCGGCACCGCCCAGGCCTTCCTGTCCGACGGGGTCTACGATCGGTTCCAGATCCTGCTGCGCGAACTGGCCGACGCCGGCCTGCGCAATCACCTGACCGACATCCGGGTGGTCGACGCCACCATCCGTCAGGTGGACAGCGACGCCCACTACGACACCATCCACGTCGCGATCCGCGCCACCGCCATCGACTACCTGGTTGCCGCCGCCACCGGCACGTGGGTGGAAGGGCCCACCACCCCCGAGCTGTTCGAGGAGGTCTGGACCTTCCTGCGCCGCCCGGGCGTCAAAACCCTCGCCAAACCGGGCCTGATCGAAGGCTTCTGCCCCAACTGCAGCGCCCCCGTCGAGGTGGCCAGGGTGGCCATCTGTCCCGTTTGCCAGTCCTACCTGCGCTCGGGCGAGCACGACTGGGTGCTGGCCGTCATCACCCAGGCCAGTGAGTGGGCCCCCCGCGCGAGCGAGACCGTTCCCGGCCTGGCCACCTATCGGAAGGCCGACCCCGGCTTCCACCTTCAGCACCTGGAGGACCGCGCCTCGGTCATCTTCTGGCGGCACGCCCTCGCCGAGCGGCTGGGCGACGTGGGCCCGATGCGCAAATACGCGCTCGACCCGTTCCTCGCCGGCCTCGCCCCCCGCCTGCACCCGGGCGAGAACGGCTCCCGCCATTTCTTCACCCGGTGCGCCGTCGGCGGGGTCAGCGTCAAGGCGATCCTGCCCGGGGAACCCTTCGACCGCGTCTTCGTCGAGATCGCCTGGAGCGGCCGTCCGACCGAGCGCCGCCGCGACGGCCAGACGGTCGCCGCCGGGGTCGGCACCCGGCGCCTGCGCAACGTCTTCGTCTTGGCCCGCCGTCACGGCGTCCCCACCGAGACCCGCACCTCGCTCGACAGCGCCCATTGCCCCAACTGCGGCGCCCCGGAACAGACCGGCCAGGAGTTCGTCTGCCCCTACTGCGAGACCGTCCTCAACGACGGCTCACAGGACTGGATCCTCGAGCGGATCCTCGCCGCCAATGACGTCAAGGTCATGGCCGCCGTCCGGCAGGCCCGCGATCTCGACCAGCCCATGCCCGCCGGGCCGGCCACCGGTGCGGCGCCAGGAACCCAACGGGCAGCTTCCCCCGGGGGGCCGGCCCAGCCGGTGTCCGTCGCGGGAGCTGCCCTCCTGGCACCCTCTGCCCCGCCGGAGGCCTCCGGGCTTTCTTCCGTGGCCGGCCCTCTCGCCGCCCCCGGCCTCGAGTCGGCACCCAGGCCGGCTGGCGCCCCATCGGCCGTCGACCGCCCGCCGGCCCCCCTTCCCGGCACCCAATTGCTGGAATGGCTGGTGGCCACCATGCTGGCCGATGGGGTCATCGACGACAAGGAGATGGCCCTCCTACGCGAGGTCGGCACCCGCACGGGCCTGTCCGAGGCCAGGGTGCTCGAGACGATCACGGCCTTCCGCGAAGGGGGCCTGAGCCAAGACAGCCTGCCTGTACCGACCTCGCCCGCCGAAGCCCGGGAGATGCTGCGCTCAATGGCCGCCATGGCCCTGGCCGACGGCCGCCTGACCGACGACGAGATGGCTGTGCTGACCAGTTTCGGCCGCAAGATCGCCCTCACCCCTCTCGACGTGAACCTGCTGGTCAAGCAGGAACGCCAACGCCTCTTCCAGGAAGCCCGCCGCACGCTCCAGGAGCTGAAGAAACTGCCCAAGAAACCCCCGAACGCCTGAACCACACGGGCCGGGAGGCTTCCCCACATCCCGCCCATCCCACGGCCCCATTCAACCCGCATTCCAGCGGATGGTGACCGAAAAGCCCCGAAGGGGGCGAACCCGGTCGTCCGCCCCCGTCGGGAAATCGTCGGTCAGCCGCGCTTGGCCACACTCAGGGCATCTTACACCCGCATTCCGGGCAGAATTTCGCCCCCGCCGCCATCGGCTTCTGACAGCCGGGGCAGGCGGCGCTCTGCGGCGAGCCGCACTCGGGGCAGAACTTCGCCCCAGCGGCCATCGGCGCCCGACATTTCACGCAGGCCGCCTTGCCCACGGTGTTGGGCTTGCCGCAATTCGGGCAGAACTTGGCCGCCGGATCCATCGAGGAGCGGCAACCGAGGCACGTCACGGGCACCCCGCCGGCCGGCGCCCCACCCATCGGCTGGAAGGCCTGCGCCATGCCCTGGCCCATGCCCAGGCCGGCGCCCAGACCGACCCCCATACCCGCCACGCTCCCGGGGTTCTGGGCGGCGGCGTTGATGGCTTTCAGTTGCTCGACCCGGGTGTAGGTGTTCATGCTGCTGCCGTCGATGTCGCCGAGCGCCTTGACCGCCTGGGCCTCGGCCATCTGGTCGGCGATCTTGTTGATGCGCCGCTTGGTGTCGTCGTCGAAGTCGGTGTTCTCGATGCGGAAATCGGTCAGCTCGAACCCAAGCGGCGGGAAGATGTCGGCCACCCGCTTGCGCAGCTCTTCCGACAGCTCGACCCGCTTGCGGTCGATCTCGGAATAGCTGTATCCCGACTCGGCGAACAGGTCGGTGAGCGGGGTCAGCACGCGGTCAACGATGATGGTGCGGATCTCGGCCACCGAAAAGACCTGCCGGGTGCTGGTCACTTCCGTGAAGAACTTGCGCGGGTCGACGATCTTGAACGAGAAGTTGCCGAAGGCGCGCAGGCCGACCGGGAACTTGTACTTGGGATCGTCGTATTTGATCGGAGCCTTGGTTCCCCATTTCTGGTTGAGGAACTCGGTCAAGCGCACGAAATAGATGTTCGCCTTGTGCTCGGAGGTGAAGCCCTGCATGATCTTGGTGATCGTCGTCCAGAAGGGGATGTTGGCGGTGCGCAGCTCGAACAGGCCCGGATAGTCGTGGATGGCCTGCACCTGCCCCTGATAGACGAAAATGGCCGCCTGCCCCGGGTTGACCAGCAGCTTGGAGGCGTTCTTCAGCTCGTCGCTGCCGCCATCCCAGCGCCAGATCAGGAGGTCGGGGGACGGATCCTTCCACTCGATGACGGACCGGAGTTGATCACGGAAAAAACCCATGGGGCGCTCCTCCCTTGATGTGTAGTGCCGTCGGAACACGGCCCCCCGGCAAACCGGGAATGCTTCGAGTATACGGGAATACCCCTGGCAAGGCAACGCCGGCCCTGCGCGTTGCCCTGCGCGTTGCCGCCCACCCCGCCCCACAGATTCCAGCGTTCGTTCCGCCCCATCCTTCACCGCCCAAAAGGGTGTTGGGACTTGGATCGGCCCCCTTCGGGAGCCTGGGGCACGCGATTTCCAGCACCGATCACGGGTTCGTTGAGCCTCTCTCGCGGGAAGATAGGCGGGAGTCACCCTTGACCACCCTCTAACCAGGTCGTTCCGCTCCCCCCCTCCCCCCGCAACCGAACAACCTCCCCCGCCATTCCGCTTTCAGAGGAACAAGAACCGTGCGAGATGCCTGGCGAGGAAACGTGTCTCTTGTGCGACACGCGGGAAATGACGCATAATGACCCCGGTGGGCCTCCAACCAACCACTGGCGACCGACCGGGCCCGCCCACCACTTCCGCCCTGGAGGGAACCGATGCAGGATCAGGACACCCTGGAATTCACCTACGGCGGCGGCTGCCTGTCGCTGTTCGGGCTGCCGTTCTTCCTGAGCGGCCTGTCGGCTCTGGCCATTCCGTTCGTCGAGTTCAGCAAGGTCCAGGGCCCCGACCGGTTCGCCCTGCTCATCCCCGCCTTCATGAGCATCCCTTTCCTGCTGATCGGAGCCGGCTTTCTGTTCGGACGCTCCGGGCTGATCCTCGACCGCCGCCGCAAAAAGGTGGTGCAGTGGTGGGGCTTGCTCGTGCCGTTCAGCAAGACCGAGAACGATTTCCAGGACCTCGAGCGGGTTGACATCTCGGTCGAGCGACGGGGTGGCAAGAACAAGGTCACCGTCTTCCCCGTGACCCTGAAAGGGAAGGGGAAACCCATCGAGATCGAGGCCCCCCAGACCCATTTCGCCGCCCGCACCCTCGCCGAGAAGGTCGCCAAGTTCCTGCAGTTCGGCATCATGGATAACTCGATGGGCGTCGGCGTCTTCCGCGAGGCGGGAACCCTTGACGAACCCTTGCGCGACCGCATCCTGCGCCAGGACGGCCCGGCCCCCGCCCCGCCCGCCGACGAGCACCGGCGCGGCCGGATCCAGTATCAGACGCGCGACGAGACGGGCGCGTTCATCCTTCCCCGGATCGGCTTCACCCCCGCCCTGATGTTGTCTCTCGGCATCGGCGGATTCGTGGCGTTGGTCTTCGCGGGAGTCTTCCTCATTCCCATCTTGTCTATCCTCGGCCAAAAAGATGGGGCTCTTCCCGCCCTCATCATGATCGGGTTCTTCTTCACCCCCATCATCATCTCGATCCTGGGGATGCTGGTCTACGGCCTCAAGACCAGCACCACCCAGGAGAAATTGCTCGCCTCTCCACGTGGCATCGTGATTGAGCGCACCACCTGCTTCGGCAAGACCCAGTTCTCGATGTCGGCCACCGAACTCGAAGAGCTCGACCGCGGCACCCGCGGGCCGACCGGGTCGATCTTCCAGGATCCGGTGCTGTATGCCCGCAGCGACAAGACCGAGCTCGACTTTGGCCACGGCCTGACCCGCGACGAACTCGACTGGCTCTGGAAAGCGATCCGCCACCACCTGACCGCCGAATCGTCGCCCTGAACCCCTTCCCGCCGCCAACCACCGGTTCGGCAACCCCCGAACTTCCGCGGAAAGAGATCCGCAGAAGGGGGTCGTCCCCCATTCTGGGTTCAAAAAGCTGGATTCAGTCTTCGACGGTAACCGCGGTTGCCAGGTAGCGCCGGTAGTCGGCCGAGGACAAGATGATGTCGGGGTATTCGTTGCTCACCCAGTAGCGGCGGCCGTCAGGGGCGGTCTTCCATTCGCCGTCGAGCAGGTCGACCTCGCGGCCGTAGATGTAGGCGATCTTTTTCTTGCCCCGATCGTCGATGGTCTGGGCCTGGAAGGCGGCCCGCAGAGCGGTCAACGCACTCTGCAGGGTGGTGCGCCCCTCCTGGAGGATCTCGAACTGCACCCGGGCGATCAGCCGGGTCAGCAGCCCCAACTCGAGCTTCACGGCCTGGGCGGCAACCTTGCCCAGCTCTTCTTCTGAGGCCATCAGGCGGTCGGTCAGCTCTTTCTCGCGGGAGTTCAGGGTAAGCCCCCGGCCGCGGCTGTCATGGAGGGTGGTCAGCACGTTCAGCTCGTATTCGCGATTGAGACCCATAAACTCTTCAGCGACGCCGGCGAGCGCGGGAGTGATGAGACTGGCGGTGAGAAGAATGGCAGTGACAAAAATGAAGGAAATGTTCTTCATGGCCCCCCCTTGGTTGTTCGTCAGTATAGGGAAGCAAGCCGCATACCAGCCATGCGAGGCCAAAAAGGGGGCTGCACACGCCCGTTTCTCTGACCCCGGGCGGAAAAAGTGCTAGAATGTTGGCGCATGACTGCTGATTCCTTCCCTCCCACCCCCGCCCCCTCCAGGGGGAAGAAGGCACCGCCGGCGCCCCCCCTGGCGCTGACCGGCCGGCCCGTTGTGCTCCTGCGGATGCAGAACTACAACAAAGTCAGCTTCGGCGCCCTGCTGGGAGCCGTGCCACCTGACCTGCTGGCCCGGGTCGAGATCCTGATCTGGGAAAAATATGGCCCGCCGCCGCCGATTCCCGCCGATCACCCCACCCTCCGCCTGTATTCCTTCATGATGCCGCATGCCGATCAGGTCTCGGCCGAACTGACCCGCCTCCGGGCTCATCTGCCTCCCGGGCACCGCCATTTCTTCGTGGTCGGAGGCGCCCAGGCCACCACCAACCCCGAAACCATGGACGGCCTCGCCTTCGATCTCGTGGTATCGGGCGAGGGGGAAGCGTTCTTCCCGAGCCTGCTCACCGACTGGCTCGCCGACTCGCCTCCCCGGGGGCGCATCCAGACGGGCCCGGAATGGGTCGACCTCGACCGGTACCCGGGCTTCCACCCGGCCATCGGCTACCTTCCCCCGATCGAGATCAGCCGGGGCTGCCGGTTCGGATGCAATTTCTGCGCCGTACCCCGGCTCTACCGCGGCACCTTGCGGCACCGCAGCATCCCACGCATCGTCGAGATCGCGGAGCGGTACCGTGAGATTTTTCCCGCTCGACGACGTGTCAAATTTCTGTCATCGAACGCGTTCGCCTACGGTTCGGACGGCCGCATGCCGGAACCGGCCGCCCTGCATGACCTGCTCGAGGCCATCCGCAAGGCCGGTTTTCCCCAGATCAACCTGGGGTCCTTCCCCTCAGAAGTCAGACCGGATTTCGTGACCCGCGAGGTCCTGGAGGTCGTCCGCCCCTACCTGACCAACCGCGAGATCGTCATCGGGTTGCAGTCCGGGCACGACGAACGGCTGGCCGCCATGCACCGGGGTCACACCCGGGAACAGGCCATCCGAGCCCTGGAACTGCTGCGCGAGTATCATTTCACCCCCCACGTCGATTTCATCGTGGGTACTCCTGGCGAGACGGCCGCCCAGCAGCGCGAGATGGTGACGTTCATGGAGGAGCTGGTCAACCGGTTTGGCATCAGGATCCACATGCACACGTTCATGTCCCTCCCCGGTGCCAACTGGCAGGATCAACCCACCCGGGCGGTCATCCCCGAGGTGCACGAGAGCCTGCGCCGCCTGGCACGGGCGGGTGTCCTCGACGGCTGGTGGGAGAACCAGATCGGCTACGCTCGCAAGAAAGCGGGACTTTGAGTCCGAAAGAATCAATAGGTTCCCCACCTTCCTCGTGATCCTGTCATACCGGCGAAAACCCAAACCGTGAAATCATCACCTCATCTTTGGGGGCTTCAATCCGCAGGGTCATGTGATTCTCGGCGCTCTGGAGGTGGAGAGCCGGGGAAAGGTATTTCGGAGCCTTGGGCCGGCTTGCCGCAAGATCCTCATGGAGCCGGCCGAATCGGTCCGAAGGCGAGGCGGATGGCCGCCCCGCCGCATCGACGTCCCACGAGGCCGGGATGGCTTCGCGCCTCGCAGAGCGCCTGGGATGACGCTGCTGCGAAATTGGACGCCGATTCGAGCTGAGCCTGTGGCAACCGATGCAAGCCGACGGCATGGGATCTGGAGGTAAGGCCGGCCCAAGGCCCTGGCCATGCAGAAAAGCGCGCGATCCGCAAATGCCCCTGTTCGATCCGAAAGTCGGGTTGACTTGGGTCTTCGATCATGGTAGCATAGACACTACCATTGGGGCGTCGTCTAATGGTAGGACTGCAGACTCTGGATCTGCCTATTGGGGTTCAAGTCCCTGCGCCCCAGCTCTCAATGGCCCCATGGTGTAACCGGCTAACACGCAGCCCTCTCAAGGCTGAGAGCGCGGGTTCGAGTCCCGCTGGGGCTACCGGGGGGTGGTTGCAAGCCATCCCGCACCGTGTCGAAAACCCGCCCACAAGGCGGGTTTTCTGCTTCTGAGCCTTTCCGTTCGTCCTCCTTCGTCGACCGAACCGGGCAAGGGTGATTCGCCTGGGATGAGGCGGCCCCTGGAGGCAATCACCGCTCGATCTTCCTCTTCCTGAATCATCCCCGCTTCTGCGCCTCTTTCCCACCGCCCGTCAATTGGGGATAGCTTGGGTGCCCACCCTCTATTGAACAAGTACTTCAGGCCTTGAGAACGCGCCGTCTTCCGCTCTGAGGCAGGGTGCGGTAGAATGGGACCGATGCATGAGGCATCCGTGTCCACCCGGGCCGCCTTCCTGGGGCTGGCCGGAGCGTTGGTGGTCATCGCCCTGGCCATGGTGCCGGAAGGTCGTACCCCTTATTTCCTGGGGGCGCGGGTTTTCGAGGGGGCCCTGGCTTGTTTCGGGCTGGCCCTGGGGGCCGGTAAGGCCCGACGACCGATCAGACCGGTTGACCGAACTTGCCGGCCAGGGCCCGGTAGGCCTCCTGGACCCGCTGGTATTCACGTTGAGCGAACTCCCGAAAGCTGTCGGGCAGAGTCGGATAGAGATCGGGGTGATATTCCCGGCTCTTCTTCTGCCAGGCTTCGGCGATGGCCTCCCAGGAAGCGCCCGGGGCCAGCCCCAAAACCTTGTACCAGGGGAAATCCTCGGGCTGGAAATCGGCCGCCATCTTCTCGAACTCGGCATCGCCGATACCGAACCGCCGCCGGATGCCATCGATCAGGGTCAACTCGCTCGCCTTGAGCTCGCCATCGGAAGAAGCGATGCTCAACAGCAGGGCGATGATGACCTGCTTCTCCTGAGCCGGCCGGTCAGCCAGCTTGGCCAGCACCGGCTCGAGATCGGGAGGCTCGGCCAGGAACCGCTTCAGGATCTGCCGTGCCTGGCCCATCTTGGCGGGTTGCCCCTGGAAGAGCCGGGCATGGAACTCGCGCACCACCTGGATCTCCTCGGGCTTGATCACCCCGTCGACCCGGATGACCGCCGAAGTCAGCGCCACCACCCCTTCCTCGAAGAGATCGAGCTCGTCGGGGGAGGCGGGCGGGCGTGGCGCCAGCAGGGCCCAGCGGTCGGCGAACAGCTCGGGCAAATCGAGAGGCCCGCCGGTGGACAACACGAACTCGGGCTGGTCATCGAGGAGGGTGAACAGGCACAGCCAGGGGTCCCGGCCGTCGGGGCCGCCGCTGAGGACCCCGTAGGGGATGAACACCCGCTCTTCCAGGTCGGTGATGGTGGCAATGGTGGTCATGTATTCCTTCCGCATCAGGAACCGGCCCTGCGGATCGGCATAGATGGGGATCGAAGAGACCAGCGCTTCGCCAGTCGTGCGATCGACGACGGTCAGGAGGTGATCGCCACGGCAGTGCCGAAACCCGTGCAGACGGGCCTTCCAGGTCACGCTCATGCCGAAGATACCGAAACGGTAGCCTTTTGGTTCGATCGGCAGGATCTGCAGCGACCCCTGCCGGGTCTTGGGCTGGAAGTCGAACGCCTTCCCCAACTGCGCCAGCGGGGCCGTGCGCCCCGCCCCCGGCGAGGCTTCGCGCCCGAGGATGAACCCGAGAATCTCCGCGGCGAACGGGCCGCTGCCCTTCATTCCTTGCCTCCGAACATTATCCACATCTGCAGCATCTTGATGGTATGGGGGTCGACCTTCCCCGCCATCCCGCCCCCCTCGTCGCAAAAGGACATGAACCGATCGAGCTTGGCCTTGCGGAAATAGGCCAGCACCACCACCGGATCGTTCAGCGGGAAGTATTTCCCGGTACCGGTGGTGTGGCAGGGCAGACATTCCTTGACCATGACGGGAAGAATATCCTGGTAGAAGCTCAGGTTCGTCATGCGCTGCTTCTTCGTCATCGTCCAGTAAGGACGCACCCGGCCGCTTCCCTCGCCTCCGGCGGCTGGGGATCCTCCGGCGACTGGGCTTCCTCCAACCGCCGGTCCAGGGGGCGTCCCCGCCGGTGGCCGCCCTGGATCAGTTTTAGGGGGGGGGAAGACCACGACGTCACGCAAGGGGGATCCTCCAGCGGGAGGGGGCGATCCCGTTCCGGTCATCACCAGAGAACCGGCTCCGGGCTCGCCCGGCAGGCGCAGGATGCCCAGGCCGCCGGTGCCAACCCAGAACGTCCCGTCACTGCGGCCCAGGGCGGTCACCGGCACCGGCCCCGCAACCTCGGGCAGGGGCACCTCCTCGACCGCTCCCCCGGCGCGGGCCAGGAACAACCCCCGCGCGGTGCCGCACAGCACGTTGCCCCCCGCCGTGGGCCACACGGCATGGAAGCGGGCGGTGGGAAAGCGGTCCCGTCCCCAGGCCTGCCGCCGCCCATCGGGAGCCACGGCCACTAGTCCAAACTCCCCGGCGGCATAAATGGTGCCGTTGTCAAGGGCGACGGCATCGACCGCCGGTTCGGGATAGACCCCCAGGTTGACGGGAGTGACGGCATTGGCGGCCGTGATCCGAAATGCCCCCATCGCCGTCGCGGCGACCACTTGTGCACCATCGGCGGCCAGACCGCGGATGGCCAGAGGCACGGGACCGGGCAGGGGAATGGTTTCACACAGCAACCCAGTGTAAACACACAAGCCTTCGCGAGTCCCGATGAACAGGCGGTTGCCCAGGGCGGCCAGGGCCTCGACGAAGCTGTCCGGCAACCCCAGATCGCTCTGGGAAAACGTGCGCCAGCGGTCGCCCTCCAGGCGGGCCAGGCCGTGTCCATGGGTGCCGACCCACACCTGTCCGCCGGCCACCGTCACGGCACGCGCCGAGGCATCGGGGAAGCCGCGGTCCCCCCGGCGCCAGCTCTCGAGGCGGTCAGGCCGGACCAGGGTCACCCCGTTGGGGGTAGCGACCACCAGGGTATCCCCCTGGTCCGCCACGGCCTGGATGTGATTGTCGACCAGCCCGCTGTTGCCCCGGAAGAACCGCATAGCGGTCGGCTGCCCCTGCAGCCGCTGGCCAACCCCCAGTGCCAGAACCAGGACGACGGTCACCAGAACGGTCACCCCCCCCACCACCCATCGCATCGGACGGAATCGGTTCATGGTTCCCCCCTCACAGCCGCTTCAGAATGGCCAACCCCTTCTCGGTACCGACATACAGCCGGGACACGCCATCCGCCCCACGGCCGACCGCCAGGCACCGGATTTGGTGCGCGGGCAGGCCATCGCGGTGATCGATGGGAGGCTCGATCCGGCCGGCCCGCAACACTTGTAGCCCTTTGGCGGTGCCGATCCATAGATCAGTTCCATCGACGGCCAGCGCGGTGATCCAGCCGTCGGCCAGGCCGCTCTCTTTTCCCAGCAGTCGCCAGGCCCCGTTCTCGAAGACCTGCAGGCCCAGGGTCGAACCGGCATAGACCCGGTCGGGCAGGGTCGCCAGGGCGGTGATGCGGTCGGCCGGTAACCCGGAAGACAAGGTGTAGTTGGTCACCAGGGGGCGATCGCCCTCCTGGCCACGATAGACGCTGATGCCGGCCATGGTGCCGATCCACAGTTCGCCGGGCCGGCTGGCCAGGCACATGATCTGGTTGCTAACGATGCCCTTCTTGGTGGCCAGATACCCGAACTTGCGGAACGGGTTGGTCTCGTGGACGTAGTAGTTGAGCCCCTGGTCGTCGGTGCCGATCCACAGGACGTTCTTGTCATCGACATGGAAACAGGAGACGTAGTTCGACTGCATGTCGTCCTTGATCTCCTCGAACCATTCCCATTGCAAGCCGTCCCAGCGGTAGGTGCCGCCGCCGGCAACCGGCGAACGGCAGGTGGTCCACAGTTCGTTGCCCCGTACCGCCATGGCCGGAATCGACAGGAACTTGAGTTTCGAATTCTGCGGGGTCCAGTGGGTGATAGTACCGTCCTTCTTCAACACGTTCAGGTATTTCCTGGTGCCGATGTACACATGATCGGGGCCCACCGCCAGCGACAGGACCACCGGGTGGCTCAACCCCTCCTTGGGGGTCAGGACCCGCTCCAACTGGATGCCCGCCGGCATCACCGCGCCGGCCGGGGAAATGGCCGCCACCAGGCACCCCAGGATGATCACCCACAATCCGGTCCGTCTCATCTGTCTTACCCTCCCGCAAAGGCTGTGATAGGGCCAGAATAGCGAAAAACCCGGGGAGACGCAAGGTCTCCCCGGGTCGAGAGCGGCTGGGAACTACTGCCGGCGCTGGTGGTCTTCGATGGTGCGGTTGTCGGACTTGAGGTCGAGCACCTTCACCCGGAAGAACAGGCGCTGTTCGTTGGGCTGGGTGTCGAAGGGCACGTCGCGGACGGTGTATTCCACGCGATAGAGGCCGGGGTTGCGGAAGATGTGGTAGAACTTCAGATCGGGCTTGAACTGGCTCAGGCGACCGTTGTAGGGCTGGTCGAAGACCGAGCGTTCGATTTTTTCGTCCTTGTTGCCGTTCTCATCTTCCAGCAGTTCGAACTTCCCGGTGGGATTGCCGTTGGCATCGAGTTCCTGGATCTGCATCTTGTAGTAGCTGATGCCGCGGTGCTTGTGGAAGTTGTCGATGTTGTCCCAGGCGTGGGCCGCGATGTTGATGCGGGTGTCTTCGTAGATCACCTTGTCGCCGGTGAGCAGCGAGGACCCGATCGGGGGCTGGAGGCCTTCGCCCGACTTGTTGATACTGATCTCCTTGGTGGTGAGGTCGTGGTCGCCCAGGTAGGAACCCTGGCCATACTCGCTGGCAATGCCGGTCTTGAGATCTTTCACGACCAGTTTGTCGCCATAGTCGAGCTGGTCATCGGCCGGCACGCCAACCACATGATCGTTGCCATTGGCATCGGTCAACGTGCACTCGCAGTTGGGAGTGGAGCCTTCGCCGCTGTCGCTGACCTTCAGGAAGCCGACCTGGTTGGTGGTATTGCCGCAGCAGTCGGCCATATCGACCTTGAACATCAGGTCGGGAACCTTCTGCATCCACTCGTGGCCGTATTTGTTGATGAAGTTGGAGTTGGTGCCGGCCACCTGGAGCTCGAGGGGAACTCCGGCATCGGCGGCAGTGCCGACTCGATGCCATTTGCCATCGTTGCCCAGGACGAAGTTCTGGCTGTCGGTAGCCATTTGCTCGCCGGAGTGGCGCCCACCCGCAGTAGAATCCCACTCGATGGAATTGACCGCGAAGTGCTTGGGCAGCAGAACGCGAGGGCCGGGAATCATCCAGGAGGCTTGCTTGACCTCCTGGCCGTCGACGGTGACGTTCTTCTCCTCGTAAATGCCGGCGATCTTCTCGAATTCGATGGGACCGACACAGTAGCGGCCGCCGTCCTTGAACTCGATGTAAGAGAAGCGGTTGTAATCGGTCTTGCCGTTGGCGGCGAGGTGGGCCTTGAAAGCCGCGAGGTCGGCGGCGGCTTTCTTCCCGCGTTCGCCCATTTCTTTGTAGTCGTTGATCATGGCATCGATCTCGGGACCGACATCGATCGGGCGGCCATCTTTGTCTTTCTTCCCGGTGACGTGGCTGTTGAGGGTCTTGATCTTCAGCAGGCCGCTGTTGCGCTCGTCGAGGATGAAGTAGCACAGGCCGCGGGCCCAGGGGGCCAGGCTCTTGGCGCTGTAGGCATTGGCATACCGGTTGGTGATGTAGTCCTCAACCTCTTCGGAGCTGCGGCGGCTCCACATCGGATCGATGTTCTTGTAGTAATCGTATTCCTCGGCCTTCTTGGCGGGGCCGACGTAGGGCCCGTAGACCACGGTGTCGTCGAAGACCGGGGGATTGTCGGAGATCTTAATTCGCTCCCAGGAAGAGCCGTTCCAATTCATTTTGTAGGTCGGAGCCAGGTAGACGAAGTAAATGTAGGGCTCGGAGGTCGGGTCATCCGGATCATAGCCGGGATTATCGAGCTTGTACAGATCCATGTTGCCGCACTCGTAGTTCATGCTGGCCTTGAGGCGGTCGGAACTGACAACGGCATTGGGGTTGTCGTCCTCAATCTCGAACAGAATGCCCTTGACCTTCTTCCAGGAGTTAGAGCTCTTCTCGTAGACGGAGTCGACGAACCCGCCGGCATTGCCGCGGTAGATCTTGACTTCGGTGGACTTGACGGTGGGGGCGGAATAATCTTCGACGTACACACGGTTGACCGCGGTGAACCCCCCCAGATCGCTCTTCAGACCGAACTTGTCGGGGGTGTCGTTGATGATCTTCTTGCTCTCCCAGGCGGTGGGTTCGCTGTTGAGCTGGGCGGGGCTGATCGTGTTAGTATCGATGACGCTGTCGTCGGCATTGCCAAAATAGCCGTCGCCGGAGACCCCGGAGGGGGTAACCTGGGCGCGCTCGTAGGTCAGGGTCATGCCGACTTCTTGCAGCACGGTGGAGCCTTTGGTGTCATCGGTCCCGGAGATACCGGAGTCGAAGGGTTTCTTGTGCACGTTGGGATAGATCTTGGGGTCCCAGGTCTTGTCGCCGGTGCCGTTAACGATATTGCGCATGTAGGTGACCGCCTTCTCGGCACCGGAGGCTTTGTAGAAGGGGGTCCAGACCTCGCCGCCGGAAGCGCCGTTGACCCCGCCGCTATTTTCACCCTCGCCAGCATCCTCAAAGACCCAGTTGTATTTGACGTTCCTGTAGACGAACCATTTTCCCGCGTCGGTGCCGGAGACGACCTTCACCAGGAAGGGGTATTTGGACGCGGTGGAGCCGGTGTTGCGGTAGATCCGCACGTTGTCCTTGATGCGGTTGTCGAAACCGCGGACGACCGGCTCGGGCTCGACCATGGGAATCCACATGCCGATCTGGGATTCCGCCTTGTCGATCATGTCGGGGATTCGCCGGATTTCGTTCTTGGGAATGGACATGATCCCCACGGGGTGTTTGGACGGATCGTTCGTGTCATAACGGGTGTCGGTGGCCACTCCGCTCACGTCCGCCGCAAAGGCCGCGGGGGCCAACACACACAGGACCGCCAGGGCCAACCAAATCCTTTTCACCATATTCCCTCCAGTTGTTTGTTGGAGCCGGGTACGCCGGTCTCCGCGCATGCCCTCTTGTTCATCCTCGTCTACGCGTCTTTCTGGGTTGCCGTTCACCTCCGATTGTTTTTTTCACATTCAATCCCCCTAGGGGATCAGCGCACCGATTTATTGATCTTGTCGGTCAACTGCCGTTCGATCCCGAATTTTTCCTCGAGGGTTTCGAGGGCCTCGTTGATCTTGGCGGCATGGACATATTTCGGATTCACCGTCACGATTTCCTTGTAGAGTCGGTAGGCCCGCTTGAGGTTTTTGTAGGGGAGGTACTCCAACTGATGGCTGGGGTCTTCATTCGAGAAATTGTTGCCCGGAAAGGAGTTCCCGGTGGCGTAGTAGATGTTCGCCAGCTGATATTTCACGTCGAGCATTTCCGGGCCATACTGGGCGGCCAGTTCGTACTCGGCGATGGCCTCGTCGATCCGACGACGCATCTCCATGTATACCCCTTGGTAGAACCGGCACCAGGGGTTGTCAGGTTCGAGGGCGATGGCCGCGGTCAGGTGTTTCTTGGCCGAGAAGTCCATGATGCGGGGGAGGTAGATGGCGACCAGCCCGAGGTGATACCGGGCCTTGGTGGGATCGAGGGCGATGGCCACTTCGTGGAAGTGGATCGACTCGTCGAGGCGGTTGACGTTCTTCAAGCCGGTGGCGTATTTGAAGGCCGCTTCGGCCATCTCGCGATGCATCTCGAAAGCCCGGGCGTAGAAATCGAGGGCTTTGTGGAATTCCTTCAACCCGGTATAAGCATCGCCGGCTCCCCACAGCGGTCGCAGATCTTCGCTGTCGATCTTCAGAGCCTTCTCGAACCACTCGATGGCCTTTTTGTAGTCACCCCGCACCAGGCTGAGGTCGCCGCTGTACAAGGTCGCCAGGAAGTCCTTGGGATCGAGCTTGACCGCCCGGCCCAGCGCATCCTCGGCCACCTTGAAGTCGAATTTCTTGGCGAAGGTGCAGGCCCGGCCCAGCATCGTCCACTGGGCTTTGTTCATGGCCCCGTCGCCGACCGCTTTGCGAACGCCCTCGAGCAGGGTTTTGGCCTGGTCGAAGTAGGTCTCGCCGTATTCCGCCATGGTCCGGCCAGCGATGTCCATGAGTTCGACATTGCCGGGTTCGAGGGCCAGGGCCTTCTCGAACTCGAGAATGGCGTAGATGGCCTGCTTCTCCTCGAGATAGGCGGCGCCACGACGGTAGTGCTCCTGGGCCTTGTCATTCTTCAGACTGGCCAGGCGATATTTGTCCATCGTCGCCGCCGAAGGCTCGGCGATCCCCGCCGGAGCTCCCAGACCGACTTTCTCACGGTGCTTGGCCGCCCGTTTGAAAGCCTCTTCCGCGGACTTGGTACGGCCGGCGGCCTGCAGGGAGGTGCCGAAGGCTTCCCAGACCATGGCGGCCTTGGAGGGATCGCCCCGCAGCAGGTTCTGGTGCTTGACCAGGATATCATTGAAGGCCTTGGCCGCCGGGTCGAACTGCCCGGCCTCGTGCTGGGCCCGGGCCTTCGCCATGTCCTGCTCGAGGGTGTCGGCCACGCCGGCCAACGGCAACCCGAGCACCAGAATCAAGGCCAATAACATTCCAGGGAACCGAATCATCGAGGGTCTCCTCCTGTGTGGATGGTGGAATAATCGAACAGGCATAGCCAATTCTTATCACCCACGAGGTACACTTGTCCAATGTCTGTACCCACCACGACGCCCGCGCGGGTGACTCCCAGACTCTTGATGGCCCGGGAGGCTGAGGCCGGGCCATCCTGCCTCTCGACCGTCCCATCCGCCAGAAGCCGGAACAACCCCTCTTCGGTACCCACCCACAGGTGGCCCCCGAACGGAAGCAATGCATGGACCTGATCGGGAATCCCGGGAATCCGGCGGAAGGTTGCCCGCCGTGGGGCCGGCCGCCGAGGTTTCGCCGAGTCTGCGGGATGGACGGGTTCGAGCCGTTCCACCAATCCTCCCGAGCCGGTCCCCAGGAACAGGTTCCCCTGGAAACGGGCCAGAACGTTGATATTGCCATCACGCCACTGGCGATCGGGGAGTTCGACCCGGGTGATGCGGGTGCCTTCGAGGAAGGCCAGACCGGCGTAGGTGGCAAGCCAGGTGCCGGAGGCATCCGCCAGGGCGTCGTTGATCCAGTCGCTGGGCAGGCCATCCGATTCACCGAGGGTGACCCAGCGGCCGTCCGTGGCCAGACACAGGCCGTCCCCCACCGAACCCAACAAATACCCCCCGCCAGGCAGCCCCAGAAACGCGTGGAAGTGCCGCGAGGGCGGATCGCCGAATGAGGTCAGCCGACTCCAGCGCCCGCTGGAGCGGTGCAGACGAGCCGCTCCGCCTCCGGCGGTCGCGACCAGCAGGTCTTCGCCTTCCAGCAGGAGTTTGCTGATGCGGTCGTCAGGTAACCCCCCCGGGGCTTGGCGCACCTGCGACCAGGTATCCCCCGTGCGTATCCAGAGGCCGGCCCCGAAGGTACCGAGGTAGAGGCGCCCGGCGTCATCTTCGACAAGGGCGCGACAGACACAGGTGTAAGCGGTTTTTTTCCATACCGACCCTTCTCTTGTCAAAGACCCGAGGCCCAGGGCCACCGAACCGGCGGCCGTCAGCACGATCAGGAGCATCAGGAACGAGAGTCGGGACAGAGGTCGCACGAGGTCCTTTCGGCCTCCCTCCGGGGAGGCAGGAGCAGGGATCAGGTCGGATCGGTCCCGCCGGCCAGGGCGGCCGCCGGGGTCTTGCGCTTGCGCTGGACGAGGAGCTTGCCGCGCCGGAAGCAGTCGGCGAGGGCGTGGGGGACCCGCATCTCGGCTTCGACGAGGCGGGCCTTCATTTCCTGTTCGATTGCCTTGTTCTCCTGCATCTGGGCGACGGCCAGGGCGCGGCGGCCCTCGGCCTTGGCCTGGGCCACCTTGCGATCGGCCTCGGCTTGATCGTTCTGCAGGATGGCGCCGATGTTGCGCCCGACGTCGAGATCGGCCACCTCGAAGGAAATGATCTGGAAGGCCGTTCCGGCATCGAGCCCGGCCTTCATGATGTTCTGGGTGATCAACTCAGGGCGCTTGAGCACGTCGGTATGGGTATCGGCCGATCCGATGGCCGAGACGATGCCTTCGGAGACCCGAGCCAGGATGGTCTCTTCGCCGGCTCCGCCGACCATCGTCTCAAGGTTGGCCTTGACCGTGATCTTGGTCTTGGCGATGACCTCGATCCCGTTGCGCGCCATGCCGGCGACCGCCCCGGTAGAGAGAACGCGGGGTTGGACACTCATGCGCACTGCATCCTGGACATCGCGCCCAGCCAGATCGATGGCGGCCGCCTTCTCGAAGGTCAGATCAAGGTTGGCCCGCCCGGCACTGATGAGCGCGTTGACGACCCCCTCCACGTCCCCGCCCGAAAGATAGTGGGCCTCGAGCCGGTCGAGGAACAAGGGCAACCCCGCCTTGTTGCCTCGGATGAAGGTATCGATGATGACATCGGTCGGCACCTTTCGCAGGTTCATGGCGATCAGTTCGACCGGACCGACCGGAACCCCTGCCGAAAGGCATTTTATGAAAGTCCGGAAGGGGAAGAGGGAGAGGATGACAAAAAACCCGAGGACTCCGAGAACGAGGAGAATGCCGACAACAACGGTGCCAGTCATGGATGATCACCCCGGAATAGTGGATTCTCCCCCACTTTAAACTTCTCACGAAGGGCTGTCAAATCCAAACCAGGGAAGGCGCGGGCTTCCATACGTACATAGACTATGGAGAGACCGGCCAGGATGTTTCAAAAAATATGGAAAGTGACGCCAGGGTCACGGCGAGGGCATTTCGCGGGAAAAAACCTCACGTGCTGAAACTGCACGTCGCTAGGGATTTTTTCCCTACCGGCTGGTCCCCATCTGAAATGGCGTGTCTGATGGTAGCTCAGTCCGACATCCGGGATTCGAGCTCACGCAGACGGGCAGCCGAAATCCGATCTTCAGGGTTGTGGTTGATCGTCTTCTGCAACCGATCGATCTCGTTGCGGCAGTAGCGGATGAGCCGTTTGAGCACATCGAGGTCACGGAGCAGGCTCTGATCGTAGTTGGGAAGCTGGGTGGCCCGGGCCCAATCGTTGAAGGCCTTCCGATACTGGCTGCGCTCGAACTGGATCTGCCCGGACAGCTTGAAGGCGCCGAAATTATGGGGGTCATACCACTTTGCCCGCTCCAGGCGGCGCAGGGCTTCGTCGTAGCTCCCGCTGAAGTAGTCGCGGGTGGCATGATTCAGGTATTGGCTCGCCCGGGCCTCATTCAGATGCTTGTCGCGGTTGGGGAAGTCATCATCGAGGTCAGGGGTGGGCGTCGCCAGCCCCGCCTCCCCTCCTGTACTGGTGACTTGGGGCTTGAGACCGATCTTCAGCGAACCGAAGTCGACGTAGGCGAACCGTTGGACGAAGATGCCGCCGATGGCCAGAATGGCCACCACCGCCACCGCCAAGACTATTTTCGCCCCCGTCGACAATATCATCTAGGGCACCAGGCCTCCTCGGAATGGATTCCCCGTTCCTGGAGGTAGGTTAAATAATCCGACCGGCCCGAACGACCCCGACCGGGTCGCCTGGTCGACAGCTCTTGAGCTGAAATTCCCAGCAGGGCGGCCTCCCGTTTCACGTCGGGGTTGCCCTGGCGAAAGGCGGAACGGACGAACCGGTCGAGGGCGGGCTCAAGGGGCCAGCAGCCAAGCCGGAACAGCCGCTCGGCGTTCGCCTGGGCAGCCAAGGGCGACAGACGAACCGCCCATAGGGAGCGGGCCCGCCACAGGTCGAGCTGCCCTCGCAGAGCCGCCGGACAGCGGCCGTCATGGATCGCTCTCCAGGCATGGATCCAGGAGAGGGTGCCCACAGGGTCGGCAGCAGGCGCGGGCAACAGCCCACGGTTCAGGAGGTGCTGCAATTCTCCTGGGGATAGGTGCACGAGTTGTGAGGCCGATGCGGCCTTTTGGCGAAGGGCTGGTTCTTCGACGGCAACAGCGAGTTCAGCGATCTCGGAGACGCTCACTTTATCTCTGAGAGCGCGATAGCGTGCGGTCAAGCTGGCCAGGTGGTCGGCATCCTGCTGATCGCGGATCTCCTGTCTGGATCGCAGGTCGGCGAGGCTTCCCAGGAGTTGGGCATCCGTGACCAGGGAATGATCCGGCCAGGTCTGGGTGAAGCGGTCAAAATGCTCGCGGGCTTCCCGCCAGTGGCCCAGGGTGAACGCCCGCCGGCCGTCCTGGTAGACTTCTTCGGGAGTAATGGCGATGATCGTGGTTGCCCCAGACAGGGCCACCAGCACGACCACTACCGGAAAAATGGCGCAAATCCGCTTCACTGGCCCCCCCACGCGTTCCAGCCTTCAAGTTCGCAAAAACTCTGCCAAAATCGGGATGGCGGGCCACCCGATCGTGTACCCTTGGATTCATCGGCAGTTCGGGCCCAACACCGAATGGGACGCGGAAGGTTGGTCGGCACGCCGATGTGCGTTAAAGACACGTCGCGTCGATCAGGGGTGGGCTACCCAGCGATCACCGGGCATTATGTGCAAAAGCCCGCGTTTTCGGTTTGCGTTCCGGCTGAATGGCCCCTGGAGGCAGAAGGGGGTCAGGTTTTCTTCCCGTGGAGGCGCTCGGCGATGGAAAACACCAGATTGTTGTAGAGGTCGCGTCCGATCCGGAGCGCGTCGCGATTTCCCGTGGTCCGGCACGCCCGTTCGAGGGTGTCGAGCAAGAGATAGGCCCCCCGGAAGACCTGGGAAGGATCGAAATTCCAAGCCGAGGCCCACCAGTACTGGCAACTGTAGATCGCCTTGTCGAGCAGTTCCCGCACTTCCCCGTCCGAGCGGGCGGCCTCGTGAGCCAGCTGCATGACATGATTGGTCAGCACCCACTGGTTGTGATGGATCGGATTGAATTTGCTATGCCAAAGGGGGTAGGGATCATCTTTGCATAGGTCTTCCATGGAGGCAGACCAGGTGGACGGCGGAACGAACTGGGGCCGCCCTGGGAACTTCCCGAGAAGTTCGCTGACGGTCACCAGCCTAATGTCTGGATATCCCTGGATGGCGTACAGGAGACTGCGGAGGAATTTTTCTTCATAGTATTTGTGGTGATGCCCGAACGTTTCTCCATCCATGGCGATGATAAGGTAGCCATCGTTCGCGCCAAACCATTCGCCGAGACGCTCCTGGAGTTTGCCGACGAAATCCTTGCCTTTCCAGGTGTGAAAGGAGAGATCGTTCGACCAGGTGTTGCTCCGCAGGAAGACCCGCACCTGGTGCATGGTCGGCACGAAATCATACGGGGGCGGCCCCGAATGGAAGGAATAGGGGAGATCATCGGTGATGCACCACTGATAGCCAAGCTCGTGAAACAATTGCGCCAGATGCCCCGAGAAACACATTTCGGGGGGAAAGACCCCCTTCGGCTGGTAGCTGGGCCCGAAGGCTTCCTGGTTTTTGCGCCGGTTCAGCTCGAGCTGCCGTTTGACCTCGGCTTCGGGGATCAACGGGAAAATGGGATGATAGGCACCCGAATCGACGAACTCGAGGGTCCCACGTTCGGAGGCCCGCCGCAGGCCATCGATGATGTGCCGATGCCCCCTGGCCTGCAACTGTTCGGTCAGGCTGTAGTTGATGTTGAGGGTGAACCGGGGATCGGAATCGCTGTTGAAGATATCGACCAGGGGCTCGTAGCACTGATGGACGATATCATCGACGACGAACCCCAGCTGGGTCGGGGGTTGGTAGAGATGGAGGAGGATCGAGAGATATTTCATACCAGGACCCGTTCGAGCGCGCGCCCGAACAAGACGCCGGTCATGCGGCGGCGGTAGTTCTTCTCCGAGCGCAGGTCATCGATGGGGCGGGCGGTCTCGACCACCAGGGCGCGGGCCTTGGCGACCAGATCGGTGGCGGGCGGCCAGGGGGCGGCCGAGAGCAGCTCCTCGGCTTTGCGGCAACGGATGACGGTGGGGGCCACGGCACCGAGGGCGATCCGGACCTCATGCCGCCCGTGCGCGGATTCCCAACAGGAGAGGGCAAGGGACACCTTGGAGATGGCGTGGGCCCGCCGCTCGCCCAGCTTGAGAAAGGCGCCGGCCGTGCGCCGATCGGGCAGCAAGAAGGCCTCGATCAGTTCGCCCGGCTGCAGCACGGTCTTGCCGGGCCCATTGAAGAACTCGGCGAGGGGAACGGTCCGGCGGCCGGCGGGGCCGAAGAGCAGGGCAGCGGCATCGAGCGAGAGGAGAGGCGGGATCGAGTCGCCGGCGGGGGAGGCGTTTCCCACGTTGCCACCGAGCGTGGCAGCGTTGCGGATCTGAAAGGCGCCCACCTGCAAGGTGCCCTGCACCAGCGCCGGGAAGCGCTCGCGGACCAGGGGGTGGCCGGCCACGGCGGTCATCGTGCAGGCGCTGCCGATCCGGACCTGGCCTTCGGTGAGGGTGATTTCGTGCAGTCCCAGGCCGGACACGTCGACGAAATCGGTGACGTCGGGGAGCAGGCCGTTGCGGTGCTTGACCAGCAGGTCGGTGCCGCCCGCGATGAGTCGGGCGCCGGGACGGGTTCGCAGGATGTCGGCAGCTTCGGGCAGGGAGGCGGGAAAATGCACACGCGCGAGATTGTCCATCAGCGGGCTTCCTTCTTCTTCGAGGCAGCCGCCTGGCCGGGGTCGCGGGTGGGCGCTCGGGTGGCGGCGGCCTTGACGGCGGCTTTGGCGACGGCCTGCTCGATCTTGGCGTAGCCGGTGCAACGGCAGATGTTGCCGGAGTGGAACTCCTTGATCTGCTCGGCGGTGGGCTGGGGGTGGATCCGTAGCAGGTGGTAGGAGGACATCACCATGCCGGGAATGCAGAACCCGCACTGCACCGCTCCCTCGGCCACGTAGGATTTCTGAAGGGTCTGCATCAGGGGATCATCGGCCAACCCCTCGAGGGTAACGACCCGGTCGGAAGGCCGCAGCGTGGCGGCCAGCTTGAGGCAACTGTTGACCGGCTGGTCGTTGAGCAGCAGGGTGCAAGCCCCGCACTCCCCTTTCCCACAGCCTTCTTTCGCGGCGGTCAGGCGAAACTCGCGGCGAACCAGTTCGAGCAGGGTCATGCCGGGCGGGACCCGGGCCTCGACGGTGCGGCCGTTCAGGGCGAACCGGATGGGGATCAGTTCCGGGGTGGGCATGTCATCACCTCTATCAGGGGTTTCCGCGCACGGCGTCGCCCTCGCCGCCACCGGTGCCATGCAGGGCGCCGTAGGCGAGGATGGGCACGTCGCGGGCCCGGGCCGCGGCCAGGGCTTCCTCGGCCTTCTCGAGCAGACCGGCGTCGTGGGTGGCATCGCTGGGATAGGTGGCGGAGCCGATATGCAGGCGGGCGCGATGCTCACGGGGGGCGTCCTTCCCCTGCACCTGTTTCTGGAAGGCGCTGAGGACACGGCCAGCGACCAGGCGTGCGATCTCGGCGTTGGTCTCGGTCAGGATGGCGGCAAAGCCCCCGGGCTCCTTGCCGCAGAACATGATATCCAGGCGGCGCAGCGAGGCGCGCAGGGCACTGGCGACCGCCTTGGCATAGGCCTCGCGGGCCGGTTCGGGGAACTCCTCGAACGGCACCAGCGTCAGCAGCAGCAGCGTCATGCTCTGATTGTACCGCTCGGACCGTTCGATCTCGGTCTCGAACGAGTCGCGGAAACTCTCGTAGCGCCGCAGGCCGGTGCGCGGGTCGAGGAACTTCCCTTCGCCGGCCTGGGCCCGGGTAAAATGCAGGTCGAGGACCCCTTCGAGGAACAGAGCCACCTGCTCGGGAGCAGGCACCGGGCCCGCCAGGCCAGCGGGGGTGGCGGCATCGATCCGGCGGGGACCGGCCACGGCCGCCAGCAGGCCGCGGCGACCGCCGATCAGGTGCAGCGGGATCAGCGTCAAGGCCAGCACGGTGACGCTCGATCGGAAGCGCCGGGGGGCGAGAGCGGCATCCCACCCGGGAATCGTCTCCTCGCCGAGGTTGCCGGGGTGGCGCAGAACGAGCTCGCCCTTGCGCAGAGACCACCGGACGCCGGCCAGTTGGGGCGGGATGGCCCCGGTGGCCGCCAACTGGTTGCCGGTACCGCTTTCCTCGAAGAGCACGAGGGCCAGGCCGGCGCCCCGGGTCTGGGCGAGCAGCAACTCGAGAGCCCCGGGCAACAGCCGGTCGTCGGGCAGCCCGGGATCCGCCAGGAACCGCCGCAACGGGGCAAGGTCGCGACCGGGTCGGGGCGCCCGACCGGCGGCCGGCCGCTCGGGCCAGCCCTCGCGGAAGATCATCACGGTGTTGAGGATAACCAGGATGACCAGCAGGTTGGGAAGGCGGAGGGTGGTATCCCAGACCGGCTGCCCCCGCCAGAGGCCAAGGAGCAGCAGACACAGGATCACCAGGTTGCCGAACAGATAGGCAGTCTGGCTGGGGAAGCGTCGTTTCACCGGGCGGTCGACTCCTGTCCTGTTGGGGCGGGCATGCAGGCTTGACGCCCCTCCCGTCTGTGGCTTATCTTCGACAGACATTATACACATGCCCCGGCCCCCACGCAATTTCCACGAAGGACGAATTCCCGATGCCGAACCCCCAACGGGCGTCGATCCAACGCGGCCGGCCCGGCCCTGCTCGCCCGCGTGGAGAAAGCTGAAGCCATGCCGCTCTCCTGGGTTAACCAAACCGTCGCAAGGACCCGGATATTGCCTGGCGCAAGTCCTGGGCATCATGCCTGCGGTTTTTCGGGCGGCGGCGGCCGAGAGACGCGGGTTCACGACGCCGGGGGGAACGGGCCAAGCCGGGAAAAGCCATTGCCCCAACAACCACCCCATCCTGAAAATACCCTCCTGGCGCCACCCCAACCGGCCATCTCCGCTCGACCCGATCGGCCTTCGGCAGCCGGCGGTGCGCCTCGCGATCCGGCAGGTGGGGGCATGAACGGTCCACTGCCGGGCACCCTCGCGCGCCCCCCGGAAACGCCGGCCGCCACGGGCCTGGCGGTCTTCGGCACCCTGTTCGCCGACCTGCCGCTGGGCGGGGGGGAAGGGGGCGCGGCGAGCGGCCTGGCGGGGGCCTTGCTGCCCATGTTCCTGGCCTATCTGGCACGACTCGACGGCGTCAGCCTGGTCGTGGTACCCGGCGTCGAACGGGCGGCCCGGCTGGCCGACGAAGCCTGGGCTTGGCTGGGCCCCCAGGCCGGTCGGCTGCACACCTTCCTGCCCGACCGAGCCTCGGTCTACGACCCGGCCCCGGCCGACGCCGAGGTGCTGGCCCACCGGCTGGCCGCCATGGGTATCGAAGCGGCAGGCGGCGGGGTAGTGGTGACGGCGGGGGAAGCCCTGTGCGAGCGGATGTTCCCGCCCGGCCCCTGGCGCGAACAGGCGCTGACCGTACGGCCCGGGCTGGTGATCCGACCGCAGGAGTTCGCCACCACCCTGGCGCGGCTGGGCTTCCGGCGCGTCAACCTGGTCGAGGAGCCCGGCCAGTTCGCAGTACGCGGCGGCCTGGTCGATGTCTTCCCTGCGACCGCAGAGCTGCCCATCCGGTGCGACCTGTTCGGCGACGAGATCGAGAGCCTGAAGACCTTTTCCCCGCAGACCCAGCGCACCCTCGAACGCATCGACGCCTGCACGATCGTGCCGGCCCTCGAGGTCCTGCCCTCCCCCGCCGACCTGGCCGCCATCACGGCGGCGGTCGAACGGGCGCTCGAGGAGGTGGCGGAACCGACCGCCCGCGAGGTGCTGCAGCGGCGTCTGGAACGGCTGCGCGCCCATCCCGACAGCCGTGACCTGCGCGAGTTGGGGCCCTTCCACGCCCCCGGCCGCTCCTTCCTGTGGGATTACTGGTCGGGCTGCCGCCTCTTCGTCGAAGACCCAGACCAGCTCGGCGAAGCCCTCGACAGCTTCCACCAGGGGCTGCAGCAGAGCTGGCGCAAGGCGGCCGAACTGACTCCGCTGCCGCCGCCCGACGCCTACTACCACCCGGCGGCCGCGCTGCGCCGAGCCTTGCAGGAGCGCCAACCCACCGCCCTCAGCCGGTTCCGGCGGCCCGACGACCCGCGCCCCCTCCCCGGCCTGGAACCGGTCGCCCCGGTCGCCGACCCCTCACGGGAATCGCTGCTGCACGACCTGCGCGGCTGGGTGCGCGAGAACTACGCGGTGGCACTGGTCATCGAGGACGAGACCCGCTTGGCCAACCTGCGGGCGCTGCTGGTCGAGCGCAAGGTGCCCACGCATGCCGCCCTGTCGCCCATGCACCTGCAACCGGGCGCGGTCATGTTCGTGTCGGGCCCCAGCCAGCGCGGATTCATCCATCACCATGCCCGCGTGGTGGTGCTGGGGGAAGAGGACATCTTCCCGCACCAGGCGCGGCCCACCGGGAAGGCCCGGCGGGTGGCGGAAGCCAGCCTGGCCAGCATCGACCAATTGAACGTCGGCGACCTCGTCGTGCATGTCGACCACGGCGTCGCCGAATACCGCGGCATCCAGGAGATGACCGCGGCGGGCGTGACCCGCGAGTATCTGCTGCTGCAGTATGCCGGATCCGATAAGCTGTATGTGCCGACCGACCAGTTCCACAAGGTGCAAAAGTACCTCGGGTTCGAGGGCGTCCGGCCCACCATCCACAGCCTCAATTCGAAGGTCTGGGAAGGCCAGAAACGGCGGGCCCAGAAGAACGTCGAAGCGATCGCCCGCGACCTGCTCGAACTCTACGCCAAGCGGCACTCCCAGCCTGGCTTCGCCTTCCTGCCCGACAACGACCTACAGATCGAGATGGAGCGGGCCTTCCCCTACGTCGAGACCCCCGACCAGCGCAAAGCCATCGACGCCACCAAGCAGGACATGGAGAAGCCCACCCCGATGGACCGCCTGATCTGCGGCGACGTCGGCTACGGCAAGACCGAGGTGGCGGTGCGGGCGGCGTTCAAGGCGGTCAATTCCGGCAAGCAGGTGGCCGTGCTCAGCCCCACCACCCTGCTCGCCTTCCAGCATTTCCAGACCTTCCGCCACCGGCTCGAACGCTTCCCCGTCAAGGTCGAGATGATCAGTCGGCTGCGCAAGCCGGCTGAGCAGCGCAAGATCCTGGCCGAAGTGGGGGCGGGCACGGTCGACGTGCTGATCGGCACCCATCGCCTGCTATCGCAGGACGTCGGCTTCAAGAACCTCGGGCTGTTGATCGTCGACGAGGAGCAGCGGTTCGGGGTCAAGCACAAGGAGCGGCTGAAAAGCCTCAAGAGCCAGATCGACGTGCTGACGCTGACCGCGACCCCGATCCCGCGCACCCTGCAGATGGCCCTGTCGGGCATCCGGCAGATCAGCATCATCAACACCCCGCCCGAAGACCGCCGCCCGGTCAACACCTACGTCGCCCCCTTCGACCCGGCCTGGGCCAAGCGCGCCATCATCGAGGAACTCAAGCGCGGCGGGCAGGTCTACTACGTCTTCAACCGCGTCGAACGCATCGAGCAGAAGGCCGCCTTTTTGCGTGAGCTGGTGCCAGAAGCGCGGCTCGTGGTGGCCCACGGCCAGATGGACGAGCAACAGGTCGAGCAGACGATGCTCGAATTCATCCGCAAGGAGCACGACGTGCTGCTGGCCACCACGATCATCGAGTCGGGGCTCGACATCCCCAACGTCAACACCCTGATCGTCGACGAGGCCGAGCGGCTGGGCCTGTCGCAGATGTATCAGCTGCGCGGCCGGGTCGGCCGGTCGCCGCGCCAGGCCTGGGCCTACTTCTTCTATTCGAAAGGCAAGCGCCTGACCCAGGACGCCCAGGACCGCCTGGCCACCATCGAGGAACACACCGCGCTCGGCTCGGGCTTCCGCATCGCCCTGCGCGACCTGCAGATCCGCGGCGCGGGCAACCTGCTGGGCGAGGAACAGAGCGGGAACATCGCCAGCGTCGGGTTCACCCTCTACGTCGAACTGCTCGAAGAGGCGGTGGCCCGCCTGAAGGGCACCGCCGGCCCCAAGCCGGTCGAGGCCAGCCTCGAGATCCCTGTCACGGCGATGCTGCCCAAGCTCTACATCCCGGAGGAAGAGCCCCGCATCGACCTCTACTCGCGCCTTGCCCGCTGCCAGGAGCTCGACCGCCTCGACCTGCTGCAGGCCGAGTGCGAGGACCGTTTCGGCCCGCTGCCCCCCGAGGCGCGCACCCTGTTCCAGGTGACGAGAACCCGCATCATGGCCAGCCGCGCCGGTGTACGCAAGATAACGCGGGTGCTGCACCACCTGCGGTTCGAGTTCGCCCCCGACCGGCGCCCCGATCCCAACCGGTTGTTGCACGCGCGGTCGGCCTTCTTCAAGCGCGTTTTCTTCTCACCGCAGGACCCCGATGCCGTCAACCTGAACCTGCGTCCGCAGGACCTGCCCCGACTGCTCGAGCTCACCGGGGAATTCCTACAGGCCATGACCCCGGAAGAACCCGCAACCACCGGCTCTGTCAGCTCGGCCGGCTCAGCTGGCCCATCACATCCCGCCCGCCCGCTCGACCAGGAGGTGTCATGACCGAACCCCGCATCAAGCTTCCTCCCACCATTCCCGCCAAGTGCCAGAAGATCTTCCAGAGCAAGATCGAGCACCTGCCGCCCGACACCGCCGGGGTGCTGCGCGCCCAGGTCGGACGCTACCTCAAGATGGTCAAGGGCAAGGCCCCCGCCTACAAGCACCTCGACCTGCCGCTCATCGAGAAGATGGCCCAGACGCTCGAGACACTCCTCGACGGCTATGCCGACCTGAGCGAGGAGCATCGCGCCCTTGTGGTGGGCGCCGCCCGCTACTTCATCGAGACCTCGGATGCCAACGACGACCTGACCGACCCGCTGGGCTTCGACGACGACCTGGCCGTCCTCAACACCGTCCTGCTCGTCCTCGACCGCCCCGACCTCGTCATCACCCGGGCCGGCTGAAAGCCTTGCTCCGGAGGCCCTGACCTGGTCGTCACGCGAGCCGGCTGAAAACCTTGCTCCGGGGGCCCCGACCTAATCGTCACGCGGGCCGGCTGAAAACCTTGCTCCGGGGGCCCTGACCACGCCATCATCCGGGCCGCCGGAAGACCCCGAAGCCCCGCCCCAAAGAACCCGACCACATCATCGCCCCGGCCACCGGAGGGCCCCGCCGCAAGAAAAAAGCCGGGGGAATCACTTCTTCAGCAGAATCTTCAGGGTGCGACCGACGGCATCGAGCAGGACCGGCACCTGGTGGGCGGGGCAATCGGGGCTGCTGAGCCGCTGCAGATCGTCGGCCAGTTCGAGCAGCTCGGCCGCCTGCCCGGGGTTGAGCCGGCGGTGCGCCTCGATCGCCTCCAGCAGGGTCATCGGCTCGCCCAAAGGGCCGCGCAGAAAGCGGACCTCCTTGAGGAACCCCTTGCCGTCGAGCACCAGGTAGTAGGACAGCACCCGCACCGGATCGTCGGCGAAATCGGTCCCTTCGAGGGCGGGAAGGAAGCGGCGCACCGCGTCGCGGGCCAGGTCGTCAACGGTGCGACCGTCGGTGCCGACCGGCGTGCGCCCGAGCTGGCGCAACCCCTCGCGGCGGGCCGCCTGGTCGGCGTCGGAGGCCTCACCGTGCCGCTGCAGCCAGTCCTGCTTGACCTGCAGGAGGTTGTCGATGACCCGGTCGGTCAGACCGGGTTCCGGCAGGGCCTGCAGGGCCCGACGGGACCGGTCGAGGGCCCACCGGCCGAGCTCGCGCGTGCGCTGGGCCGCCGACTGGTGGAGACAATGGAAGCAGGTATTAAACCCCCACGGCACCGCCTTGCCACACGTTTCACAGAATCGCCCGACGGGTCGGTCCGACTCCCCGGCAGGACGTTCCCGATTCGCGGTGGGTCCCATTTGGGCCACGGCAGGCCACCCTGACAGACTGAAGGCGGATGCTGCCAAGGCAACCACCAGAAGCCATCCGGGAAAAGGCCCCGGAAGAGTTCCGTTCATGGCCACCACCGGCCACTTCCAACTGCGTGTCGGTCGGGCCCCCGCCAAACCCGCCCCGAACTCCCGGCGGAACCTCCTCACTCGGCCCAGTACCACTGCCCGCCAAACCGCGTGGCCAGCCAGCCGAACCGCTGATCGAGCAGGACATCGCCGGGCGGCAGGTCGAGCCCGAGCGCATGGCAGGGGTGGTGGGACAGGCAGGCCGCGATCGTTTTCAGGGGCAGCCGCACCCGCTCCACCAACTGGGGGATGCACTCGGGAAGCAGGCGACCTCCGCCGAACAGGTGGCCCCCCTGGAAGGTGCACCGTCCCTCCTTCAGCTCGAGGGTGGTCCCATAGGCCTGGTGAAGGCCATCGGACAACCCGGCGGGCAGGACACAGTCGGAGACCAACGAGATGCGTTCGGGCCCGAGGATACCGAAGGTCATCTGCACGATCTCGGGACAGACGTGAATGCCATCGGCGATGAGTTCGACCAGGACGTTGCGGTGGCGCAGCACGGCCGAGACCACGGTGGGGTCGCGGTGGGTGAACGGTCGCATGGCGTTGTAGAGGTGTGTGACGTAGATGGCGCCAGCCTCGAAGGCGGCCACCGCCGTGGCGTGGTCGGCATCGGTGTGGCCGATGGCGACGCGGATCTTGAGCTCGTTCTGAATGGCGGGAATGAGTGCGAGGGCCCCCGGCAGTTCGGGGGCGATGGTCACGAAGCGGATCATGCCGCGAGCCAAATCCTGCCAGCGGCGCAAGGCGGCCAGGTCGGGAGGGCGCAGCAGATCTTCGGCGTGCGAACCGCGCCGGGACGGGGCCAGGAAGGGGCCTTCCAGGGAGATGCCCATGATCGAGGGCGGCCGCAAGCGCCGCGCGGCCACGGCGGCGATATCGGTCAGGGCCCGGCACCGTTGTTCTTCCGACGTGGTGATCAGGGTGGCGACGACGCCGGTCACCCCGGTCTGCAGGAAGCCGTCGAGCATGGCGTCGAGGCGGTCGGGGTCGCCGAAGGAGAAATCCCAGCCGAATCCGCCGTGCACGTGCAGATCGACGATGCCCGGCAGGCGGTAGCCTTGCAGGGTGGTGGTATCGACGGGCAGGTCGGTTTCCAGATCGCGGAATGGGCGGCACATGATGGCTTCAGGGGGTTCTGCGCCCAAGCAGATCCGTCTGGTCATCGTTTTGGCTTCCTCCCGGGATCGGCCGCGGCGGGCCCGACCCTCACCGGACACCTTACCGGAAAGCCCCGGCCCCCGCAAGAGGGAGGAGCGTCCCATGAGCTTCTCTTCCCTGTCCCTCTACCTATGCCTGAACCTGAATGGGCTTCAGGGCCTTCTCTCGGCAGGCCGGTCCAAGCCAACGAGCGGCAACCCCATCCGTGATCGGGCAGCCGTTTCCCGACCGCTCTCGAACCAAGGTCAAGAGCAACCATGATCCGCTTGAAGACTTGCCGAAGGGGCTTCGCCCCCCACCCCACACCAGGGCCTTTGGCCCTGGACCCCTCTTTCCGAGCTAGGGAACGCCGTGCGTTCCCAAGCCGACGAGCCCGCCGCGCGGGCCATCGAATGCGTTGATGCGGCTCAGTGACAAGAGATCAGCGGTCTTCGGGGAAGGTGCGCCAGGGTTCGCGGAAATGGGTGGGGGCCGAGGCATGGCCCGGCGGGGACGACCAGGCGTCGAGATCGCCGTCGCGCACGTCCGACACGATCACGGTCGGGGGACGCATGGGCGACGAGATGAAGTTCGAGATGACCGGCCCCCGGTCGGTCTGGATGGTGAAGCGCAACCACCGGACCCACCAGTTGCGCAACGGATAGCCGGTAACGATCCGTTGCCGTTGGGCCACCCGCCGCACCGAGGCCGGCGGGATCACCACCGCCTGCCCGCCAGGCAGCCACTCCTCGTCCATCAGGACGCGGCGGCGCCCAACCCAGGAATCGCCGCGCGCCGCCGAAACGGTCAACGGCCTGTTGTAATCGTCGTTGTAGATTTCGAGGAATTCGTAGACGGCGAAGGTACCATTCTTCAGGTCGACGACGTCGGCCACCGCCACTGCTCTGATAGGAGGCCGGAAGGGCGGCGGCACCGCCCCGACAGGCCGGTGGGGCGCCAGCCCCAGTCCTACCAGCAGCGTCAATATCAGCCAGGCCCGCGGCCAGTCAATGGCCTGGCCGTTGCCGGCCTCCCCCAAGCACGTCGCCGCCCGTCCCCGGGCGGGAGACAGGCGGCGACGGCGTGGGATCACTGGGCGGCGGCCTTGATCTGGCGGGCGAAATCGCGGCCGAAGGTCTCGCAGGTCTTCAGGTCGTCTTCATTGGGGCAGAACTGCACCTTGAGGCCGGGCTGGGCCACCTTGATCTGGGCCTTCTCGAGGGCTTCCTCGAGGCGCTTGATGACCTCGCCGCTCCACCCGAAGGTGCCGAAGGCGGCGCCGATCTTATTCGGGAAGCGCAAGCCGCGCATTTCCTCGAGGTAGGGGGCAATCGATGGCATCAGGTTGTTGTTGAGGGTCGGGCAGCCGACGGCCACTCCTCGCGAGAGCAGGATGGCGGTCATGACGTCATTGAGGTCGGCGACTCCTGCGTAGAACAGCTTGTAGGGCACCCCTTCCGCCTCGATGCCGCGGCAGATGGCCTTGGCCATACGCTCGGTGCCGTGCCAGATCGAGTCGTAGATGACGACGGCGGAGGGCGGGGTCTTGCCGGACGACCACTCCAGGTATTTCTCGACGATCTGCATGGGGTTCTTCCGCCAGATGGCGCCGTGGCTGGGGCAGATCATCTCGAACGGCCAGTTCAGGGCCGAGTATTCCTGGATCTTTTTGATGATCTGCGCGCAGAACGGGGTCAGAATGTTGGCGAAATATTTGACCGCTTCCTCCCACAGTTCGCATTGGTCGACCTGGTCGGCGAATCGGTTGGCATGGGCGTAGTGCTGGCCGAAGGCATCGTTCGAGAACAGGATCTTCTCTTCGGGACAATACGAGAACATGGTGTCGGGCCAATGCAGCATCTGGGCCTCGAAGAACCGCAGGGTGCGCTTGCCCAGCGACAGGGAATCGCCGGTCTTGACCACCTGCAGATCACGGGCGGCTGGGAAGTGCCGGGCCATCGAGGTCTGCCCGCCCTTGCTGCACACGATCTTCAGCCGGGGGTTGCGGGCCAGCAGAGCCGGAATGGCTCCGCTATGGTCGGGCTCGGCATGGTTGACGATCAGATAGTCGATCTTCTCGACGGGCACCACCCGCTCGATGTCTCGCAGGAAATCCTCGATGTGGGTGTTCTTGACGGTATCGATCAGGGCGATCTTCTCGTCGACGATCAGGTAGGAATTGTAGGTGGTGCCACGATAGATGGACAGTTCGTGGCTGTGGAAATGTTTCAGCATCCATTCGATCGATCCAACCCAGTGGATCGCTGGGCGAATTTCCGATGGCATGGTCGGGTCTCCTTTCATGAGGTTATAGCCTCGTCAAACATTTTCCGTGATCTCGGTCGACAAGTCAAGCCACTGGGGCGCAGGCAGAAATGCCCCTTTCCGCCGTCCGGTTCCCCGACCAAGGTCGATCTCCCGGTCCTTTCTGTCGTCAGGACTTCCCTGAGCCTGCTGCATGCTTGGGGTTTTGCGCGTCGTGTACATACCGCCCCTCCTCCGGTCGGCATCTCCGAACGGACGGGACATGGGACCGGGCTGTTCGGGGCGTTCGTGGAACAGGCTCCCCGGCGATTGGCCGGCGGGGAGGGTGGCCGGGAAGAACACCATGCAGGCTGGAAGAATCGGCCCGACCACCCGATAGGGTACCCTGCATGGGACACTTCATCGGTAACGTCTGGTGGGCGGCCGCCCTCGCCGGGCAAAGCCCAGAGCCATTTCAGGCGAAATCTCCCCTGACGTTCGAGGATCGGCTGTTCAGCCTGCCCGAAGGGAAGGATCTGACCTGTCCGGCAGCCTGGCGAGAACCCCTGGTCGACCGGGGTATCCTGCGGGAACGGATGGCGCAGGCGGGACTGCCCGTCCCACGCTGGACACGGGCCCGGACGTTCGAGGAAGCCTCCCGCTGGGTCGTGGCCGGCAACCGCTTTCCGCTGGCCATCAAGTCGGCTGCCAACGGCTCGGAGGGGCAGGGCGTGTTCCGCCTCGAGGGGTTCCGGGAACTTTCAGGGTTTTTCGAACGGATCAAAGCCCAGGCCCCGACCGCCGACGTCATCCTCGAGGAATGGGTGGCCGCCAAAGCCACGGTGGAGGTGACCATGGTCCCTGGTCGCCCCCTTCTGGTGGCTCAAAAGGGGCTGGCCCGGTCCTTGCATGCGGGAACGGCCTGGCGGATCTTCCCCGTCACCCTGCCCACCCGTGAGGCGGCTGCCGTCAAACACCTTCAAGACACCCTCGGCCTCCCCGGCTCCGCCCCGTTTCCCCTCCTGCGCCTGACCATCGCCCTGACCGGCCAGGACTGTATCCTGCTGGCCATCAGTGGGGCGGTCAACCGGCCGGAGTATCATCCCGGGTGGTGCGAGGCCGTGGGCTTGTCGCCCATCCTCGGCCCTGACGGGCCCCCGGACGGAGTCGGCCATTCCGCCCCGGCCCGTTGGGCCCGCCTGCAACTGCTGGGGCGCCCGTCGCGGCTGCCTCCGTTCCCGACGGAAGCTCCGGTGACCAAGGAATTCGAAGTCGCTCGCTACTTCGCGGCCGGGCATCGGGCGATGGCTTTACTGACCGGCAAGGATCCGGCGGGATTGGCCCAGCAGGCCATCCTTCTGGCGAGACTCCTGGAGGAATCCAGCGCGGATTGACCCGCGGGGTCAGGCCGGAAAGCCTGCCGGGAACAATCCCGGGCTTGCCCCAGGCGCCAAGGCACGCTCAAGGGACCAGGATCGGAACTGCCACGGACCATGTTCGCACGGGGCAACCCCGGACCGGTTCAATCAAGACCGGTGGGAAGGCCTACGGCAAACCGGGTCAGGGAGTCTCCCAGTCCTTGCGGAAGGCCCGCCAGAGATCGTAGAAGAGGGTATTGCCGTGGAAATGGGGGCATTCCCGGTAGAGGGCGTAGGTCGCGGCATTGCGCACCCGCACCGCGTGTCCGTCGATATTGACCGTTAAGGTCTCGCCGCGGTCGAGGCGAGCCTGACCCTCGGCAAAGGCCCGCCGGAGCGAAGAGGCCACCCATTCGATCTGGCGCTCGAACCCCCGATGGGAAGGGTTTCCCGGGCGATGATCGGAGCTTCCGACCCCCATCGCCCACTCGAGGGTCAGGGAGGCGACGACCGGCCGGGTGACCAGTCCCTGGAAGGCCTGCAACCGCACCAACAGAACCTGCGGGTTGATGCCCTGGCGGCGGGCCACCCGCCCGATGATGCGGGCGGGGGCGTCTTCGCCCGACAGGCGCGCCAGAGCCGACCCCCGGCGTTCGAGAAAAGCCTGGATAGCGGCGTCAGACAGGGCTTCGGCCTGGACGAGGACGGCATCGGGCAGGAGGAACTCACGCTGGAACCGTTCGAACCAGGCCGCCCCATCAGTTCCCCCCGATCCTGGGGGGGGTGTGGCCGAGGGGACGACAGAGGCGGAGGCCCCGACCGGGGACACGGAGGCGAGACCGGCCGGCCCCGGGGGAATCGGCAGGGAAGGGGTCGAGAGGCCGACCCCCTCAACATGGTGAACCGGCAAAGCCGAGGCCACGGACCCGCCTGGACGAAGGGGTTCGAGAGGCCCCAGACCAGGGGTGTTCAAGGCGATGGCCTTTTCGAGACGGGCCTTGGCGCGCCGCAGGGCGGCCAGGGGCTGGCGAAGGTCGGCTCCCCGGGCGGCAACCGCCAGGTCGTAGGCCTGGCGGGCCGTCTGGTATTCGCGGAAGGCCTCTTCCAACTCCTGGGCCGAGTTGGCTGGGATGTCGGGCTGGATGGTAAAGCTGGCTACTCCTCCGGCCGGTTTCTCGTCGAGGTTCTTGGCGACCTCGGTACCCACCAGTAGAGTTGCCGCCCCGATGGCCACCCCCAGGGCCATCGTGACCATGAAGCCGATGATCCCCTGCCGGGGATTTCGGACCAAAACAGGCACGGGAGCCACCTTTCCTGTAAATTCATCCTCAGTATAGCAGATTCCCCCAACATCCCCAAGATGGCGTAAGTCGCCGCAGCGATTCTCCATTGGGCCAACGAAGCGGGGTTCTTAGGTCGAATCGCGATCCCTTGAAGGCGTGGAGCCGAAACCCCGGGAGTCTGAGATCGAGCCACAGCGGCATCCGAGGGGGGCGCCCGGTCTCGAACCGCACCTGCCCATTCCCAATGGCGCCTCTGTCAGTAATAGAGCTTCTCATCCGGACAACCTGGGAAAACGCCGTTTCCTTGACAGACAAGGTCGAGCCCCGCTAAGATGAAATGGTAGCCTAAGTCTAGAGTAGCGTCCTAATATCCCCAAGGAGCATAAGTATGCAGAAGTCGAGAAGCCCTGCCCTTTGGGTCCTCCTGGTCAGCCTCATGACCCTCCTTCCGGTGTTCTCCGCGGCGGCCGCCAAGCCGCTCGTCCTGTTCGACGAGGGCCACGCCCAGACTGCGGGCAATGCCGATTGGGTCATCGATGGCGGGTATTCCGACTTTGCCGACGTGTTCACCGCCCAGGGCTGTGAAGTCCGGGCGGTCAAACGCCTCCAATGGGATGACATCAAAGACGCCGCCATCGTCGTCCTGCCCGAGCCGAACTCGGTGTATACCCCTGAAGAAGAGACCGCCCTCGTCCAGTTCGTCATGAACGGTGGCGGGTTGTACGCCATCGCCGACCACGATCGCTCCGACCGCAACGGCGACGGCATCGACTCCGTCGGCGTCCTGAACCGCTTCCTGCCCCGCCTCGGGCTCGAGATCGAAAAGCGGTATTTCACCGAAGCCCCCGTCGCCGGCAAGATATTCGACACCGCGTTCACTCTGGGCGTGAAGGCGGTCGGCACCTGGGGCGGCACCACCGTCCGCTGCCTCGCCGGCACCGCGGTCGCCCACATCACCGTCAGCGCCAAGAACGGGGGGGGAGCGTTCATCGCCTCCAACATCGTCGGCACCAAGGGCGGCCGGGTGGTTGCCATGGGTGACAGTTCCCCCTACGACGACGGCACGGGGAACCCCTCCGACAAGCTGTACGACGGGTTCAACAACCCGGGGTATTCGCACGCCCGCCTGGCCCAGAATTCCGTCAAATGGCTCCTGGACAAGTCGCCGACCCCCGCCCGCACCCATCTTCGCCATCTGCTCGCCGATGCCGCCGCCACCGACACTCCGACGGATGAAGCCGCCCGGATGTACTGCGAAGCAACCACCAGCGCCCTCGAGCACCTGCTGGCCGTGCATCCCGAGCTGCGCGAAGAAGCCCGAGCCGCCCTGGCTGCGGCTCCCGGCCTAGCCGGGCTGGCCCCCACCCTCGACACCCAGGACCGCTTCGACCGCCTGCATCGGCCCTGAGCCTACCCCCCCGGGCCAGAGGACCCAGGCGCCAAAGGAGACAGTGCGATCGTTGGGTCGCACCTCGTTGGGTTCCCCCCACCCTTCAGGGCACACGCAAGTCCCAAATGCCCATCCTGTGCAGATGAGCCAGAAGAGAGCCTGTGTCTCCGAAGGCAATTCATGCGGGTTTCACGGAAACCGTTTGTACGCAAGCCCATGATCGCCAACCCCCGAGGCTTGAAAGGCAAGGTGGACGAAAGCCTGCCTTTGCCTTACCCCACCCTCAGGTCGGATGGGACCACCTGCCTGGAGTGTGGTATAGTGGGTACGCATGAGCATGCGGCAGATGGCGGCCAATACATCCCTCTTCACCGGGATCGTCTTCCTCCTCCTGGCCGGAATTGTCGCCGCCGCCGGGTTGATGTGGCGGAATTTCCTGGAGTTTTCCGGCACAGGCAATGGTGAGGGGGAGGTCTTTTTTGGCCTGTCAGCCCAGCCGTCCCCCAAGTTGGCCCTGCTCCAGGGGCAGGAAAAACGCCTCACCTTCGGATTCGTGGTACCGCGTGGCGACCTGGTCGAATTCATCGAGGCCGTGCAACCGGCTCTGAAGGGGATCACGGGCCCCATGGGGTATCATCCCCTGATCGACGTGTCCGATTCGACCAGCGAACTGCTGGCCAAGCTGGAGCGGGGCCACGTGCAGGTCGCGGCGGTCACCGCGGTGGCCTATGCCCGGGTCCGGGCGACGGGGAAGGTCAGACCCCTCCTGGAGCGGGCCGGGGTCAAAAGCAAGCACTCCCTTTTTGTCGTGCGGAAGGAATCCGACTTCCGCACTCTGGCTGACCTGCAGGGGACCAGGATCGCCTACAAGGCCCGCGATTCGCTCAGCGGCTATGCCATGCCCCGCCTCGAACTGCGCCGGCTGGGGCACGACCCGGCGACCTTCTTCCGCAGCGAGACCTTCACCGGCAACGCCCGCACCTCGGTTCTAGGGCTGATCAACGGCGAGTTCGAGGTCGCCGCCATGTCCGACACCTTCTTCGCCGAACTGGAGGCGGACATCCGAGACCGCCTTCGGGTGCTGCACCAGACCGAAGCGGTCCCGGGAGGAGTCTACCTGGCCGACGCCACGCGCGACCGTGACCTACTGGACCGCCTGACCGAGGCGTTCCTGGCCAAGGCCCCCCACCTCGCCACCGGCGAGGATTTCGCGGGGTATTTCCGGGTGAAACGCCCGGACCCGTCGCTCTACGACTTTCTGTCAGAGGTAGAGGACGATGGCTGAGCCAGGACCGGTCACTCCAGCCTTGGGCGCGGAACCTGCCCCGGGTCGGCCCGCCCTTGGTATCCGGGCCAAGTTGTCGGTGACCTTTGCCCTGGTGGTCATCCTGATCATGCTGTTGACGGTGCTCCTGGTGACCTATTTCGATCGCGGCGCCAACCTGGAGCGGGCACGACAGAACGCGGCGATGTTGGGCAATCTCGTCAAGATCGGCATGGGCGAGGACATCATCCGGGGCAACTACCGCGGCCTGGAGTACGCGCTCGAAGAATTCACCCGCATGGCGGTGGTTCGGTATTGCGTGGTCCTGACCCCCGAGGGCAAGATCATCGCGACCACCGATCCCGAGCTGGCCGGGCGCTACATGGGCGACCCCTGGACCCTGGAGCGGTTGGCCGCCCCGGAGGTGGCCATCCGGCGCGCCTTTCACAAAGGCCACCCCGTCTCGGATGCCTGCATCCCCGTGCGGGTCGGCAACACTTCCTACGGCATGATCCGGGTGGGATTCTCCCTGCAACCCGAATTCGACTATATGCGGAGCGTGCTGTTGGGCAACCTGGCTCTGGGCCTGGGGTTTGTTTTCGTGGGCGTCCTGGTCTCGGTAGCAGTGGCCCGCAACATCACGGGGCCGATCACCGCTCTGCTCGAAGCCACCGAGCAGGTGGGCCGCGGCGATTATGCCCATCTGGGCCAGCTGCCCCATTCCGACGAGTTCCAGGCGCTGGGCGCCTCCTTCCAGAAGATGGCCCTCGAACTGCAGAAACGGGAGTTGCTACGGACCTACGTCTCCCCCACCGCCTGGGAGGAAGTGGCGGGCGCCTCGGGCGAGATCGCCCGGACCGGCAAGCGGCAGGAGGTGGTGGTCCTGTTCTGCCGCATCCGCGGGTTCGCCGCGTTCGCCGAGCGGCATCCCCCCGACGAGGTGATCGATGTCCTGAACCGGTTCTTCGACACTATGAGAAAACCGATCGTCCAGTCGGGAGGGATCATCGACAAGGTTTTGGGCGAGCGGATCATGGGCGTGTTCCTGCAGGCTGGGGCCCGATCCGCAGCTGGAGGGGGGTGGCCTCCCGAAGTGCGGGCGGTCTTCGCGGCCTTGGGAATGCAGCGGGCTCTGCGCGAATTCAACCTGCGCCAGGCAGAGCTCGGCCAGGAAGAATTCCAGATGGGGGTGGGCCTGCATACCGGCCCGGTGATCCTCGGCCATGTCGGGTCGGGCGAACGGTTGGAATTCACCGTGCTCGGCGATACGGTCAGCCAAGCCGCCCGCCTCAAGGATCGACCGGTCTCCCCCGGTGGGACGGCCATCTTCGTCAGCGGCCCCTTCCTGAGCAAGGTCCAGGATTTCGTCACCGCTCGTGCGCTGACGGACTCGACGCCGGGGGCAAGCGGAAGTGCCTCCCTTCCCGCCTACGAGGTGACCGGAGTGACCAACCTGGGCTACTTCATCGAAGCCGCCCGGACGGCGGAACCGCCGACGCTCGACCAGCTCATGGAGCTGGTGGCCTGCATCGGGACGGCCGAAGCGAGGAAATACCTCGAGCGGGAAGCGGGGGGAGCGTCCCCCGAACGGGCGATGGCCGCGGTAAAAGCCCTCGGCACCATGGTCGCCGCCGGCCATGAGGAAGCGAAAGCCTTCCTGATGACCTTCCTGCCAGGGGTTCGTGACCCCGCCCTTCGCAGCCAGGCGGTTTCGATGCTGGCGCTGGCCCGGGATCCCCGACTGGTTGGCTTCTTCCGGCAGCTGCTCGCCGACCCTGACGGTCGGGTCAGGGCCAACGCCCTGCAAGCCCTTCTGCCGCTTCCCATCGACGACAAGGCCGACCTGTTCCGGGCCCATCAGGCCGATGCTCATCCCCGCGTCGTCGCCAATGCCCTGCTCGGTCTCTGGCTCCAGGACGACCCTCAGGTCATGCCCGGGCTGCTCGCCCTTCTCGATTCGCCCGAAGCCGCCCGGCGCAGCTCGGCCACCTTCGCCATCGCCACTTTGGCCGGGTCACGGAAATTTCAGGCCCGTTTCGACCAGGGAACGAAAGGCGGGGACGGCCCCGCCCCCCGGATCCTCGATCACCTCCACCGCCTGCTCGAGAGCGAGGAAACGGGCCAGCGACGGTATGCGGTGCGGGCGCTGGGCCTGCTGGGCGACGACCGTGCCTACGACCACTTGGGGGCCCTGATCGCCCAGGAGCAGATACCAGACGTGCTCGACGAGGCGGAGCGTGCCCTCGACCGGTTGCGGGTGCGCTGGGGGGTCCGGCCACCCCGCCCCGCGTCGCCACCGGTCCCTCCTCCCGCCAAGGCCTGAACCCCGATTCTCCGACGGGCAGGCCCTGATCAGGAAAGCCCTTCATCAGCGGATGGTCCTGGCCAATTCCCGCATGAGCTTTTCCTGGTGGGCGTCGAGCGTCTTGGGGACATCGATCAAGACCTTGACCAGCAGGTCGCCGGGAGGGGCACCGGGGGGATGGATGCCTTCCCCCTTGAGGCGCAGGAGGGTTCCGGTCTGTATGCCCGGCGGAATGCGCAGATGGGCGCGGCCGCGCAAGGTCGGGATTTCCTGCTCACCTCCAAGGGCGGCGGTGGTGAACATGACGCGCACCGGCAGGATGAGATCGTTGCCCTTGCGTTCGAAGGTGTCATCGGGCGCAATCGAAAGCTGGACGAGCAAGTCGCCGGCGGGAGCGCCGGGGGCTCCGCTCGCTCCCTCCCCCCGGAGGCTGAGGATGGTGCCATCTTTGACCCCCGGCGGGATGCGGACGTCCAGGGCGACCTCCTGGAGGGTCTGGCCTTGGCCCTTGCAGGTCGGGCAGGGCCGGGAAGGGACCTTGCCGTCGCCCTGACAGCGGGGGCAGGGGCGCTGGGCCCCGAACAGCCCGCCGAAGGGGGACAGCTGGTCGGCCGACTGGCCGGACCCACGGCAGGACGGGCAGGTGGTACGAGGGGAGCCCGGGGCACCGCCCCGGCCGTGGCAGGTCGGGCAGGTGACGGGCTTTTGGAGCTGCAGACGGCGGGTGGCCCCCAGAGCGGCATCGCGGAAGGAGACCTGGACCTGAACCCGCAGGTCTTCCCCCCGGGCGGGACGGGCCCGTCCTTCGAAGAAGGAGTCGCCGAATAGGTCGCCGAAAATGCTCCCGAAGCGGGAAAAGACATCTTCGGTACTCTGGAAGCCCTCGAAGCCGATGTCATCGAGTCCGGCCTGGCCGCGCCGGTCGTAGAGATCGCGCTTCTTGGGATCGGACAGAACCTCGTAGGCGGTGCCGATCTCCTTGAAGCGTTCCTCGGCCTTGCGATCACCCGGATTGCGGTCAGGATGATATTTCATGGCCAACTGGCGATAGGCCTTCTTGATCTCTTCGGGGGAGGCATCTCGTTTGACCCCGAGGATCTCGTAGTAATCTTTGCTTGAGCGTCTCATACGGTCGTCCTTTTCGGCGCGGCCCTCAGCGTCGCGCGACGTCGCAGGAGGCCGATGCCGGTCCGCCGGGGGCGATCCGGGCGAGGATACCCTCACCCAGTACCACTCCCCCACAGGCCGTGACCATCTGCATGGTCACGATCGCCAGGAGGGCACCACGCAAGGCGGCCGACCAGGCGAAGGCCTGCAACAGGATCCAGCCTCCTGCGCCTATGATAGCAGATTTCATGCCAGGACCCACCACCACCCGCAAGGGGAGGGCCCGAGTGGCACTCCAGACATGGCCTTGGATGTAGAGGACATTGCCGGCCGCGATGAAGGGGGCTAGGGGCAACAGGTGAGGATGGAGATGGCCGGTGATCATTGCCCCGAACGGGGTCAGCACGCCCACCACTCCCGCGGCCCACGGTCCGGCGAGGCTGCTGATGGTGATGAACAGGGCATTGACGACCACCCCGGTCACCAGGTTGGGCAGGCCGAGAGCCTGCACGGCCAGGGCCAGGGCAAGTCCAAGGCCGGCGAAGGCGATCGGGCGGGCGCGAGGGAATGGGGCCGGGCCGGTTTCGGGCGGGAAAAGCCGGTCACCGGGGCCGGCAGGGGTGTCCGAAGGCGAATCGTACATACGTGCGGAGGATTCTACCATGCTTCACCCTTGGATTGAGAAGAATTTGACACCGTCCCAGGGGGTGATTATAATAACATGCTTTTCACGATTGCCCGGAATGCTACCAGTCCTTCCAAGGAGGTCCTGTGGAAAACACCATCGTGGCGGCACAGTCCTTATTTTGGTTGGCACCTTTTGGATCGCTCCTCGCCCTCGTGTTCGCGTACATCTTCTACTCGAACATGATGGCGGCCGATCCGGGAAGCCAACGTTCGCAGGAAATCGCCGGTTACGTCAAGGAAGGGGCGATGTCCTACCTCTGGAGTCAATACCGCGTGGTGGGCTATTTCTTCCTGTTCGCCTTCGCCTTCTTCGCGTTCCTGGCCTTCGTCTTGCATGTCCAGAGTCCCTGGACCCCGATCGCCTTCCTGACCGGCGGGTTCTTCAGTGGCCTGGCCGGGTATCTCGGGATGATCACCGCCACCAACGCCAGCAACCGGACGGCCGCCGCCGCCGCCAAGTCCCTCAATCAGGGGCTCCAGGTGGCGTTCCGCAGCGGCGCGGTCATGGGCTTCGTGGTGGTCGGGCTTGGCCTGCTCGACATCTCGATCTGGTGGAAAATCCTGACCTGGGTCATGGAGGCCAAGGAAGCCTTCAAGGACAGCATCTTCCGCGTGAAGGACTACGTGGAGATCACCACGATCATGCTGACCTTCGGCATGGGTGCGAGTTCGCAGGCGCTGTTCGCCCGCGTCGGCGGCGGCATCTTCACCAAGGCGGCCGATGTCGGCGCCGACCTGGTCGGCAAGACCGAAGCCGGCATTCCCGAGGACGATCCGCGCAACCCCGCCGTCATCGCCGACAACGTCGGTGACAACGTCGGCGACGTGGCCGGCATGGGCGCCGACCTCTACGAGTCCTACTGCGGCTCGATCCTGGCCACCGCGGCTCTGGGGGCGGCCGCCTTCTCGGCCCCGGCGATGGCCAAGTTCCAGATGGGCGCGATCATGCTGCCGATGGCCATCTCGGGCATCGGCATCGTCTTCTCGCTCCTGGGCGTCTACTTCGTCAACACGCAGGAAGACGCCTCCCAGAAAGATCTGATGGCCGCGCTCGGCAAAGGCATCAACCTGGCGTCGCTGCTGACCGCGGTCGGCGCGGCCATCCTGGTCTACGTCCTGCTCCCCGACCACTTCTACGTCTACGGGTCGATCCTCAGCGGCCTGATGGCCGGCATCATCATCGGCTGGGCCACCGAATATTACACCTCCGCCGATTACGAGCCCACCAAGGAAGTAGCCGCCCAATCGACCACCGGCCCTGCCACCGTGATCATCGAAGGCATCGCCACCGGAATGGTGTCGACCGGGGTGCCGGTCGTCGTGGTCTGCGTCGGCATCCTCTTCGCCTACGGCTTCGCCGGCGGCTTCGAGAACTCGGCCATGGGCCTCTACGGGATCGGCATCGCCGCGGTCGGCATGCTGGCCACCCTGGGGATCACGCTGGCCACCGACGCCTACGGTCCCATCGCCGACAACGCCGGCGGCAACGCCGAGATGTCCCACATGGGTCCTGAGGTCCGCAAGCGGACCGACGCCCTCGACTCCCTGGGCAACACGACCGCCGCCACCGGCAAGGGCTACGCCATCGGTTCGGCCGCCCTGACCGCCATGGCCTTGCTCGGTGCCTACGTCGAGGAGTTGCGCATGGGCCTGCTGCGGGTCGCGGATTCGACCGGCGATCTGGTCGACAAGTATATCTTTACCGGGCCCAAGACCGCCGTCCCGGTGGAATCGGCGTCGTTGCACGACTTCATGGTCTACTTCGACGTCAACCTGATGAACCCGCAAGTGCTGGTCGGCGTGTTCGTCGGCGCCATGCTGGTCTTCGTGTTCTGCGCCCTAACCATGAAAGCGGTCGGCCGGGCCGCCCACAGCATGGTGGTGGAGGTGCGCCGGCAGTTCAAGGAGATCCCCGGCCTGCTGAAGGGGGAAGCCGGCGCCAAGGCCGACTACGCCTCGTGCGTCGCGATCTCGACGAAGGGCGCCCAGCAGGAAATGGTCTTCCCCAGCCTGCTGGCCATCATCATCCCGGTCGTCGTCGGCCTGCTCCTCGGGCCCAGCGGCGTGATGGGCCTGCTGATCGGCGGCTTGGCCACCGGCTTCGCCGTGGCCATCTTCATGGCCAATTCGGGCGGCACCTGGGACAACGCCAAAAAGTACATCGAGTCCGGCCAGCACGGCGGCAAGGGTTCCGACTGCCACAAAGCCAGCGTCGTCGGCGACACCGTCGGCGACCCGTTCAAGGACACGTCCGGCCCCTCGCTGAACATCCTGATCAAGCTGATGAGCATGGTGGCCGTCGTCGTGTCCGGTCTGACCGTCTCTTACTCGCCCAGTGTCCAGTATCTGCTGGGCTTCAACCCCGCCGAGCGGCGGTTGAAGGAAGAAGCCCGCACGGCCTACAAGGAAGGCGCCCTGAAGCTGGTCGATCCCAAGACCGGCGGCGCGGCCGTTCCCGCCGAAGAAGGCATCCTCGACGACGAGGATCCGTTGATGGGCACCGACGACACCATCTTGCCAGAAGATGAAGAGGGTCTGCTGGGCGAAGAGACCGCTTCCGACACTCTCGACGAGCCGCTCTCCAGCCCGGCCGAGACTCCGGGAAGCACCAAACCCGCCGCCGGCGGCGGCTCCGGCGACAGCTTCGACGGCCTGGACGAACCCGACAAGCCGGCCAAACCGGCCTCCGGCGGCAGCGGTAACGGTGGATTCGATGCCCTGGACGCCCCCGACAAGCCGGCCACCGGTGGTGGCGGCGGCGGATTCGACAGCCTGGACGAGCCCGCCAAAACGGCCGACAAGCCGGCCGACAAACCCGCGGACCAGCCGGCCGCCGCCCCCGCCCCGGCTGCGACGGACAAGCCCGCCGACAAGCCGGCCGCTGGCGGTGGTGGTTTCGACGAACTCTGATCGATCCTGCCCACTCCTGGAACGCCCCCGCCCCGGGGGCGTTCCCCCTTGTGGCCGGTTCGGGCGATTCCGGTTGCGAGGCGGTTCCCGGGCATGCTACAGTTCATAGAGACGATCGGGAGGCCCCCATGACAACCGTGTCCTGCCTGGAAGAGGCGCTCCGCACCGACATCAAGCCCGCCTGCGGGTGTACCGAACCAGCGGCCATTGCTCTGGCCGCCTGTCACGCCAGTCGCCAGGCGGGTGGCGAGATCGAACGGCTTGACGTGCAGGTATCGACCAACCTGTTCAAGAACGCTGTCGAGGTCGGCATCCCGGGCACCCATGGGGCCCGGGGCATCGAACTGGCCGCAGCCCTGGGGTGCTTCTCCTCAGGAGAACCTCCCGACCTCACCATCTTGAACGCCATCGACGAGGCCCGGCTGGCCAAGGCCCTGGCCATGGTCCAGGCCGGACGCATCGTCCTGCACCTCGACCAGTCACGCCAGGGCCTGCACCTCGAATGCACCGCCCGTTCCCGCAGCGGCCAGGGCCGGGCGGTCATCAGCGGCAGCCACGAGCATATCGTCCGCCTGGAGCGGAACGGGGCGATCGTCCACGCAGCCCCCGACCACGCCCCGACCCGCAGCAGCAAGGTGCTCGAGGCTCGGCAGGCCTTGGCCAGCCAGCGGGTGAGCGACCTGCTCGACGCCCTGCCGGCCTTGTCGTCCGAGACCCGCCAATTCCTGCTGGAAGGCATCGAGATGAACCGGAAAGTCGCCGAGGCCGGCCTCCACAATGGTGGCGGCCTGCACATCGGTTCCGCCTATCGAACGCTGATCCAGAAAGGGTGGCTGGCCAACGACGTGATCACGCAGGCCAAGATGCTCACCTCCGCCGCGGTCGATGCCCGCATGTCGGGATGCGACCTGCCAGTGATGACCTCGGGGGGTTCGGGCAACCAGGGCCTGACGATCACCCTTCCCCTCTCGGTTCTGGCCACCATCCGCCACATTCCCGAGGCGCGCTTGACCGAGGCCCTGGCCCTGGCCCACGCCATCACCTCGATCCTGAAGCACCACACCGGCACCCTGTCAGCCATGTGCGGCTGCGTGGTCTGCGCGGGAACCGGCCTGACGGCCGGGGTCACCTACCTGCTCGGTGGCGGCCTCGACGCCATCACGGCCGCCGTCAACACCATGACCGGCGGCATCACCGGCATCATCTGCGACGGCGCCAAGGTCGGTTGCGCCATCAAGCTGGTCACCGCCGTCGACGCGGCATTCCAGTCAAGCTTCATGGCCCTCCACGGGGTGATCCTGCCCAGCAGCAACGGGGTCCTGGGGGCCACCGTCGAGGAGAGTCTGCGCAACATCGGCCTGGTGGCGGCCCCCGGCATGATCGGCACCGACACCCAGATCCTGGCCATCATGACCAGCAAGCCTGCCTGAGGCCGGCCCCCCCAAGGAAACGCTCCCCCGCCATGGGCCGCACCCTCGAGATCACCCCGTGCCGGAGGTTCCGGGGGGAACCCCGCCTGCCCGGTGACAAGTCGATCTCCCATCGGGCCCTGCTCTTGGCCGGGCTGGCCGACGGCACCAGCCGCATCACCGGCCTGGCCGCCGGCTGGGACCTTCTGGCCACGCGGGAAGCCCTGCGCCGGCTCGGAGTGGCGATCGACCTCATCTCGGAAAGCGCGGTCACGGTCGTCGGGGTGGGCGGGGCCAGCCACCTGCGGGAGCCAGAGGAACCCATCCCCTGTCTGAATTCCGGCACTACGGCCCGGCTGCTGGCCGGCGTCGTGGCCGGTCTGCCAGGTTTGACGGTACTGAGCGGGGACGCCTCGTTGCGCCGGCGGCCGATGCGGCGGGTCATCGAGCCCTTGCGGGAGACGGGGGCCCGCCTGTGGGGCCGCGCCCAGGACACCTGCCTGCCATTGTGCATCCAGGGCCAGGCGAGGCTCCGCCCCTTGTCGTACCGGCTGCCGGTGCCGTCGGCCCAGGTCAAATCCGCCCTGCTGCTGGCCGGGCTGGCCGCCGACGGGGTAACCACGATCGAAGAGCCGGTGCCGACACGGGATCATACCGAGACCATGCTCCGGGCCGCAGGGATCGACTGCCAGCGGACGGGCCCCCTGATCACCGTTTCGGGGCCGGCCGTGCCGCAACCCGGCGACCGGGCCATCCCGGGCGACCCCAGTGCCGGGGCAGCCTTCGCCGTGGGGGCGGCCATCCATCCCGGTAGCCATATCGTCCTGCGACGGCTGGGTCTGAACCCCACCCGCACCGGTTTTCTCGACATCCTGGCCCGCATGGGCGCGGCGGTGGAGGTCCTCGAGCGGGCCGAGGCGAAAGGCGAACCGGTCGGCGACGTGGCGATCAAAGGAAGGGGTTTGCGGGGCCTGGATCTCGGTCCGGCCGACATCCCCGGGCTGATCGACGAGATTCCGCTGCTGGCGGTGGCCATGGCCTTGGCGGAAGGTCCCTCGACCATTCGCGGGGCGGAGGAACTGCGGCGGAAGGAATCCGACCGGCTGGCCTGCCTGACGCGGGAGCTGCAGCGGTTCGGCCTGGCGGTCACCGAGACCGCCGACGGCTTGACCCTGCCGGGCGGCGGGCGACCGGTCGCGCCCGCCTTCGCCGACACCCACGGCGACCACCGCATCGGGCTGGCCGTGGCCATCCTGGCCACGGCGGCAACGGGCACCACCCTGCTGCGGGATGCGCAGTGGCTCGACGTGTCCTTCCCGGGGTTCGAAGCAGAGCTGCGCCGGGTGGCCACCCCCTGACGGGGCGGCAGAACCGGCACCACGGCGGGCAGGGGGTTCCCCTTTCGGCAGCGAACTTTTTCACTTGCATCTTCCCTTGAAATGTTGTACGCTGATCGGCACCAATCGCCCGTATTTCCCTTTTCGTGGGCGAATGTCCGCAGGAGTTGGTCGTTCAGCCTTGGAATTTCATCGCCAGACAGAGGGCCCGTCCGCCAGCATCATCGCCATCGACGGTCCCGCCGGAGCCGGAAAGAGTACCGTTGCCAAGAAGGTAGCCGAGAAGCTGGGTTTCTCCTACCTCGACACCGGCGCCATGTACCGTGCCGTCACCCTGAAGGCCTTGCGCGAGCGGGTCGATTTCCACGACCAAAGCCAGTTGCATGCCTGCGCCGCTTCTTCCAAGCTGCGGTTCGAGGAACGCCAGGGATCGGCCCTGCCGAGCGTGTTTCTGAACGGCACCGACGTCACCGAGGCGATCCGCGACCCCGAGGTCACCCGGCATGTCTCCGACGTGGCCAAGGATGCCAAGGTGCGGGAGTGCATGACCCGGCTGCAGCAGCAGATCGGGGCGCACGGCCGCTGGGTGGTCGATGGTCGCGACATCGGCACGGTCGTTTTCCCCGCGGCGCAGGTCAAGATCTTCCTGAGCGCCTCGATCCGGGAACGGGCCGTGCGACGGCTGAAGGAACTGCGGGCCAAGGGGTTTTCTGGCAGCGTCGAATCGCTGATGGAGGAGATCGCCCGCCGCGACCAGATCGACTCGACGCGCGAGGTCGCCCCCCTGCGCCAGGCCGAAGGGGCCCACTTTTTGGATACCACGGATCTGACCATCGAACAGGTGGTCGACCGTATCATCGAAATCGCAACAGCCAAGGCTGCCAATATCCGGATGGAGGAACGTATGGAAGACGTCGTCAAACCCGCCAACACCCCAGTGAAAGATGAATCACAGATGACGATGGAGGACCTCGAGAGAGAAATGAGCGGGGAGTTCCGTACGATCCGGAACGGTGCCATCGTCACCGGCACGATCATCGACATGTCCCCCACAGGGATCTTCGTCGATCTCGGCTACAAGACGGATGGCGTGATCCCGGTCGAAGAGTTCGACGGGGAGATGGTGAAGTCGTTGAAGGTCGGCGACAAGATCCGCGTCTACGTGAAGAGCGTCGACGACGGCCGCGGTCAGCTGACCCTGTCGCACCGCCGGGCCCGCGAACTCGACGCCTGGGACCAGATCCAGGAGGCGCACAAGAACCACACGCCGATCGAGGGCATCCTGCGCGAGCGCATCAAGGGCGGCTACAACGTCGACATCGGCGGCGTGCGGGCCTTCCTGCCTCAGAGCCAGTTGTCGCATGGCAAGAACGTGAAGGAAAGCATCGGCAAGCCGTTCCCGATGGTGGTGACCGAGTTCGACCGCCGCCGCAAGAACGTGGTGGTATCGGAGCGGGCCGTGGTCGAGGAGATGCGCAACAAGCGGCGCAGCGAGATCTTCGAGAAGTACCAGCCCGGTGACCTGATCAAGGGTGTGGTGTCGCGACTGGTCGAATACGGCGCCTTCATCGACCTGGGAGACGGCGTAGAAGGGCTGATCCACCGCAACGACCTGAGCTGGTCGGTGATCACCAACCTCCGCGAGGTCGTGCAGGTCGGCCAGGAGATCGAGGCCAAGATCCTGAAGATCGACCACGAGAAGGGTAAGATCTCGTTGGGTCTCAAGCAGAAGAAGGAAGACCCCTGGGGCACGGTCGACCAGCGCTACGAGGTCAATCGCAAGTATCAGGGCAAGGTCAAGAACCTGATGGACTTCGGCGCCTTCGTCGAACTCGAGGAAGGAGTCGAGGGCCTGGTCCACATCTCCGACCTGTCGTGGGCGCGCAACGTGCGGCACCCGAGCGACATCGTCAAGTCGGGCGAGACGATCACGGTGCTGGTCAAGGAGATCGACAAGACCAAGAAGCGCATCTCCCTGTCCTATAAAGAAACCCAACCTCACCCCTGGGAGAACATCGAGCAGAAGTTCAAGATCGGCGATCTGGTCAAGGGCCGGGTCAACAACCTGACCGATTTCGGCGCCTTCGTCGAGATCGCGGAAGGGATCGAAGGCCTGCTGCACATCTCCGACATGGACTGGGTGAAGAAGGTCAACCACCCGAAAGAGGTCCTCGAGAAGGGCCAGGAGGTCGAGGTCAAGATCCTCAACATCGACTCGCACAACCGGCGGCTCTCGCTGGGCCTGAAGCAGACCACCAGCGACCCCTGGAGCGACCTCGACAAGCAGTTCAAGATCGGCGACGTGCTGACCGGCGTGGTGAAGAACCTCGTCAGCTACGGGGCCTTCGTCCAGCTCGAGAACGGCCTGGAAGGCCTGCTGCACATCTCCGAGTTCAGCTGGCAGAACGACGTTAAAGACCCGGCCGAAGTGCTGAAGGTCGGTGACCAGGTCACGGTCGCCGTCTACGAGCTCGACAAGCACAAGCAAAAGATCGGCCTGTCGCTGCGGCGCGTCGGCGAAGATCCCTGGAAGGGCATCGAGAAGCGCTTCCCGGTCAATTCCCTGCAGCAGGGCAAGATCGTACAGATCGAGAACAGCGGCGCCGAAGTCGAACTGGCCGAGAACGTCCGCGGCTTCATCCACGTCTCCCAGATCGCCCAGGTGCGGGTACAGCACCCGAGCGAGGCGGTGAAGGAGGGCGACGTGGTGACGGTCAAGGTCCTCGAGATCGACCGCAAGAACCGCAAGCTGAAGCTCTCGATCAAGGAAGCGGTCCTCGACAGCGAACAGCGCGAACTGAAGAAGTTCCAGCAACAGTCCAACGAAGGGTTCTCCGACACGATCGGCGACCTGATGCGGGACAAGCTGGCCGCCCTGAAGGAACAGTTGAAAGACTGAGCCCTC